>DATGQZ010000044.1:0-46743 GCA_035303945.1 Cyclobacteriaceae bacterium
TCAATAGCACAAACAGCCCTATTTTTCTGACAGGTAAGGCAGGCACCGGAAAAACAACCTTTCTGAGAAACCTTGCCAACCTGACGCATAAAGCCCATGTAATAGTAGCGCCTACCGGGATTGCTGCCCTCCACGCCAATGGTGTCACCATTCATTCGCAATTTTTATTGCCATTTGGAAGTTATTTGCCCACCCAAGAACCGGATGGACATTTCGCTCACCATTCAGCACGCTTTTATACCCAATCTACGCTGGCCAAAAAGCAGCATCTCAATAGTGACAGAAAAAAAGTGCTGCAGGCCATTGATCTTCTCATCATTGATGAAGTAAGTATGTTGAGGGCAGATATGCTGGATGCTATCGACTATAGGTTACGTAGTGTAAAGGGCAATTTCCAGGAACCCTTTGGAGGGGTGCAGGTTTTGATGATCGGCGACTTATTTCAACTGCCTCCCATAGTCGGGAGGGAGGAGTGGCCAATGCTCAACCGCTTTTACAAGAGCATGCACTTTTTTGAGGCGAAAGTATTACAGCAAGCTGGCATGGTATACTTGGAGTTGGACAGGATTTTTCGTCAAAGCGACGACCGGTTTATTACAATCCTTAACCATCTTAGGGATAATAGTGCCACCGAGGAGGACATTGCCTTTCTCAACAGTTTTTATAAAACACCCGATCAGATCAGCTTGCTCAAAGACTCCATTATTATCACTACGCATAATCATAAAGCAGAAGAGCATAATCGAAAAGAATTGGCTGCGCTGGAAGGCAAATCTTGGCGTTTTGAAGCGGTGGTGGATGGAGATTTTCCTGAGGGTCAATATCCCTTGCCATTGACCCTGGAGCTCAAGGAAGGCGCACAAGTCATGTTTGTCAGGAATGACAAAAGTGGCACGCGAGCATTTTTTAACGGTAAGATGGCAAAGGTGAAATCTATTGATGAAGATGAAATCACGGTGCTGATGGCGGGCAGTGAGCATGAATACCGCCTGACACGAGAGGTATGGGAAAACAAAAGGTATATGGTGGATGAAGGGACCAAAGAACTTACCGAACAGGTCGTTGGCACTTTTGAACAATATCCGGTGAAGTTGGCTTGGGCAGTAACAGTACATAAAAGCCAAGGATTAACTTTTGATAAGGCTGTTGTCGACCTTGAAGATGCTTTTGCACCAGGACAGGTTTATGTGGCGCTAAGCCGCCTCCGTAGTTTAGAAGGCTTGGCACTCAGAAGCCGCATCAATATAAGTACTATAGGCAATGACCCTGAGGTTGTTGCTTATGTTAAAACTACCAATTCAGACACTGAGTTGGAAGTGCTGTTACAGGTTCATCAGAAACGTTATCTGGAGAGGCTGCTCACGCAAACGTATGACTTTAACAACTTAACTCATGCTTTCTCCAAGTTTTTTAGGGAAAGGCAGAACAGTCTTGAATTCGAAGATCCGGAGATGAATCAAGCAGTTAAGCACATATGGGATGCCTTTATGGCGGAGAACAGCAACACGCAAAAATTTCAACGGCAGTTGTTGCAGCTATTGGCATCTGGGGAAGATAATAAGCTATTGGAGCGGCTGGAAAAAGGAAGTGATTACTATTACAACTTTCTGAAGGATAGTCTTAAAAAGCTGCTGGTCCATATGGCTGAAGTAGCGCTTTTCTCAAGGACACAAGGCTACCTGGATGCGCTCTCTGAAATAGATTTGCTGTTGGTCAAAAAGCTCGGAGAGGTCAGCAAGGTAACTTTGTTGATCCCCGCGATTATGCAAGGTGATGATATTCGAAAAATGGAGGCATCTACTCAAAAAATTGTTCAACTTCGAAGTGATTTAGCCCAGGCGGCTAAAGAGGCGGCAAAGAACAATCCGAAATTTACATCCACCAAAACGGGGCGAAAGAGAAAGGAAAAGGGTCAACCAGCTATTAAACTAGCAAAGGGAGAAACCTTTGAATTAACCTATACACTTGCTGAGGAGGGAAATACAATAGAAGAAATTGCCGCAAAACGCGGTTTGGCCGAGTCCACTATAAAAGGACATCTGGCGAAGGGAATAGCAATCGGGAGAGTCCGCATCCATGAATTTTTACCCCAAGCGACGATTAATGAAGTAGAACGGCTTCTTGAAGCGGAAAAGGGGGATCTTGCTGCTCTTCGTGAAAAATACGGCAAAAAGTATGATTTTGGAACCTTAAGAATGGTCGCTGCCTCCATGGCCCGAAGCGAAGATGACAAAGGGTATGAAGCCTAACTCCTATGATTACTTTGCTTCATACTACGACAGGCTTGCCAACTTGTTGGGAAAGAGCTACCGGCAAAGCAAACTATTTTTATTAGAGGAAATAAAAGAAGGTGATAAAGTATTATACCTTGGAGGGGGCACAGGTGCTAATTTACCTCTGTTGCTTGACGCAGTGGGTAGCCACGGGATAATCTATTATATTGAGGCTTCGTCTAAAATGATTGACAAAGCAAGAAATCGTGTTCCTGCTGAGCAAGTCGCTCAAGTCATCTTTTTACATCAGGAAGATTTTAGTCTGATTCCGCAGCTCAACTATGACGTAGTACTCACCCAATTTTTTTTGGATATTCTACCTAATCAGGCGATTGATAAACTATTTGAAGAAATAGAACAGCGGACAGGGGCTGGCACCCGCTGGATTTTTGTAGACTTTTTTCCTGTTCAAGGTAAGCATTGGTTGATTTTTTTAATGATTTGGTTCTTTAGAATTGGCACCGGAAATCCTAGAACCAATTTGCCGAATTACAATCAGCTCTTTAGTAAACATGGCTGGGAAGTGTCCCGGAGGCATTTGATGAAGAAAGGATTTATTCAGGCATGGCTGTTGCAGAAAATCAGGAGCTACTGATGCAATAGCACGGGCCTTATTGCTGCTCAACGATCTTAGAAATTATTTCGTCAAAATAAGTGCCGTTGTATGGTCCAAACCAATTCATATCCCTTACCTCATGATAACGGTGGTTGTAATACTGGTCAGGGGTAATGTAGCCAATATAGCCACCATTAAAGGTGGTTATGATCAAGTGAAGGCCTTTGTCGGCCGCTGCTTTTTCCCATTTCTCGTAAAAAACTCCAGAGATTTCTCCACTGGAAGCAATCATCAGAACGTTGCCTAATCTTACCATATCAAAATGGGCATTGGTATCGCCAAAGGCCCAATTGAACACCCACGGCCGCAAACGGATATTATCCGAAATGCGGTAATGGGCGGTTCTTAAAAAAAGAGGGAGGGTGGCAGATTGTAGCAGTCCACCTTCTATCAAAACACTGGAAGCTTCAGAAACCGCGAGCATGGAGTCGAGCGAATAGGCATATTGCTGGACAGCAGTCACGTCATTTCCCGGTGCCACCGGCCTATGGCTTCCTACTGTGCCGGCCGCAAATAAAGCAAAGTCTACATTGCCTTCCTCGAGTTTTTTCATCAGATAGTAAGGGTAATCTCCGGACAAACCCATAAAGCGACTGCTTAGGCAAGTGGCATGGGCGCTATACGTAATAAAAGCAGCCTGTTGGCCATTTATTTTCGTGAAGATCAATTGACGAAAATAGGGATCCACTGGATCTCCAGCGATGAAACGGTTCATCACGAAAGCTTGAGCAGCGGTCCGTCTGTATTGAACCTGTACGGTATCAGCGGTAGCCATTGCGCTTTCGATGGCTGCGACACTTTTGTCCTCCAGCATGGAAACAACCGTTTTGTCATAGCCTCCAAAGGCCAAGCTACCCATCAGCCCAGGGATATATCCTCCCATACCGCTGTGGGTGTGCGTAGCAGTGAAATACACTTTGTCAATGGGAAACTTAGCTTGAATTTTTTGTTCTACCCCCTTCGCCAATTCCGGGTGAACGATGAGTAATTCATAGCTCAAAATAGCTACTGTATGGAGGCCGTTGTTTAAGACTAAGGCTTTGATATAGCTGCTGTCCTGAACGAATTCATATGCTCCTCTAGGTCGATAGCCGACTAATTCCTGAGGACTTGCGGGGGTAGCATTGACTGTCGCCCAGCCAGCCATCATGTAACCGCCTTCTCCGCCCTCATAGTGCAATGCCTCTAAGGCAGCCATGGTTTGCTTGTAATAAGCTTGTTCCTGATAGTCTGACCAATCCACTGTGGTCAGCGTCAGGAGTGTCAATAAAAATAAAAGGCCTGTAATCCAGGCCAGTGTTTTGAGCGATCGCTTAAACATATTCAAATGTACCGTACGCAGTTTGAAGGGTTACCTTTTTGGATTCGCTTTCCTGCACCCTGCCAATTATTTGTGCATCAATACCATAGGTTTCTGCAATATCAATAACTTCTTCAGCGTATTTTTCTTCCAGATATACCTCCATTCTATGCCCCATATTGAAGACCTTGTACATCTCTTTCCAGTCCGTCCCGCTTTCTTCTTGGATGATCTTGAATAAGGGTGGTGTTTCAAAGAGATTGTCTTTGATTACATGTAAGTTGTCAATAAAGTGAAGCACTTTTGTTTGTGCACCTCCGCTGCAATGCACCAATCCATGAATATGGGGTCGAAGGTATTTCAATACCTCCACCATAATAGGTGCATAGGTGCGGGTAGGGGAGAGAACTAGTTTTCCCATATCCAAAGATGTACCAGGAGCAGGATCTGTCAGGTTATATTTTCCTGTGTATACCAACTCATCAGGCAGAGAAGGGTCGTAGCTTTCTGGATATTTTGTTTTTAATGTTGTGTTAAAGACGTCGTGTCTGGCAGAGGTTAGGCCGTTGCTTCCCATACCTCCATTGTAGCTTGTCTCATACGTTGCTTGGCCAAAAGAGGAGATTCCCACGATGACATCGCCAGCTTGTATCTTGTCGTTGGATATGACTTCATTTCTTGGCATCCGAGCAATGACCGTGCTGTCGACAATGACGGTTCTGACTAAATCTCCCACATCGGCGGTCTCGCCGCCCGTCAATACCACATTGACCCCGTTGTCTCGGAGCATTTGGAGTACTTCTTCCGTGCCATTGATGATAGCTGAGATTACCTCCCCCGGGATGAGGTTCTTGTTTCTGCCGATAGTAGAAGACACCAAAATATTATTGATCGCGCCTACACAGAGCAGGTCATCTATATTCATAATGATGGCATCTTGAGCAATGCCCTTCCAAACACTGAGGTCACCGGTTTCTTTCCAATAGAGGTAAGCCAAGGAAGATTTCGTGCCGGCACCATCCGCATGCATAATGTTACAGTAATTCGGATCATTTCCTAAGCTGTCTTCAACAATTTTGCAGAAGGCCTTTGGGTAAAGACCTTTATCCAATTTGGCAATCGCCTCATGCACGTCTTCCTTAGAGGCCGATACGCCCCTTTGCATATATCTCTCGTTCATCGGAAACTTGTATTGTTCAGCAGGCAAAGTTAAGGAAATAAAAGGGGATTGATATCCCCTTTTAAAAGTTACCCCAGCATCTTTCGCTACCTTGGATTTGGCAATCTCTGCAAGTCGGCAAGCATGGCCCCTATGGAGGCTATTCCTCCACTTCTATCACTTTAAATTCTGTTCTACGGTTTTTCTGATGCTCTTCCTCGGTACTAGCGTTTTGGATCAGCAATCGGCTTTCGCCGTATCCCCTTGCCACCAGGCGGTCGGGCTCTATGCCTTGAGATACTAAATATTGTACCGCCGATTCAGCCCTGCGCTGAGAAAGCTCTAAGTTGTAGGCATCACTGGCTCGGTCGTCCGTATGGGAACTTAATTCGATTCTGATTTTCGGATTGTCTTTTAAGATCTTCACCAATTTATCAAGCTCGGCAGCCGCGTCAGGGCGGATGTCAGCCTTATCCAAATCGTAGTAGATGTTTTCTAATACGATTGCTTTTTCCAGTACCAATTGTTCTAAGACAATAGCGGTATCTAAAGTAATATTGGTTACATCCTGAACCAAGGTTTCCGGTGCAGGTGTTTTCCCCTTTGTGCTGTATGTAATACTTTGGGTAAAGTATCCGTTTTTGGATGCTATGATAGAAAAGTCTTTGTCCACTTCCAGTTTAAACCTCACCTGTCCTTTAGGATTGGTAAAGTCTCCATCTATAGACTTGTTCGCCGCATCATATAAAGCTACTCGAGTTTGTGGCAGTATGGCTTCAGAGCCATCCTCCTTCCGTTCCTTGGTGGTGACATTGAGGAAGACATTCACAATTTTCGGTTTCGGTGTTTGATCTTGGAAGTAGTAGATGTCGTCATCTCCCACGCCTCCTTCTCGATTGGAAGTTATAAACCCTTCTTTAGGATAATTGGTAAAGAAAATGCCGAAATCATCCGCCGTTGAATTGATGTTTTTTCCAAGATTTTTGATCTCCAACTTGCCATTCCTATTTTCCGCAACAAAAAGATCAAGCTTGCCAAAACCCGGGTGTCCATCCGAAGCAAAAAAGAACTCTCCCGAAGCAACAGGCATGGGAAACATTTCATTACCCGCGGTGTTGATTTCTGGACCTAGGTTCTGGACATTTCCGAAGTCACCATTGGCCATGCGGGTAGCTTTATACAAGTCAGTTCCCCCATACCCACCAGGTCTATTGGAAGCAAAATATAGCGTCTCTCCATCTGGACTGAAGGCGGGCGTTGAATTCCAAAATCCAGGGTCTTCATTTAATGGAAGATACACAGGTTCAGTAAAGTTAGCGCCGCGAAAGTAAGAAGCGAAAAGGCTGACATCTGGAAGATCTTTTCTGGACGTTGAATTTCCCCTAGCATAAACGATCATGTTACCGTCAGGACTGATGGCAATTGTACCCTGATTGAGTCCTTGTTCGTTTCTGAATTCAGGTAGTTCCTGTACATTCTGTACATCTACTTTGATTCCCTCAGCCCTGGCGCGAAACAATCTGGTATATCCCTGTCCTGTCGCGGGGTAAATTCCCCCACCGCCTCTCGAACTGGTAAAATAGATAAATCCTTCGCTAACAACCGGCGCATAGTCAATGCCCGGCGTATTTAATAGTCGATAGTTTTCCAGCACATGATGGGGCCAATAGTCAGTGATGTTTTCTATCACCTTTATATCGGAAATAGCTTTATCGGCAAGATTGACCAAGGAATCATTCTGCGTATGCTGTTTCGCAGCGGCATAGGCTTCTATTGCTTCTTCATAATTTCCTTGATCTTTAAGGCTTTTCCCTTTTTTGAAATAGAGATCAAATGATGGCTCTTGTTCCAACACCTTTTCATAATAAGGCGCAGCTTTTTCTATTCGATTGGAGAGGCGGTAACTTTCCGCCACCAAGAGATTAGCTTGCGGATCATCCGGATTTTCTTCTAGGATTTTTGACATAGAATTGATGACCAGCTGATACTCCCCAGCCTCAAATTGGCCCTGTGCTTTTTGTTGGAGGCTGGTACATGCAGCCATAAAAAGAGAGATAAAAGCTAGAAAAAGAAAACTACGCATCATGGGGAATATGTAGGTGATGAATTATCTTACCTTCTAATATAGAACAATTATTTTTTAATCTTCTAATGGATAAAGTACTTCCTGAGCCAGCTATCTTTTGCAGGTATCAGCCATCTGTCTGACAAGTCCTGCTTTTTATTCACCAATGAATTAAAAACGGCTGTTTCTTCGCGAAGGTTACCTGCGTCTATGTGCTTTTTAAGTTCTTGAAGTTTGCTGGTGATGATTTGTCCTTCATTGATAAAAGAAACTTTACCTTGGTCTAACAAGCTGATACTAAGCTGCTGCTCGATCTCTCTCAGTACGCGCACGGAGCTGTCTATAGAACAGCCACTTGCTCCCAGTTGTGCCTCGTCTACAGCCAAAATGATCATCCGGTTATGCTGGATGTCAAAGGATGTGGGCATAGAGGTGCCATGGGTATTCCATTGTTCGCAAAAAGCGACCAGCCTTTCCTTGACATATTTTATTTCGGTGGCACTCAATTCCCTGTCTGCTTGGTATATCCAGATTCTTGCCGTTTCGGGCATTTGTTGAAATGATAGATACATTTTTTTAAATTGTTTAAAACCTCTTGTTGTAACGGAAAAATGTCGATAAAAATTCTCCTTTGGCCTGCTTCAAGTTGGCCGAAATAGGCACCTTATCCCAGCCCTTGATCTTTAGCTATCATTTCGGCTAGATCATACACCATGACTTCGTGTTCCTTATTTTTACTTTTTACGCCATCAGAAAGCATGGTCATACAAAAAGGACAGCCTACCGCTATAGCCGATGCACCTGTGCCTATGGCTTCTTCAGCCCTTTCCACGTTAATGTCTTTTCTCCCTGGTTCCGGTTCCTTAAACATTTGGGCACCTCCCGCTCCACAACAGAGGCCTCGGGTCCTGCAGCGCTTCATTTCCACCAATTCGACATCAAGGGCTCGAATGACTTCCCTGGGAGCTTCATATACATTGTTCGCCCTGCCTAGGAAGCAGCTGTCATGGAAGGTGATCTTTTTACCTTTAAACGCTCCTCCGCCTTGAAGCACAATTTTTCCGTCATTGATAAGTTGTTGAAGGTATTCCGAATGATGAATTACTTCATAACTGCCACCCAAGGCAGGATATTCATTCTTTAAGGTATTAAAGCAATGCGGGCAGGCGGTAACAATCTTTTTGATTTCATAGCCATTCAATATCTGAATATTGCCGACGGCTTGCATCTGGAACAAAAACTCATTACCTGCTCTCCTTGCAGGATCGCCGGTACAGGCTTCTTCCGTACCTAGTACAGCAAATTTTACCCCTACCTTATTTAAGATTTTCACAAATGCAGCGGTTACCGCTTTGTAGCGATCGTCAAAAGATCCCGCGCATCCTACCCAAAACAAAATTTCCGGGCTTTCTCCCGATGCGGCCATTTCGGCCATGGTAGGTACTTTATAGATTGACATATGTTCTTCTGTTACTATTTCTTCTTGGTTTGTAATGAATGGGGCAGGTCTTTACCAAGTATTTGATGCGGCCATTCATGCTCTTATTTTTTTATAATCACTCTTCTTTCAGCTGCTCGGCCCAATTGAAGCGATCGCTGGGTGAAAACTTCCAAGGTGAAAAGCTGGTTTCCATGTTTTGGAACATCGCATTCCATTGCGCTGGAGAACTACTTTCTTCCATTGCCGCATACCGACGCAGTTCCAAGATAATGCTAAGTGGATCAATATTGACGGGGCAAGCTTCTACACAGGCATTGCAGCTGGTACAGGCATTGATCTCTTCCTTTGTGATATAGTCATGTAACAAGGATTTGCCATCATTGAACCCGGGTCCTCCTGCAAGCATGCTCTTGGTAACCTCCTCAGCCCTGTCTCGGGTATCCATCATAATTTTTCTGGGGGAAAGCTTTTTCCCGGTAATGTTTGCAGGGCATTCCGCGGTGCATCTGCCGCATTCGGTACAGGAAAACGCATTTAAAAGATTTGCCCAACTTAAATCATTAACATCCTTCGCTCCAAAACGGGAAATTTCCGCACTTTCTGCGCTAGGTTCGGAGGCTGTTCCCAACATCAAATTAACCTCGTTGGTAACCGCGGGCATGTTTTTCATTTCTCCTCTTGGTTTCAGATCGGTGTACCAGGTGTTAGGAAAAGCCAAAAAGATATGCAGGTGCTTAGAGTAGGTTATGTATACTGCAAAGCCTAAGATGCCTACGATATGAAACCACCAGGCAAAACGTTCGATAAACACCAAGGAAGAAGTATCCAATCCTTCAAACAGTGGTATAATCAAGCCGCTAAGTAAAAGGTGATCTACAGTGACGTAGGAGGGATAGTCTCTTTCTGCCAACATTTGGTCTGTAGCATTCATGGTGAGAATGGCACACATCAGCACTATTTCAGTAAGAAGAATAATATTGGCATCTAAAGCGGGCCAGCCTTTCAGTTCAGGAGTACTGAGGCGCGGGACTTTCGTGATATTTCTTCTCACCAAAAAGGCAACACAGGCTACAAGTACCAACAATGCCAAGAATTCAAAGAAATTCATGGCAAGAGGATAAAACCAACCGGCATAAGGGGCAAAACTACGGTGACTGCCGGTGAGGCCATCTATAATGAATTCAAGGACTTCTAGGTTGATAATGATGAAGGAGGCGTAGATATATAAATGAAGAATGGCGGGGATCAGCTTCTTAAACATCTTTTTCTGCCCAAAAGCAACTAGCCACATGATTCTCCAACGTTCAGCAGGGCGGTCATTTCTGGTTTCCGGTTTTCCTAAAAGAATACTTTTCTTCAGGAAAGACACCCTTTTATAAAGGATAATCCCTGTAACCACCAGTATGATTAAAAAAGCTACTTGAGGTAAAATGCTCATGGTGAAATATTTAAAATAACGCGGCTCTTTTTTTTATTTAATTTTTTACTTTGTTTTTGCAGGAAAAGAACTATTGCCTACCTTTGCATCACTTTAACACGGTGATGTAGCTCAGTTGGTAGAGCATCGGACTGAAAATCCGTGAGTCGGTGGTTCGAGTCCACTCATCACCACCAAAGCCTTGAAATTGTTCAAGGCTTTTTTTATGCCTTGATAATTCATTGCTTCGATTTTTTGATTTCCGGAATTCTGCGCCTTTTTCATATGGGGACAAAGTTATAAATACTCCGCATCCCTACTTTAGGAATATTGTTTAAATTTAAGCTATTTGTTGGGATTGACACGAAGGGGAGAGGGAAAAAGGCGAGCTTATCGCAGGTTCCCCTGGAAAAAAGTCCATCTTGGAGTAGCAGATCAGAGGGGTGAAATTTTTTTTCTAAAACTGTAACATTAGCTGTCGAAGCACATTATCACCATAAATGAAAACCTTTTTTGAAGCGAGCATCTGGCCCTTGAGGGGTAAACTGTATCGGATGGCTTATCTCTGGTTGAAGAATCGGGATGAGGCGGAAGATGCCGTTCAGGAAGCTTTGGAAAAGGCTTGGTCAAGCAGACATCAATTACAGCAACTGGAAAATCCTACAGGCTGGATGGTGAAGGTCTTGAAAAACCAGAGTCTCCAAAAATTGAGAGAGCATAAACGCTGGGTTGTGCTTGGGGACGAAGAGCTGCCTATGGAGGAAGTGCTTATCGAAGACCTCTCGCCAGCCGTAAAGCGCGTATTCACCTTTTTGAAAGAGCTGCCCGAAAAGCAGCAGGAAATCTTTCAATTAAGGGAAGTGGAGGGCCTGACTTACGAGGAGATTGGCGAATATTTGGAAATCCCGCTTGAGCAGGTAAAAGTGAATTTACATAGAGCAAGAAAAAGCTTGCGGCTGTACATGGCGAAAAACAGAAGGAGATGAAGGAGCGACTAGAATTATTGCTGGAAAAATACTATAACGCGGATACCACACTGGCGGAAGAGCGCGAATTGAGGCAATTGCTACAAAAGGTTAACGGTTTTGAGCTGGAGAAAGAGTTTGTGTTGGGACTCCAAATTATCAAGGCTAAAGAACCAATAAATCGTCCCCGGCCCAAAGAAAATGATTACATGCCCTTATGGCAAAAGGTAGCTGCCGTCTTGCTTGTGTCCGCTGGATTAACTTGGTGGTTTGTAGACCGCCAAATTGATAGACAGCAGGAGAGGGCTTACGCCCAAGTAATGGAGGCCTTTGATTTAATTCAAAAAAACATGGAAAAAGGTGCCGTTTCTCTCAAACCCATCCAAGACATGAAATACCTGAATGTGACAAATGAAATATTTAACATCAATACAGAGGAGGAACAATGAAAAAGTGGATCGGGCTTATCGTATTAATATTGGCAGCTGGGACAGCACAAGCCCAAGATGATGCCATTGCCAAGTTTTTCTCAAAATACATGGAGAATGAAAACTTCTCCAGAGTCTATATCAGTCCAAAGATGATGCAGATGGCTGGTGGGTTTTTGAAGTCTAATGTAGAAGCAGGCAATGCAGAAGAAAAGGATCTCGGATTGCTGATGCAAAAAATCAAAGGGATCAGGATTCTAAGTGGTGAAAAAGTAAACGGGAAGAGCTTGTTTAACGAAGCCATGAATACCTTAAATAGGAACAAATATGAAGATCTAATGGACGTGCAGGACAAAGCCAGCAGCTTGAAATTTATGGTGCGTGAGGAAAATGGAAGAATAGCGGAGCTGCTGATGATTACCGGTTCGGAATCAGAATTTACGGTGTTGAGTATGTTGGGTACTTTTACCTACCAGGACTTAAATATACTGGCTGAAAAAACCAACCTGCCGGGGATGAATGAATACCAGTCGGGCAAGAACAAAAAATAACCCTTATTGATAATCAATTTATAGGTAAAAAAATGAAAAAAATCCTGACTCTCCTATGCCTAACGGCTTTAACCTTGACTGCCCAGGCACAAAGCAAAAGTGTGGAAGCGCTCTATAATAAATACAAAAGCAACAAAGACTTCTTCCATATGGATCTTGCGGGTAATTTTCTTGATCTCGCCAAGGGAATGAATTTGAAGTTCAGCGAAGTGGATTTGGAAGCGATGACCAAGTCTGTGGACAGAGTAAAATTATTTAAGCTGCCGGTGAAGGGGAGTGAGGCGAGAGCGGATTTTAGAAGCCTTCAAAAGGGGTTGGAAAAGGAGAAATACGAATTGATGATGGAGTTGAGCGAAAAAGGAAGCGGCATTGTGCTATATACTAAGGGCGGTAATTTGATCAAAGACATGATTATCTTGATTTCGGGAGAAGCTGATTCAGAGCCTATGGTGCTGGCATTGGAGGGCGAGTTTGATGCCAAATTTGTTTCGAGTGCCATGCCCTAGATGCCTCCTTAATCATCTACATCCATCATCAAGTTATTAAGGCTTTCCGCCAAGGTGGGATGAGCGATGGGGAGCGTTTTGATCACATCGTATGGCACCTTTCCTACCATCGCCATTTGAATGACAGCTAGTATTTCTCCGCCGTCCATGCTCAGAATGGTGGCCCCTATGATCTGCTTGCTTGCTGGGTCCACCAATACTTTAAAAAAGCCATTTTTTTCGTTGGCTTCAAGCGGTCGTCCGGCATGCTTCATCCAAAACTTGCCTACTTTGTAGCGACGTCCGGTTTTTTTTGCTTCCTGTTCATTCAAGCCGATACGGCCCAGTTGGGGATCAATGAAGACGCAGTATGGTGTCAGCCTGTCCTTACTGGATCGGCTGTTGTTTTCATAAATATGCTCGAAGGCTAAGGCAGCGTCGTGGAAGGCCATATGCGTAAAAGGAGGGCTTCCAGCTACATCTCCTAAGGCATAAACATCCTTAACGGAGGTCTCAAAATACTCATTAACTTTCACATGACCCTTTTCGGAAGTTTTGATACCGACTTGCTCCAAGCCCATGTTTTTTGAGGAGGGTACCCGGCCTACTGCAATAAGGAGGTGGGAACCAGTTACCTTTTTTTCGCCGGCGTCGTCTCGGTAATGCATCGTAACTTGACCATCTCTCTCCGACACTTTATAAGTCTCTGCATTGTAGATTGTGGATATACCTTCTTGATGAAAGATTCGGCTGATTTCTTCACATACATCTTGGTCTTCCTTGGGGACCAGGCGTGTCTCCCGGTCCAAGATGGTAATCTCACTTCCAAAGCGTCTAAACATCTGGGCGAATTCTAATCCGATGTAGCCACCTCCCAAGATCAACAAATGCTGAGGTGTTTCCTCCAATTCCATGATGCTCGTACTGGTGAGATAAGGCACATAATGCAGGCCATCAATATCTGGAATTTTGGTTTCTGAGCCTGTGTTGATAAAGATTTTTTTGCCCGCGATCTCATCCAAAGGGCCTTCCGGAGACCTTACTTCTATAATTTTGCTACTCTTAAATTGGCCTCTACCTTTGATGATTTCAATATTTTCAGCTTTTTCCAAGCTGGAGGCTGCACCACCGCGGAAAAGCTCCACAATGGCCTGCTTCCTTTCTTTAATCGCCTTTTGATCCACGTGATAACGCTCGACCAGGATGCCAAAATCCCGAGCCCTCTCCACGACATGGGCTACCTTTGCTGAGGCAACCATAGTTTTGGTAGGTGAGCAGCCGTCATTAATGCAGGTGCCCCCAATTTCCCCTTCCTCAATTAATGCTACACGCAGTCCTTTCTTGCTGATGCGCTTTGCTAGAGGCATTCCCGATTGCCCGGCTCCTATAATAATGGCGTCGTATGTTTTCATGGATTATGCAGACTATGCGCCTGGAATGGAGTTGTACCTCATTCGATTTCTGGTGAGCATTTGGTTTAAGGGTCAATTGATTTTACTCAACGATTTCTACACCTTTCCAGAAGGCGACATGGTCAGTAATCTCCTTAGCAGCTTCTTTTGGATTCTCGTAAGTCCAAGCAGCATCCCTATTGATGTCTTCCCCTACACGGATATGATAATAAGTAGCTGTACCTTTCCAAGGACAAATTGAAGTGGTGGTCGAAGGCTCGAAAAATTCCCTATTGAGTGAATCAAGAGGAAAATAATGATTGTTCTCAACTACAATGGTTTCATCGGATTGGGCGAGTATTTTATCTTTCCAAATGGCTTTCATGACATTCCTGATTTTCTTGAACCCATTCCAAAAAGTGTGCTAAATGACAAACCACTCTCGCAGCCATCGGTTCAAAATAAAAAAAGAGGCTGATCAATTTGATCAGCCTCCCTGTTTTTCTAGGTAAAAAACTTCAAGTTGATAACTTCTTTTTCTGTCAAGAAGCGATATTTTCCTCTAGATAGGTCTTTCTTAGTGAGGCCGGCATATACTACCCTGTCTAAGGACACCACCTCGTAGCCCAAATGGGCAAAAATTCTCCTGACGATGCGGTTGCGGCCTACATGTATTTCTAAGCCCAGAATTTTTCTGTCCACGGATAAAACCTGCATGTCATCTACCTCAACAGGCCCATCTTCCAAGGTCAACCCGGCAAGAATGGCTTCTCCATCATTTTTGGTCAAAGGTTTGTCTAGAGTGACTTGATAGATTTTTTTGATTTTATTAGCAGGAGAGGCAAGTTTATCTGCAAGTTCTCCATCATTGGTGAAGAGCAAGAGGCCTGTTGTATTTCTATCCAGTCTTCCTACAGGAAATATCCTTTCTTCACAAGCATTGCCTACCAGGCTCATTACAGTTTTGCGCTCCATAGGATCATCCGTCGTAGTGATAAAATCCTTGGGCTTGTTGAGCAAAAGATAAACAGGCTTTTCAGGATTGAGGGTTTTGCCTTGGTATTGCACCTTGTCTCTTCTTGATACTTTAAAGCCTAATTCTTTAATCACTGTGCCATTAACACTGATCAGGCCGTTTTCTATCAAGGTGTCTGCTTCCCTTCTGGAACATACACCCGCATTGGCGATATATTTGTTCAAGCGGATTTCATCATCCGGCTTGTTTTTCTTGAACTGCTGCTCGAATTTCTTCAGGTCATAATCCGGCTTTGGACCAGCCTCATCCTTTGCGAAATTTTGGCTCTTAGCAAAAAACTTTTTGGGAGCTCTTCTTTCACGTAAGTCCTCGGCCCTGACTGTTTCATATACAGGCTTTTGGTCTCTTCCCCTGCCTCTATACACCGTTTTAAGTTCTCCTCCTGCTTTAGGGGAGGTGTCTGAATCAAAACGGTTATATGGTTTCTTTTCAAAAGGCGTTTTCTCTTCCCTGCTCGAAGAGAAGCTGTCCCGCTGTTTAGCGGCAGGCTTTTCCCTCCACTCATTACCAAACTTGTAAGAAGCTCTTTTTTGTTCTACAGGCTTCTCATCTCTACGGGGATAGGGTTTATTGAAGGAGGGTTTTTTATCATAATCCTTCTTTGACCTTTCTTTGCCAAAGTTCTCATAGGATTTTTGGCGGGAGTCTTGACGATCATTTTTGTCAGATGTAAACCTTCGGTTGGAGGGCTTGTTTCCATAGGGTCGCGTAGGCCTTTCATCATCATGACGGTTGTAGGAAGGCTTGTTTCCAAAGCCTGCTCTTCTCTCGTCCTTGTCGTTATCCCATCTTTTAAAGGAAGGTCTTTCTTGTCCTCCTTCGTGTCTCGGTTTTGGGGAATAGGTTTTCTTTCCTCTTTCGGGATTGTTGCTCCAGTCGGACTTGCTTCTGTAGGAAGGTTTGTCTGCCGCCCGGCCTTTGTCTTCACGATCTCCCAAAAATCGGTTAGAGGAAGATCGACTCTCATTGTCAGGTCGCACATTTCTGCTAGAGGGTTTGTAATTGCCGCTTTTGCCAGCAGGCTTTCCATAGCCGGGGTTGTCTCTGTTGTTTCTTTTCATGTTTTGCAGCATCTCTGCTGTAGTAATTAACGTTCAGCCAGTAAACCCATGCTTTAAGGTTTTGGTTCACTGGTTTTTAATGGGACGCAAAGGTACGCCTATTCTGCCGAATTTTGTATGGTTTATTTAAAATTATTGTTGGTGAAGAGCAGGTATAAGGGCATTACAAACCCGCTGCTTTGTCACAGCAGCGGCAGTATCTCCTTTCCTTTATTCCCTCTCCTCGCCTATTTGATTTTCGTCAGGCTGAAAATCTCTGGGCTGAGGAAGGTCTTTCAAGTCATTAATCCCGAAGTAATTCATGAACTTTTCACTAGTGCCGTAGAGCAAGGGTCTGCCCAAACTATCCGACTTGCCTTTGATCATGATCAAGCCTTTTTCTAGTAATTTTTGAAGAGAATAATCGCAGTTGACGCCACGGATTTGTTCCAGCTCCGTTTTGGTTACGGGTTGCTTGTAGGCTATGATGGACAGCGTCTCCATCTGTGCGGTCGACAGTCGTTTTTGGGATTGTTGTTTTAGAAGCGTAGCAATACTGGCCTGATAGGCAGGCTTTGTCAAAAATTGGTAGCCTGATCCCAGATGTTCAAGAGAAAAGGAGTAGTCCTCCGAACGGTACTTTTCTTGAAGCTCCGCAAGCGCTTTTTCCAACAGGTCTACCGCAATGTCCGCATCCACTATTTCCATCAGGCATCGATGGATTTCATCAATGCCTAATGGTTGAGGGGAGCAAAATATGAGCGCTTCTATATGGCGAGGTAAAAAATCCACCTTATTTCTTTGCCAACTTTGCTTCTATAGAATGCATCGTGTGCGGTACAGCGCGCAGCCGCTCTTTGGCGATCAATTTGCCGGTGTCGACACAGATGCCGTAAGTTCCGTTTTTAATTCTTCTAAGTGCGTTTTCCAGATTGATGATGAATTTCTGCTGCCGGGCTGCTAATTGGCTAAGGTTTTCTCTCTCCAACGTGTCCGCACCATCTTCCAACAATTTGGATGTAGAAGCGGTGTTGTCGGTGCCGCTATCGTTTCTTTTGCTAAGGGTTTCTTTTAAGGAATTAAGTTCTTCTCTTGCAATAGCAAGCTTCTCATTGATAAGATCTTCAAATTCCTTAAGCTCTTCTTTTGTATAAGATGTTTTTTCTTCTTGACTCATAGTTACTCTCCATTTAAAATGAACTAAGTACTTTTTCGGTATTTCAAAAAGTCCCCTAAAATACATGTACCATTTGGAAATTAAAAATCTATTTGTATCTCCCCGATTTCCAATTCCCAATTCGGACACGTACTTTTGGCTCAACTCACCATACGTGTAAAATTGAAAATGGATTTAAAAATATTGAAAAGACTTTGTTTATTGGTCCTCATGATGGGCTGTGTACAGGCCTTTGGTTTTTCTTCCTTCGTAGATTCCACCGCTGTTCAAATGAAAGGTGAGGGAAAATTCGCCCTTGCTATACATGGCGGCGCTGGAACGATAAAAAAAGAAAACATGACCGCTGAACAAGAGGCGGCCTATAGAGAGAAACTCGAGGAGTCCCTCAATTCAGGTTACGCCGTATTGGAAAAAGGAGGGACTGCATTAGAGGCAGTGATTGCCGCGATTAAGGTCATGGAAGACAGCCCCCTGTTCAATGCTGGAAAGGGCGCGGTTTTTACCAGTGAAGGTACTAACGAAATGGATGCCGCTATTATGGATGGAGCCACTAGAAACGCAGGCGCGGTGGCCGGTATCACGCGCGTCAAAAACCCGGTCACTGCCGCACATGCCGTCATGGCTAAGTCTCCACATGTTTTTTTGATGGGAAGGGGAGCTGAGCAGTTCGCGGAAGAACAAGGGCTCGAGCTGGTAGATCCTTCATATTTTAAAGTGGATATGCGGTATGAGCAGTGGTTGAAAATAAAGAAGTCTGAAGAGCAGAAGCTGGATCATTCTTCCCTATTACAAATGGAGATGATGGATCCATATTTTAAAGACAGAAAATTCGGCACGGTGGGCGCGGTGGCCTTGGACCGACATGGCAATATTGCAGCGGCCACTTCTACCGGCGGGATGACTAATAAACGCTATGGGAGAGTTGGAGATGTGCCCATCATCGGTGCAGGTACTTATGCCGATAACAATACCTGCGCTGTATCAGCTACAGGCCATGGCGAATACTTTATCCGTGCGGTTGTGGGACACGAAATTGCTGCCCAGATGAAATATGCCGGCAAAACATTGGCGGTCGCTGCTAATGAGGTGGTGATGAAACAGCTGGTGGAAATGGAAGGGGAAGGCGGAGTAATAGCGATAGACAGAGAGGGAAATATTGCCATGCCCTTCAATTCCGAAGGCATGTACCGCGGCTACATCAAAGAGAAGGGACAGGGAAAAACCTTTATTTATAAAGACGAAAGATAATCCAGCGACACCTTAATAAATAACTACACCTTATATTAAGGTGTCAGTACAAGATGTTGTTGGAGAGGCTAGGGCCGAAGCCGTACATACCGGAGGGTGATAATGCACCCTTCAATCTTTATCCAAACCATATGAATGTTTACCTCAAATTTACGATACAACTGATTGTGTTGACTGCTGCCATTGCCGGACTTGCTATGGCAATACAGCACCTGGCTGATCCCCTATGGATCCATGAAAAAGCATTTTTAATCCTAGCTTTTTATTTCGTTCTCACGCTGTTAACGGGTCTGCTTGCCTTATATCTTTTAGAAATCAGTAAAGAAAATTCTGTGATGATTCTCTTGGGCTTAGGGGTACTCCGAGTTACAGCGAGTTTAGCCTTTATTTTTCTGATCCTTTGGACTGGTGTTGGAAATATCCTTTGGTTTGTTGTGGATTTCTTTATGATTTATTTGTTGTATTTATTATTTGATATCTACACGTTTATAACTAATTTGCGCCCTCATTCGGAATAGGCTCTAAAATTTGATTTGATGATCCGTAAAACGTTCGGCTTAACGCTCTTATTATCAGTGCTTTTGCTAGCCTTGTCTCCTTCTTTATTTGCTGCTTCAGACGAAGAAAACAAGACAAGCTTTATCATGCACCATGTGAAGGATTCTCACGAGTGGCATTTTGCTACTTTTGGTCATACACATGTCACTTTACCGCTTCCGGTAATCATCTATTCTCCCGATCGTGGCTTCGAATTTTTCATGTCTTCGGATTTTCAGGATCCCGAAACCCATGCTTTCGGTGTGGAGCATGAGGGCTATTATATAGATTCCCATGACAAGCTTCAGGCCGTAGATGAAAGCAGGTCCTTTATTGACCTGTCCATTACCAAAAATGTGGCTATGATGCTTTTGGTAGTGGCGGTCCTATTAATTGTTGCTTTATCCGCATCCAGCTATTATAAAAAGCATCCCAACAAGGCCCCCAAAGGAATCGCATCTTTTCTGGAGCCTTTGGTGATTTTTGTAAGGGATGAGATCGCGCTGCCTAATATTGGTCCTAAGTATAGGAGATTTACTCCTTATCTGTTGACCCTCTTTTTCTTTATCTGGTTTGGTAACCTATTAGGCTTGATGCCGGGTGCCGCCAACCTAACTGGCAACATCGCCGTAACGGCTACCCTCGCTGTGATGACCTTCTTTGTTACCAATCTTAATGGGAATAAAGATTATTGGAAACACGTGTATGCTACTCCTGGTGTTCCTCTTCCTTTGTTGCTGGTAATCGTTCCTGTAGAAATCATCGGGCTGTTTACAAAGCCTTTTGCTTTGATGGTTCGTCTCTTTGTGGCGATCACAGCGGGTCACATTGTAATCCTAAGCTTTATAGGCTTGATCTTTATCTTTGAATCTTATGCTGTCGGCGTGGCCAGTACCTTAATGGTGGTATTTATCAACGTGATCGAATTGTTGGTTGCTACCATCCAAGCGTATGTATTTACCCTGTTTTCTGCCATGTACATTGGTTCAGCTGTAGCGGACCACAGCCATGGACAGGATCATGCACATTAAAATTTCTTTGTTCAATTTATATAAATAAACACCTATGTTAACTTCATTATTATTGACTGCTGGTTATGCACTTTTGGGTGCAGGTCTTGGTGCCGGAATTGTTGCGATAGGCGCAGGTCTAGGTATTGGCCGTATCGGTGGTCAAGCTATGGAAGGTATTGCCCGTCAGCCTGAGGCTTCTGGCAAAATCCAGACTGCTATGTTGATCATTGCAGCGCTTATTGAGGTGGTTTCGTTGTTCGCAGTAGTAGTTTGTCTGCTGATTGCGCTTAACGACAACATTACTTTCTAAGACAAAAGTGGAGGGGCTGCGTTAGGCAGTCCCTCTAATTTAAATTTGAACAAGTAATCGTACAGAACATAATATTTAAATAGATGGATCTTATCATACCTGGATCGGGCCTAATTATCTGGCAAGCTTTAGCCTTTATCATCTTGCTTATCATTTTGAGCAAATTTGCTTGGAAACCCATTCTTAATGCATTGGATGAGCGTGAAGGGGCTATAGAAAGCTCCTTGAAATCCGCTGAGATTGCGCGTCAGGAAATGGCTAATTTGGTAGCTGAAAACGAAAAACTTTTGTTGGAAGCGAGGATTGAAAGAGATGAAATCCTGAAGAAGGCCAATGAGTATGCTTCCCAAATTATGGAAAAAGCCCGTGAAGATGCTTCTAAAGTAGGTGATCAAATGATTGCCGAAGCCAAATCGGTCATTGAAAATGAGAAAATGGCTGCTCTGACCGACATCAAGATCCAAGTGGCGCAGATGTCTTTGGAGATTGCGGAAAAACTGATGAGAACCAACCTGTCTACAAAAGAGGAGCAACAGGCGTTGGTAAAAGATTTTGTCAAGGATATAAAACTTAATTAATCCAGATGTCAGTAATCAGAGTAGCTTCCCGTTATACCAAATCTCTTCTGGACCTGGCTGTAGAGCAAGGACAACTGGAAGCTGTACATCAAGATATGATCAGGCTTTTGGATTTGGCTGAGTCTAACCGAGAATTCAAGGTGATGCTTAAAAGCCCGGTTATCAGTGCCGACAAAAAGCTTAAGGTGTTAAATGCACTGTTTGCGGATGCGAAGAGCTCTTTGACTAAGTCCTTTTTTGCGGTTGTGGCCCAAAAAGGCAGAGAGGGTGTATTGTTGGATATTGCCAAGGAATTCCATAGGCAATACAATCTATACAATCATATCCAAGAAGCTGAAGTCGTTACTACTTACGCTCTTGATGAGGAGATGAGAGCAACTTTCGTGAATTTGGTGAAGGAGGTTTCCGGTAAGGAAAAGGTAGAGCTGAAAGAAAAAAACGATCCAGAATTGATTGGCGGCTTTGTGCTCACCGTGGGTGATAAGCAAATTGACGAGTCTCTTAGCAGCAAGCTGAATCATTTGAAGCTACAGTTTACGCAGAATCTTTACGAGAAAAAATATTAATTCAATAGCAATAATAATATAACGATATAACAATGGCAGATGTAAGACCTGATGAAGTTTCAGCTATCCTGAGAGAACAACTCTCGGGTGCAAAGACTAAAGCTGAACTCGAAGAAGTGGGAACCGTCCTTCAAGTGGGTGATGGTGTAGCCCGTATCTATGGACTTTCCAAGGCACAAGCCGGTGAATTGATCGAATTTGAAAGCGGTCTTAAAGGGATGGTATTGAACCTTGAAGAAGACAATGTGGGTTCCGTTATTTTTGGGGATCCTAACAGTGTAAAAGAAGGCGATACCGTCAAAAGAACAAAAAGCATTGCTTCCGTAAAAGTAGGTGAAGGGATGCTTGGCCGTGTGGTGGATACCTTGGGTATGCCTATCGACGGAAAAGGACCTTTGGCTGGAGAGCTGTATGAAATGCCTTTGGAAAGAAAAGCTCCTGGGGTAATCTATCGGCAGCCAGTGACTGAGCCACTTCAGACAGGTCTAAAGTCAGTAGATGCCATGATTCCAATCGGGCGTGGCCAAAGGGAGTTGATCATTGGTGACCGTCAGACCGGTAAGACTGCCGTAACCATCGACACTATTCTTAATCAGAAAGAATTCTACGACAAAGGAGAGCCTGTTTATTGTATCTATGTGGCTATAGGTCAAAAAGCATCTACTGTTGCCAATATCGTTTCTGCTTTGGAAAAAGGCGGTGCTCTTCCCTACACTGTCGTTGTCAGTGCTTCTGCTTCTGATCCAGCGCCGATGCAATTCTTTGCGCCATTTACAGGTGCTGCGATAGGGGAGTTCTTCAGAGATACCGGTAGACCTGCATTGGTGGTATTCGATGACCTTTCTAAGCAAGCTGTAGCTTACCGCGAAGTTTCTCTTCTTCTAAGAAGACCTCCAGGACGTGAGGCTTATCCAGGTGACGTATTCTATCTTCACTCCAGACTATTGGAAAGAGCGGCAAAGATCAACTCATCTGATGCGATTGCACAACAGATGAATGATCTCCCTGAGTCTATCAAGCACTTGGTAAAAGGTGGTGGATCACTTACCGCACTTCCTATCATCGAAACACAAGCGGGTGACGTTTCTGCCTATATTCCAACCAACGTAATTTCTATTACCGACGGCCAGATCTTCTTGGAGACTAACCTCTTCAACTCCGGTATCCGTCCTGCGATCAACGTAGGTATCTCTGTATCAAGAGTAGGGGGTAACGCACAAATCAAAGCAATGAAAAAGGTTGCCGGTACCTTGAAATTGGACCAGGCGCAGTTCCGCGAATTGGAGGCTTTTGCTAAGTTTGGTTCTGACTTGGACCCTACTACTAAGAGGACCATTGAAAGAGGTAGAAGAAACCAGGAAATTCTTAAGCAAGGGCAATACTCACCAGTACCGGTTGAGCTTCAGGTGGCGATCATTTACGCTTCTACCAGAGGCTTGATGGATTCAGTACCCGTAGAAAATGCCCGACAGTTTGAAAAGGATTACTATGCCTTGCTTACTTCTCATTATCCAGATGCTTTGACAGCTATCAAAAAGGGTGATTTGGACACAGCAGGTGAAATCCTTACCAAAGCTGCTAAAGAAATAGCACCTAAGTACGCAAAATAACAATCATCCCCTTGTGGTACCACAAGGGGATGTCTTATCTGCTCAAAAAAAACATGGCCAATTTAAAGGAAGTAAAAGAAAGGATTAATTCTGTAAGTTCTACCCAGCAAATCACCAAAGCAATGAAGATGGTGGCTGCTGCTAAACTTAGGAAGGCGCAGGACAAGATCACGCAAATGCGTCCTTATTCCCAGAAATTAACCGCCATACTTAATAACATCTCTTCCGGAAGTGAAAGCAATCTGGAGATCGTATATGCCCAAGAGCGGGAGGTACGCAATGTTCTAATTATACCTATCACTTCAGACAAAGGACTATGCGGCGCTTTCAACAGTAACGTATTGAAAGCTACGGTAGTGGATATGGACACCCATTTTGCCGGTAAGCATATTACCGTGCTTCCTTTGGGTAAAAAAGCCTTTGAATACTTTAGCAAACGAGGCTATACTGTGATTGCGGATTTTTATTCTATATTTTCTGACGTATCTTTTGAAAATGTCAAGGATGTGGCTGAATATGTAATGAAGGCATTTGCAGACGGTACTTATGATCAGGTAGTCATGGTGTACAATGAATTTAAAAACGTGGCTACCCAGATTGTTCAGGTAGAGCAGTTTTTGCCTATCCAAAAGGCAGAAGCTGACGATAAACTAGCAACAGCAGATACTGACTATATTGTTGAGCCTTCCCAGGAGTATATTATCGAGGAATTGGTGCCCAACTCGCTAAAGATCCAGTTTTACAAGGCAGTCCTTGACAGCAATGCATCGGAGCATGGGGCTAGAATGACCGCGATGGACAAAGCTACCGAAAATGCTGGGGAATTGCTGAGAGAACTTAAGCTGGTCTACAACAGAACCCGTCAGGCAGCCATAACCAATGAGATCCTAGAGATCGTTGCCGGTGCGGAAGCGTTAGAAAGCAACTAATTGCCATTATCGGCTTAGATATATTATCAGGTGCCTGTGATTCACGGGCACCTTTTTCTATTTGAGTCGGGTATGGAAGTGAATGCGGACCTTTAAGATTAGTGCTTTTTGGAATAAGGGTGGGTCTATATAGGGTCTTGCTCCAGCTCAAAGAGCCAGCGGTTTTTCTCCGACCAGCCAATAAAGGGCGGAAACATTTTAGAAACGAGTGAGACTGTTTGCAAAGGTAGTACACAAATGCCTGTTTCTAGCAAAATGTACGCATCCAGAGCTTGTAGTCGTCCATCTGAAATTGGACGTTGTATATCTGGAGTTTGCAGTTAAACATCTAAAGCCTACAGCCGGCTAGTCGGAACCCGTCGGAATATTTAAATCCTGTTCGGGAGTCGGCGGACCTGAGCAGGGAAGAAATTATACCGTATTAATCGTATGCGATTTAAAGGCGAAAAGTGGTGGTAGGTTTTTATCTTTGCTTTACATGTCGACCGTGCGATTCAAGATCTTCTATAGCTACCTGCAAATGCTGTCGATTGACATTGTCGTCGGGGCCTGTGCAGGCATGCTGTTTTTTGATCGGCTGATCGGTGCCGATTTGCGGCTGCTTTTATACCTATTGATGGCTTTAGCGGTCTGGTGCATCTATACCTTTGATCATCTGCTGGATGCCCGGCAAATAAAGAAGAAGGCAAGTGCAGCCCGTCATGCTTTTCACCAACGGCATTTTAAGACACTGACGATCATTCTGGTAGTCTTGGCGAGTTTAGGCTTGGGGATGGCGTTATATTTCCTTAAGATCAAATTCATTGCCTTTACAGGAGCAGCACTCGGCAGTTTGATCCTGCTCAGTTTTATTTTGTTGAAGACCTTTCCCCGCCAATGGGTTTTCTTCAAAGAGATTTCCATTGCAATACTGTATGTGGTCGGAATTATGCTGGCGCCTTATTTTCACAATGATCTGGTGAGAATTCCACAGGCCTTTTGGCTCCTTGGACTGGCCTATGTGCTTGTAGCTTGGTTCAACACACTTTTTCTCGGCACGCTGGATAGAGATACGGACAAGGAGGACGGGCTTTATTCCTTTGCCTTAATCTTGGGTGAAAGCCGATCTAACAAGTTGTTGATGGGATTGATGGTGGTGATGCTGCTGTACATTGTCTCACTATACATGTTGCTATCTTCACGCTATTACCTGCATATTTCCATTGTGTTAATTATGGCGCTGAATCACTGCATTGTATTCCTCCAAAGCCAAAACCGTTCGGATGATGCCCGTAGAAAGCTTGATGCTTGCTTCAT
Source organism: Cyclobacteriaceae bacterium (assembly GCA_035303945.1). GTDB lineage: Bacteria > Bacteroidota > Bacteroidia > Cytophagales > Cyclobacteriaceae > DATGMS01. The sequence continues at coordinate 25,432 of DATGQZ010000044.1, forward strand.
GATTCCCCTTTTTTTGCTCTTGGTGTGATTGTTCAACCGTAAATTTTGACCATCTCTCCTCACACGGCGTACAACAGGAAGACGGTGGGCACCTTGTGTAGATCCACCTTGGTCTTTTTCCATTCCGCAATGGTTTTGGACTGAATCCATTCATCCTTTGCTGTAAGGTTTTTGGCAATGCAGAGTTTTGTATTTGGATGGAGACTGTTTTTTAGATCTTCCAGCAGATGGTTGTTTCTAAAGGGTGTTTCCATAAAAATCTGCGTCCGGTAATGCTTCAGAGAATCTCTCTCTAGCTCTTTGATAGCATCGATTCTCGCTTTCTTATCGATAGGAATATACCCCACAAAAGCGAATGACTGCCCATTAAAACCCGAAGCCATCAATGCCAAAAACATAGAAGAAGGCCCCGATAGTGGGACCACCTGGATCCCTTTTTGATGGGCATAGGACACCGCCAAAGCACCGGGGTCTGCAATTCCGGGGCAGCCCGCTTCAGAGATTATTCCGACGTCCTTCCCTTCCCTGGTCGGCCGCATCAGGTCTTTGATTTGGTGTTCCTTGGTTTTTTTATCAAGGATTTCCAGTTGCAATTCCTCAATGTTTATTCCTAACTTCAAGCTGCTGATATAACGCCTGGCGGTCCGGAGATCTTCCACCAAAAAAAACGTTGTGTGTTTTATCACCTCTTTTACCTGAGGGGAAATGACTTGTTGAGCGGTGTTATCAGCCAGCACATTGGGGATAAGGTAAAGTTTTCCTTGATCTTTCATTATTTTGTGAAATGGGAAACGGAATAAACGGTATGGGCAAGGTCCTTATTGGGTTAGGCTTGTTGTTGATCTTGGCGGGAGCAATCGTGCTATTGCTTGGAAAATTCCCAGGTTATAAAGGGCTTCCCGGGGATATGGTCGTCAAACGGGAAAATTTTACTTTTTATTTTCCCTTAGGTACCTCTATCCTTATCAGTTTATTGCTGAGTTTGCTGCTCTTCTTATGGCGCAAGTTCGGCGGCTAACCCAAAAACGCCTGAATGGTTCGCACCACTGCTTCCGGCTGCTCCGCATGGATCCAATGCCCAGCATTTTTGATTTTGATAATATTGCTATTTGGAAACAAGCGCTCGATATCGGCTTTGTCCTTATCCTGAATGTATTTGGAGTTAACACCCGCAATAAATAAAGTGGGTTGTTCGAAGCTTTTATCCGACTCTATGGCCTCACTCACATTGGCAATTTTTTCTGTTATGACCGGCAGATTGATCTTCCAGACAAACTTCCCTTCCCCATTTCTGCCAAGGCTTTTGAGTAGGAATTGGCGTGTGCCTTTGTTTTCTTCATATTGGGACAAAATGTCGTCCGCTTCTCTTCGGGACTTTAATTCGTCCATATGAATTGCATTGAGCCCGTCCAAAATAGATTGATGGTGCACCGGGTAGAACCTTGGTGCAATATCCACTACAATCAGCTTTTCAACCCTTTGAGGATTGGAAAGGGCAAAGGTCATGGCGGTTTTGCCCCCCATGGAATGCCCTAGGATATTAGCCTTTTGCAATCCTTGATCGTCCATAAATTCTTCTAGGTCGGCAGCCATAGAGGCATAATCCCACTGATCTGCATGGTCAGAGTCACCATGGTTTCTTTGATCAATAAGATAAAGCGCATAGTCGTTTTCCAAGCCTTTGGCAATACTCAGCCAGTTGTCTGCAGATCCGAATAATCCGTGCAGAATGATGAGCGGTTGCCCTTGGCCGGTTTTCTTAAAATTCAGTTTCATTTTGTAATTTCTCTTAAGCGCGGTAAATACAATTTAGAGACATTTAAATAGGTCGTCATTTTTTGGGGATGAAAGGCAATCAATAAATTGTCAACTACTTCCTTTTAATCCGGGCTCCCGAAAGCTCCTCAATCTTCCCTTCGAATGGTAGCCTTAATACATCGCAGTGGGCTTTAAGTTACATATATCTCATGATCACCTTCTCCTATACCTCCAGCTGTCGCCGGTACATCTGGATGGTATTTTCCCAACCATAATATAAGGCATCGCAGACCAAGGCATGACCGATAGAGACTTCGTCGATATAAGGAATGTTTTCTATAAGGTATTTCAGGTTGTGAAGATCGAGATCATGTCCAGCGTTGATGCCCAAGCCAAGAGACTTTGCCAATTCGGCAACTTCCACATATGGCTTTACGGCAGCGCCTTTGTCTTTATGAAAAAGTGCTGCATAAGGCTCTGTGTATAGCTCCACCCGGTCGGTACCCGTAGTTTTGGCCGGCTCGAAATATTGATGTTCCGGATCGATAAAGATCGAAACCCGCGTGCCGTATTCATGAAGCTCGGCGACGATGTCTTTTAACCTTGCCTGGTGTGTGATGGTATCCCAACCGGCATTGGAGGTAAGAACATCAGGTGGATCAGGCACCAAGGTGGCTTGGGCAGGCCTTACTCTTTTGATAATTCCCATGAAGCGGCTATCCGGATATCCCTCAATGTTGAACTCCGTGGTCACCACATCCTTGAGCCGCATCACGTCGTCATAAGTGATATGGCGTTCGTCGGGTCTGGGATGTACGGTGATGCCCTGGGCGCCAAAGCGCTCGGCATCGATAGCCATTTTGATGACATCCGGATTGTTGCCTCCGCGTGCGTTTCTTATGGTGGCTATTTTGTTTATATTTACGCTTAGCTTGGTCATTTTAGTAAATTAAGCTTTAATTTTGTAAACAGTATCCTGTACGAATAAGTAGTAAAGATACAAACTGTAGGCCTATCCCTGACAATTATCTTCTTAAATGCGTCAACCGGTGTGCGGGATAGGCTGCCCAAAATCCATAAGTATCCGCTTAAAATTTCAATTGAATGAGCTTAAAGCAAAACGTAGAAACAGAAATCAAAAAGGCCATGTTGGCCAAAGACAAAGACAGACTTCGTGCATTAAGGGCGATTAAGTCCCTGATTATGTTGGAAGAGACCAAAGGTGGTAGCGGTGAAGTGTCCGAGGAGGAAGAAATTAAATTGCTTACCAAGGCTGCCAAGCAAAGGAAGGATTCTGCCGAAATTTATCAGCAGCAAAACCGAGAGGATTTGGCGGCTGTGGAGCTTGCTGAACTGGAAATCATCAACGAATTTTTGCCCAAGCAGCTGTCTGAGGAGGAATTGGAAGCGGAATTAAAAGCGATTATTGCTGAAGTGGGCGCAGAGGGTCCCAAAGATATGGGCAAAGTGATGGGGGCTGCCACTAAAAAGCTGGCTGGCAAAGCCGACGGCAAAATGATTTCCCAAAAGGTAAAAAATCTGTTGGCCTAAATTGAGCACGATAGACATCATTATCCTGATCCTACTGGCGTTTGGCGCCTTTAGTGGTTATAAGCAGGGCCTGTTTATAGGGCTGTTGTCTATCATTGCTTTTTTTATCGGCATCATACTAGCGTTTAAATTTATGCATTGGGGGGCGGACATGCTTGCCGAAAGGGTAGAGAGTCTCACTTTTATGCTCCCTTTTATTTCCTTTATCATTATTTTTTTAATTGTCACCATTACCATTAGGGTATTGGCTTTTATGGTTAAGAAAGCCTTGGATCTAACCATATTAGGTACCTTCGATAATTTTGGGGGAGCTGTGCTAGGCTTGTTCAAGTGGGCAATTATGATCAGCCTCTTACTTTGGGTGGCTACCAGTTTCGAGTACAAAATCCCAGAGCCCTGGTTGAAGGATTCCGTGATCTATCCTACCATTACTCCTATTGCTCCCGCTTTGGTATCTGTGCTGGACGCCTATACACCTATTATTGACCAATCGATTGAGGCCATTAAGGAGTTGGTTCAGTCCGCCTAAGATGCTTTTATTCATTGATAATTTTGATTCCTTTTCCTACATACTGTTGGACATGGTGCTTCAGGCCGGTGTCGATGTGAGGATTGTGCGAAACAATGTGCCACTCCATAAGTTGGTAGACGATCAATATGAGGGACTTGTTATATCTCCCGGCCCAGGGGTGCCGCAACAGGCGGGGTATTTGATGGAGGTGCTGGATTATTATCATGATAAGCTTCCAATTTTAGGCGTCTGTCTCGGCCACCAGGCGATTGGTGAATATTTCGGCGCCACCTTGACTAAGGGGCTGCGCCCCATGCACGGAAAAATATCCAAAGTAACACAAATTAACCTTCATCCACTATTACAAGACCTGCCGGCGAATTTCCAAGTTACCCGGTATCATTCTTTGGAATTGACAAATCTTCCCTCTACCTTGGAAACCCTGCTCGTCGCCGATCAGGGAGAGATAATGGCTTTAGCACATAAATTGTTACCCATAGTTGGAGTGCAGTATCATCCTGAAGCGCACCTCACCGAACACGGTCTCCAATTGATCTCAAATTGGGTGAATTGGATAAAATGTCCGGTGTAAACAATTGTTGGATAATGAAATAAAACGGTGTAAGGTCGAAGTTGATCCAACGGTGAGGAGGAAGATTCCGATTGGCAGGAACCCTTTCCCGCCCTCAACAGACACTCCCCAATAACCAAATTCCCTATCTCCCGTTTTAATTTGTGGAGCCAATTTGATAACTTTAGACTATGCAGGCCTATCAATTGATTAACAACATGATTCCACCCCTTAAGCCCTCTGACAGGGTGAAGATGGGGTTAACGTGGATGGAGGAAATTCGGACAAACGTCCTACCTGTGGTTGAGGGAGGAAGATTTAAAGGTATGATCACGGATGAGATGATCTACAACCTGAATCAACCTGATATGTCGATCGGTGATGTGGAAATGGATACTATAGGTTGTTATGTATACGGGGACAAGCATATTTACGATGTTTTGAAAGTATCCTCCGAATTTCATTTGACCATGGTCGCTGTGTTGGATAGGAATAATGTGTATGAGGGTGTAGTGACCATTGAAGATGCCATTGCGGCATTTGCCGATACCTTGTCGATTCAGACCAGCGGGGGCGTTTTGATCCTATCTATGCCGATGACCGAATATAGTCTGTACGAAATAGCTAGAGTGATTGAATCCGAAAATGCCAAGATTTTGAGTAGTTTCATCACCAGTGATCCTCTGGATGAAAACAAGATAAAAGTTACCATTAAAGTCGACCGGCCTGAGTTGAGACATATAAAGGCTACATTGGAACGATTCGGATATAAAGTAATAGATCATTACCAAGAAGAAGTGGCGATCAGCCGGGAACAGGACCGATTGGGCAACCTCTTACGCTTCCTCGATATTTAAAAAAGCCTGAATGAATATTACCGTGCACGGGCTGAGTTTCGAAAAGGAATTCGCCCCTTTTTTAGAACAACTGATTGTCCTACTCCAAAGCCGCCGGGCTTCGATTTTTTTGTCTCCCATGTTTCACAAAGCATTGCAGAAACTAAAGGTTAACGTATCTGGGTACCAAGTTATCTCTTCATCACAGGAGCTATCGGGAATGGACTTCGTCATTTCGGTAGGAGGGGATGGAACTCTTTTGGACACCGTTTCTTACGTGGGAGCATTGGAGATTCCCATGATCGGTATCAACACCGGCCGCATGGGTTTTTTGGCGACCATTGCCAAAGAGGATATAGAAAAAGCCATTGATGTACTTTTTTCCAAACAATACACCATTGAGGACCGCACCTTAATAAGCTTGGATACCGACTTAAAACTGGATAAAAGCATGCGCCTATTTGGTGGCACAGCATTTGGGTTGAACGAGTTTACGATCCATAAGCGTGATACCTCCTCGATGATTACGGTCCATACATATATCGACGGGGAGTACCTCAACAGCTATTGGGCAGATGGACTGATCGTGTCCACGCCGACTGGATCTACTGGGTATTCGTTAAGCTGTGGTGGGCCATTGATTTCACCTGCCTCTAAAAATTTCGTCATCACACCGGTGAGTCCGCACAATTTAAATGTGCGGCCCATTGTAGTACCGGATGACAGCGTCATCAGCTTCAAGATCGAAGGCAGGAGTGAGAAGTTTTTGATCTCCCTGGATTCCCGCTCTACGGCCGTTGATGCGAGCGTACAACTGACCGTCAGAAGAGAGAAATTCGTGGCAAAATTGGTGAAATTTTATGATTACAGTTTTTTTGATACCTTGCGGCAAAAGTTGAATTGGGGTTACGATATGCGAAATTAGTTTTAACATAAATTAACCCTGCAAATACCTGAGAGGGTTTTTAATTCGTTTACTACTTTATAAATTGCAACGACTTGAAGAAAGCCAGATATTATGTTCTGTGTAGATTCGCCCTAGGTTTCTTGATGATGCTAAGCATTCACCAAGTGCAGGCGCAACAATATGAGGTCGGCTTGGGCCTGGGGGCAGCTACATATACGGGGGATATCATCCGGCATGTAGATCCTTCACAGATAGGCATTCAAGGAACGTTATTTGGCAGACGAAATTTCGACAACGCATGGAGTTTGAGAGCGGGACTTTCGGTCGCTAGACTGAATGGCGCCGACAGCATCAGCCGCTTGGATCCTTTGGCAGTCATGCGCGATGCTTACTTCGCCGGGACACTGTTTGAAGGTGCGGCAGTGCTGGAATTCCATTTTCTCGATTATTTATCCTATAAATCCAGGGTAAGGTATTCTCCCTATGGATTCTTTGGCTTAGGCTATACGTTCTTTTCTGGTAATGGTCGATCGTATTGGTTGGATCCTAGTGCAGGAGATTATACGGTTTCGACGCCGGTTATTCCCTTCGGAATAGGGATAAAATATCAGCTCAGGGATCGGCTCTTCCTCTCGATGGAAATGGGCTTCAGGGCAACCTTGATCGATTATATCGATAAAGTGGAAGACCGGCGGGAGTATGTACCCAAATTCGTGGAGAGCCATCCTGTCTATGGAGACGATGAGGTATATATTAACCCGGATTATTTTAATTTCGGCAACAAATACGACAAGGACTGGTACTACTTTTTGGGAATAAGCCTCAGTTATTCTTTCCACCGTATAAAATGCTTCCCTTATTAATTAATCAGGATTTAGGTTAAATTATTAAAAAAGAAATGTCATTTTTGTACCTCCAAAAAATCTAATTCTGATTGATATAGGATGAATGTAGAGATTGATAAAGACAAAATCCCTAGTCATATCGCGGTAATTATGGATGGAAACGGACGCTGGGCCCAAAAGAAAGGGGCCATGCGGATATTCGGCCATAGGAATGCAATGACTGCTGTGCGCGAGGTGATTGAGGGAGCAGGAGATCTGGGCGTAAAACACATCACCCTCTATGCGTTTTCTACTGAGAATTGGTCTCGTCCGCAGGATGAAATCAATGCCTTGATGCAGATACTGGTAAATGCTATAGCCGATGAAGTGGATAATATGATGAAAAACAACATCAGATTATCCATGATTGGAGATATGGAGAGCCTTCCAGAAGCCTGCCAGTCCAACTTACGGCAAGCTATGGAAACGACCCGTGACAACACTGGGCTGCAGGTGATCCTAGCGCTGAGTTACAGCGGCAAATGGGAAATTACCGAAGCCGTTAAGGCCATTGTCGAAAAAATAGTTTCAAACGAAATAACGAGAGAAGAGATTAGCCAGGATCTGATTGCCTCCCACCTAAATACCAGTGGGATACCGGATCCTGAGTTGTTGATAAGGACCAGTGGAGAATTGCGAATCAGTAATTTTCTCCTTTGGCAGATGGCTTACACGGAACTTTATTTTACGGATGTATTGTGGCCAGACTTTAGAAAAGAGCACTTGTATGAAGCCGTATTGGATTACCAAAAGCGGGAGAGGCGATTTGGAAAAACGGGTGCACAGATTAAATAAACATTTTAAATGGGAAAAAATTTAATTATAATATTCTTACTTCTTTTTGCAGGGGTGGCAGAAGCCCAAATCCGTTTGGGGCAGAGCAGGTACTCCTCGCAAAAACCTGTAGATATTTTAACCTTGGATTATTCAAAGCCTCGTAAGTTCAGGATAGCCGAGATCAAAGCTGTAGGACTAAGTACTTTGGATGAAACCGCCATTATTTCCCTATCAGGCCTTAAAATAGACGATCAGATTAGTGTGCCAGGCGATGCTATCTCCAATGCCCTTAAGAAGCTTTGGGCGCAAGGAATCATCGGCGATGTTAAAATACTGGTGACCAAGATAGAAGGAGATGATATTTATCTTCTGCTGGAATTGACTGAAAGACCCCGATTCAGCCGCGTAGAATTTTCCGGTGTCAATCAAACCCAAAAAGGTGAACTTGAGAAGAAAGTACAGATTCGGGGTAGAATTGTTAGAGAAGACGTTTTAAACAACGCTCAACGTAAAATCAGAGACTATTTTGTTGACAAAGGATACCTGAATACCGCAGTAAAGGTAGTTCAGGAAAGAGATACAACCCTGCCCAACAGTGTGAAGCTGCGTTTTGACGTGGACAAGGGCAGCAAGGTTAAGATCAATCAGATTGCTATTCAGGGGAATGACAATATTCCGGACCGCCGCATCAAAAAGAAGATGAAGGGGACGAAGGAGTTCGCCCGGGTTCATATTTTTAAAGACCTTTTTGCCCGCCTGTTTAATGCAACACCCAAGACTGCAGCCAACGCGATCGTTAACAGAAATCCCATTTCTGATGAAGAAGTAATTGCCTATATTCACAAAAACTTTAAGCTGAACTTTTTCAACGGATCTAAGTTCGTTCGCAACGATTTCCGCGACGATAAAAACAGTGTTATAGCCTTTTACAATTCAAAGGGCTATAGGGATGCTGAAATCGTACGGGATTCTGTATTCACCTTCGATACCAATACCATCAATATTGATCTGGATATAGAAGAGGGTAAGCAATATTATTATAGAAACATCACCTTCACGGGCAACTATATCCATGATGATGACGTGTTGAGAGCCAAGTTAGGGATCAACAAAGGTGATATATATAATAAGGAGAAGATGGACAAGAGGCTGAACTATGATCCCCAAAGAGGTGACGATATTAGTTCACTCTATCAGGATGACGGCTACCTTTTCTTTAATATTGACCCGGTAGAGGTGAATGTACAGGGGGACTCTATTGATATCGAGCTCAGGATTGTTGAAGGTCCGCAGGTAACGGTAAATAGTGTGTCCATTGAAGGCAATGAGAGGACGAGTGATCATGTGGTGATGCGGGAGATCCGGATTTTGCCTGGTCAGAAGTTCAATCGTTCTGCCTTGGTAAGAACGATTCGAGAGCTTTCTCAGATCGGGTACTTCGATCCAGAAACCATTGAGCCTGACATGCGTCCTAACTTTGAAGAAGCTACGGTGGATATTGTCTTTAAATTAGAAGAAAGGCCTAACGACCAAATCGAGTTGTCTGGTGGCTGGGGCGGATACTTCGGTTTTGTAGGTACAGTAGGTTTGACCTTCAATAACTTTTCTATCCGAAACATCGGTGACTTCTCCAAATGGAGACCCTTGCCAGTAGGAGATGGCCAGAAATTGTCATTGAGGGTTCAGGCCAACGGCAAAAACTTTCAGAACTATAGCCTTTCTTTGACTGAACCTTGGTTTGGAGGCAAAAAGCCGAATGCGCTTAGCTTTAGTTTCAATCACTCCATCCAACGACAAATTGACTATTGGAACCGAGCAAATTTTGGAAACGAGGTAGGGTCATTTAAAATTACAGGGGCTACTGTAGGTTTGGCAAAGCGGGTGACTTGGCCTGATGATTATTTCCAGATCAGTAATTCCCTTCAGTTCCAGATTTATGAGTTCGACCAATATGGCAGATCTTTTGGGCTAAGCTATGCGACAGGTAAATCAAAAAGTATAGCGCTAAACACTACGATAGCAAGGAATAACATAGATAATCCGATCTACCCAAGAGCAGGTTCAAATATTATCCTTAGCACCAGCTTTACTCCTCCCTATGTGGCTATGAATCCCAATTTGAGCAGAGAGTCACCTGATGAAGACAAGTACGAATGGTTGGAGTATCATAAGTGGATGTTTGATGCGTCTCTTTACACCCCAGTCTTTGGTTCCAGCAAGTTGGTACTCAGCGCGAGAACGCATATGGGCTTTCTTGGATCCTATGGCAACCGGATGGGAATCATTCCATTGGAAAGATTTGTTCTCGGTGGAGACGGCATGAACATGAACAACTTTGCGCTTGGACAGGAGATAATCGGGTTGAGAGGTTACGAAAACCAATCGATCACTCCTGGAAGGGAAACGCGTTACTCTGCTGAAGGCGGCGCCTATGGTGGGGTGGTGTACAACAAACATGTTATGGAATTAAGGTATCTGATTTCGCCCAATCCTTCTGCTACTATTTTCTTGGTAGGATTTGCCGAAGCGGGTAATAACTGGGGGTCCTACAGTGAATTTAACCCTTATGATTTGAAGAAATCCGCAGGATTTGGAGCACGTATATTTATGCCTGCCTTTGGTCTGCTAGGGATTGACTGGGGTTACGGCTTTGATGCTGCTCCAGGTGCTGAAGGTTCTGGTCCAAGTGGAGGCATGTTCCACTTCACCATCGGACAGCAATTCAGATAAACTATGGAAAAGCGATTCAAACTGCTACTTTTGTTATTGACGCTGTCATCTGTAGCGTTTGCACAAAAGATTGGCTATGTGGATTCGGAGTATATATTGAACCGACATCCGGACTACAAGAAGGTGCAGGAGGAGATGGAGGCATTAGCTTCTGAGTGGCGAAAGGAGGCACAAAATTTGGAGACCGAGATAAAAGAAATGTATAATGCGCTTAAAGCGGAAGAAGTGCTTCTGACGGAGGAGATGTATCAGGAAAGGCTTCAGGCGATCAAGGAAAAGGAGAAAAGCGCTACCGCTTTCAACAACAGAGTATTCGGAATTAACGGACAATATTTTCAAAAACAATCCGAGTTATTGCAGCCCCTGCAGTCTAAGATATTTGACGCTATAGACAAAGTTTCCAAGAGAAACGGCATAGCGATCTTATTTGATAAAGCTTCAGGTTTGTCGATGATCTACACCGACCCAAGGCATGATTATTCGGACTTTGTGATTGAAGAGCTAGGACTAGAAAACAATTAAATTAATTAAAACGAGAATTATGAAATCAAAAATTATCCTTTCAGCAATCGCTATGTTTTGCTTAGGATTTGTAGCTCAAGCCCAGGATATCAAGATCGGCTACACCAATGTGGAGTACATTATGAGTTTAATGCCAGAGATGGAACAGATCGATGCTGATATTAGGGATTATAGCAATCAGTTAGGCCAACAACTTCAAACCAAATCTCAGGATTTTCAGCGCCAGGTACAGAGCTATCAGCAGGCAGCTGAAACCATGACAGAAGATGCCCGCGTTCAGAAGGAAAAGGAACTGACAGCACTTCAACAGGAAATTCAAAAGTTCGAAGGCGATGCCCAAACCTCTTATCAAAGAAAGCTTCAAGAGTTGTTAGAACCTGTTCAGACAAAGGTATTCAATGCTATTAATGATGTAGCTGCTGAAAATAACTATACGCATATCTTCTCCGATACTGCTGGACAGGCTCCTATCCTGCTCTATACCAGAGATGATGATAACTTTACCGAATTGGTAATCAAAAAACTAGGATTGACTCCTCCTGCTAATCCAGCGCAGTAAGCAATCTAAAGGTATAACTTAAAGCCCGGGCCGTATGGTTCGGGCATTTTTATTGTATAGTATCCCAATCTATCACTTTGTGCTAATTTTTTCTTACTTTGAACTTCCAAGATTGTGTTGACCCCTTCTATGTACAAAAAAATAGCTTTAGCCATAGCTTTCTCTCCACGTATGGAGGCCCTGATTTGTGAAGCAAAACGGTTGAAGGAGTTGTATGGTGCTTCTCTTATATTGATCCATATCGGTCAGGATACGGAGGAAAAGAGAAAGTCCTTAGATGCCTTGCTTCATAAACATCAGATCGACCTTCAAACCACCACCGTGATCTGGAAGGAAGGTAAACCTGCCAAAAAGATTTTGCAGGTGTGTAAACAGGAAAATGTTGATCTGCTGGTGGCTGGAGCCTTGAAGAAAGAGAACGTCTTCACCTATTATTTAGGATCAGTAGCGAGAAAGATCATCCGGAAAGCAAGCTGTTCGGTACTAGTGCTTATTGAGCCTAGCATAGCTCCCAAAAGGTTTGACAAGGTCGTGATCAATGGTACCCAGCAAAGCCAGACGCCAGAGGTGATCCGGAAAGGGATTGCGCTTTGCAAAGCAGAGGGATCTACACAAGTGTTCATTGTCAACGAAATCAAAATGTATCTGTTGAGGATGGCTACCGCGTCCGAGGAAAGTGAGGCCAAGGCAGCAATGATCAAGCGGCAACTTGTTCAAGACGAGGTTAGCTATGTGGAGAATATTTTAAAGGATGTCGATCAAGGGGATTTGAAGGTCAACATTAAAGTGACAGGCGGGAGATGGGCAGTAGAACTGGCCAAGTTTGCCGAGAAAATTCATGCGGACTTGTTAATAGTAGGAGGGCAGGAGAATCTCAACTTCTTCGATCGCATATTCCCGCACGATTTGGAAGACATACTCAGCAATCTTCCCTGTAATGTTTTGATCATCAATAACCGGATTTAATGAATAGTCTGACCCATACTGAAGTCATAAACCTTCTACTGCAATTGGCGGCGATGCTTATCTTGGCGCGTGTCTTTGCAGAAATAGCTCGAAAGTTTAACCAGCCTGCAGTGGTGGGTGAATTGTTGGCCGGTGTGATTCTTGGACCAACGATATTGGGTACTTTTTCTCCCGACGCATTTGCATTTCTTTTCATGGCCAGTGAAGGCACCAATTTGGCTTTGGACGGAATTGTACAGATAGCGGTGATCTTGCTTCTCTTTATAGCAGGATTAGAAGTAGAGCTACACTTGATATGGTCACAAGGAAAGGCTGCCTTAAGTATCAGCATGCTTGGCTTGGTCATTCCTTTTGCCATGGGTTTTGTTTTCCCTTACTTTTTTCCTGATTTCTTTGGTCTTGCTGAGGGCGAAAGGTTGTTGTTTTCCCTCTTTATGGGTACGGCCATGTCGATTACCGCGCTGCCGGTAGTGGTACGTATTCTGATGGATACAGATATGTTTAAGTCAAAGATAGGCATGCTGATCGTTGCCGCTGCCATGGTAAACGATATCATCGGCTGGTTGATATTTTCGGTGATTCTTTCTTTTATGGGCAAGGGGAGCAGCCTATCGCTCATCCAGACCGTTGGTATTACGCTCTTGTTCACATTCTTTATGCTGACCGTGGGCAAAGCGGTTATCAACCGGGTGCTTCCCTGGATCAATAAAAAACTGGCTTGGCCGGGCGGCGTTTTGTCGTTGTCTATGGCTTTCTGTTTTTTAGCCGCTGCTTTTACGGAATGGCTGGGGATCCATGCTATCTTCGGTGCCTTTTTATTGGGTATTGCGCTAGGTGATTCGGAACACATGTCTGAACGCGCAAAGGAGATCGTCCATCAATTTATCAACAACATTTTTGCGCCCCTATTTTTTGTATCTATAGGCTTGAAGATCAACTTTGTCACCAATTTTGACCTGGGTTTGACACTTGCAATTCTCGCTATATCCTTTGCCGGTAAAATTATCGGCAGTGGGCTTGGAGCGGCTCAAGGAGGCTTCAATTTTCGCCAATCGCTGGCGGTCGGCTTCGGGATGAATGCCCGCGGAGCGATGGAGATCATTTTGGGATTGATTGCTTTGGATAACGGCTTGATTGACGAACGGCTTTTTGTGGCTTTGGTGATTATGGCCATAGTGACCAGCATGAGCAGTGGCCCATTGATGAAGCTTTGCTTAGGCGCAGGTGGCAAGTCAAGGCTTGTGTAGCTCGACTGGCTATGGGCTATTGGGTTTTTCAATCGGTAAAATTGAGGTTATTGCATTTAAGATCGTAATTTTGATCTTTAATTCGTTTGATCATCATGAATAAGAACAAAGCCAAGATCGGAGTAATGCTGGTAAATGTCGGTACTCCCGACAGTACCTCTACTGCGGATGTCAGAAAGTACCTGAGAGAGTTTTTGATGGATAAGAGGGTAATCGACATTCCTTTCATCTCACGATGGTTTTTGATCAACTTTATTGTTGCTCCCTTTCGGGCTCCTAAGTCCGCCAAGGAGTATCGCAAGCTTTGGACCGATAGGGGTTCTCCTCTCTTATTTCACGCAGAAGATTTACGGACAAAGCTGCTGGATCAACTCAGCCCAGACCAGTATCAAATCGAAATTGCTATGCGGTATCAGTCACCAAGCATACAAACGGCACTGGATAACTTTAAAAAAGCGAATGTCAAAAGGATTATTGTTCTGCCGCTCTTCCCTCAGTATGCTTCAGCTTCGACAGGTACGGTAGCGGATAAGGTTATGGAAGTTGTGAAGGACTGGCAGGTTATCCCTTCTATCTCCTTTGTGAACGATTTTGTAGATCACCCTTTGTTTTTGGAAGCTTGGGCCGAAATTGGGAAGGAATGGATGGCCAAGGCAGATTACGATATGTACTTGTTCTCCTACCACGGACTTCCCGAGCGGCAGATATTAAAGGCTTCCTGTGATGGTTATTGCCAGCTCAGTGATAAGTGTTGCAGCGTCAAAACTAAAAAGAATCAATATTGCTATAGGGCGCAGTGCTTCTATACCACCAGGATTATAGCCGAAAGGCTAAACCTTCCTGCGGACAAGGTGCGGACATCCTTCCAGTCCAGGCTGTTAAAAGATCCATGGATTCGCCCCTATACAGATGATGTGGTTGACGAGCTGGCAGCAGAGGGCAAAAGGCGGGTGCTGGCATTTTCCCCAGCATTTGTAGCGGATTGCCTGGAGACTACCATTGAAGTAGGAGAAGAATATCAGGAACAGTTTCTTGCCAAGGGAGGGGAAAGATGGGATTTAGTGCCAAGCCTAAATTCCCACGATACCTGGGTGGCATGCGTCAAAGATATTATTTTGCAGAACAGCAATTAAACTAGCAGGGCTACGGCCCTGTTTGTTTTTTATCATTCATACCTGATGCGGGTATGGTAATGGAACGGATTTGGTACAGCAATGCCTTAGGTAGCAATAGGATCATCCCACGTCACAACTGTATCGCTATTTATATACATCCATGAACAATAAAAGCAGTAACACCCAGACCAATTGGCTTTTATTTTTTGCCATTGTTCTCTTGTCCTTTTGCCTTAGGCCTACTATCACAGGGGTAGGACCATTAATTCCCACTATTAGGAATGATCTCAACCTCTCCAATTCGTGGGCAGGCTTCCTCACTACCTTGCCATTGATTGCTTTTGCCACGTTCTCCTTGTTTTCTTCTGCTATTGGGCACCGCCTCGGATACGTGCGGGCGATTGTCATGGGTCTTATTGTATTGGGAATAGGGATTGTTATCCGGGTTCAAGGAGGAGCATTTTTGCTGTATTTCGGCACTGCCCTTACAGGGATAGGAATTGTCATTTGTAATGTCTTGCTGATTCCCTTGATCAAGGACAAACTTCCGCAACAAATTGGGTTGATGACAAGTGCCTACACAACCGGTCTTTCATTGTTTGCGGCCATTGGAACGGGGGTCAGCATTCCTTTGGCGGAAGTCTACGGCTGGAGAGGCTCATTATTGGCTTGGATCGTACTGATCTTTTTCACATTGGTGGTATGGATACCGCAGATTCGAAAGAATAAGGTAGTAGTAAGGGAGGAAATCGTTGAGCCAAAGAGAATCAATGTATGGAAGTCTAAGTTGGCTTGGCAGGTGAGCTTGTTTATGGGCTTGCAGTCTTTTATTTTCTTTACCTTGATCACCTGGCTTCCAGAATTACTCATTGCTAAAGGTTTAAGCTCCGGTCGCGCTGGACTGGTGGTGATGTTGATGCAGATTGTGGGCTTGTCAGGGACATTTTTAGCACCGCTGGTCGCTGTAAAGTTCAAGGAACAGACGGTCATTGCGGTAGCTCTCGGGATATTCTATATAATGGGATTCAGCACCTTGTTTTTTGATGCCATTCCCTTGATCTATTTCGGTCTAACACTTGTCGGATTTTCATTAGGTGCGAGTATTAGTATGGCTTATGTCCTGATTGGGCTACGCACCACCGGAAAGACAACTGCAGATTTATCCGGAATGTCCCAATCCGCAGGGTATTACCTGGCGTCTGTGGGACCTTTGTTGGTTGGGCTTTTGTTTGATATTACCGTCAACTGGAATTTGTTCATATTGATCATGATCGCCAGTGCAGCTGCTTTTACGTATTTTGGTTCGGAGGTAGGTAGAGACAGGAAAGTTTAGGGGGCTCTTTGAGCAATTAGTCGACGGTCGTCACTAATCCACTACAATGTCTTACCTTTGTAATCCGGTTTGTTTGCACTGGATAAGCCATTTGATGTTAAAGGAATAGTTTTTAATTCGATAAGCATTATGGAGGAATTTTTAAATTCAATTGGTATCAGCGAGGTAGTATTCAGCTATGTCGTTATGCCCATTCTTATTTTCTTCGCCCGTGTAGGAGATGTTTCCTTAAATACCTTAAGGGTGATGTTCGTTTTGAACGGAAAGAAAAATGTAGCGCCTATCCTAGGATTTTTTGAGGCGCTGATTTGGCTGTTGGCGATTGGGCAGATTATCCAGAATATTGATAACCCCATTTCATACTTGGCTTATGCCGGTGGATTTGCCGCCGGAACCTATGTAGGAATGACCATAGAGGAAAAATTGGCGCTAGGCCGTGTACTGGTAAGGGTGATCACCGTAGAGCCAATGGTGGAGCTGATCGAATTTATGAAAGAAAGAAATTACCGCTTTACCAATGTAGGGGCTGAGGGGCGATACGGCAAGGTGACCTTGCTTTTTACCGTCATGAAGAGAGACCAATTACAAGAGTTCATTTCGAAGGTAAAATCCTGCAATGATAGGGCATTCTATACCATCGAAAGTGTCAAGAGAATCAGTGAGGATGATTTGAGCGTGGTAGATGACAAGTCCAGTATCACCCACAGGATTTTTAGCAGGATCAGAAAATAAGGGTAGGTATTGTAGCAAGCGCATGGATCTCTATCAGGAATTATTAACCGGATCTTCAAAAGCAAGCATCGACAGGATTACGAATTATATACAGGATGATCCTGTAAAATTTTCCCAGCTGTACCACTATTTCCTATCAAACGATGGGGCAATACAACGCAAAGCCATTTGGGCTTTAAGTTGCTGTGTCGAAAAATGGTCCGATTTGATCATACCTTACTGTAAAGAGCTTATTCCTTATCTACAGCAGGCTAGGTCGTCAGATGGTGTGAAGAGGAACATTTTAAGGTTGTTTCAATTCATAGATATTCCTGAGAATATTGAGGAGGATTTGTTAGCCAATTGTTTTGACTTCCTTGCCAACCGTCAGGAGGCGGTGGCCGTCCGGGTTTTTGCAATGCAGCTATTGGCGAAGCTTTCTTTAAAATACCCTGAGATAAAGAACGAATTAGATCTACTTATAGAGGACGAGCTTCCTTATGCCCAGCCCGCTTTTGTGAACAGGGGGCGTAAAATTCTCGCGGGAAGGTGTTGAGAAGTTGCCTAGGATGAACTGCGTTATATCACAAACTCGCTTTATCTACTGTTTAGCTACTTTTTTTATTTTTTTAATCACGTCATTTTTCGGATCAAGATTTCTGTCGAAAAGCAAGGGATAGTTTGTTCGACCTCGCACAGGAAAGTGGTTGAGCCAGCTGCTTCCATCATGCAAGCCCCAAAAGGTGACGCGACTAATCTTATCATTATGCTTTTCGAAAACCCGGAATATTGCCGCATACCGATCGGCAAGCTTGGCCGCGCCCTCCGTTGAAATACCTGTCTTATAAGGGTTATAAGTGTCAGAGTTGGCAAAGTTCATATTTAAATCAGCGCCTTCAGCCTGTTTAGGTCGTGGCAATACATCCACATCAAGTTCTGTTACCACTACCTTAAAACCAGCTTCATGAATATCAAGTATGGCTTGTTCTATCTCCTCTATTGAAGGTGTTTCTAACTGGTAATGGCCTTGCATGCCAATAGCATCCACTTTAAGGCCTTCTGCAACCATTTCTGTGGCTAATTGAAGTATCCCTTGTCGCTTTTCAGCTTTCCACACATTAAAATCGTTGTAATAAAGTTCCGCGGTTGGATCCACTTCCTGCGCCTTTCGGAATGCGGTTTTTATGAAGTCTTTTCCTGCTATGTTATACCATTCTGATTCCCGGTAGCTGCCATCTTCATTAAAAGCTTCATTGACTACATCCCAGCCGTGAATTTTTCCTTTGTACCTTCCCATGACCGTTTCAATATGCTCTTCCATTCTGGCAAGCAAGGCTGCTTTATTAATTAGCTGTTGCTTTTCATCTAAAAAAACCCAGCGGGGCACCTGTTGGTGCCAAACCAAACAGTGGCCGATGGTTAGGGCACCCATTTCCTCTCCCAAAGCGACATATTCGTCGCCAAAGGTAAAATCATATCGATCTGGTTCAGGATGGACCAACTGCCATTTGAGTCCGTTTTCAGGGCTTAAGCTGTTGAAGTTATCTTTGATCAACCTTTTGGTTTTGACATCATCGCTTTTGACTTGTCTCCCATTCAGCGCTACGCCTATAGGATAGCTGTTGGCAAAGAAATCCTTCAAGCCATCTGTTTTCTCTTCCTGTGCCGAGAGGAAGACAAATAATAAGACAAAGGCTAAGTTCTTTCTAAGCATTTCTTAGTATCCATTTACAGCATGCTAGGTGCACCACGAGTAAATGCTGATTATTTAAATAATAAAGGGGCAAGTTGGTATAAACTCCGCCTCCAGCTTTGGAACTCATGTGCCGTTCCCTCAGAAACATAGGAGACGGCATTAAAACCGGCTTCTTTTAAGGCTTTAACCGCACTGTTCACGCGGTCGGGATTTTCCTTGCTTCCACTGCTGATAAAGATAAGCTTTGGCCTTTTCCTGTTTTCCAGTTGTTCGGGGGTATATATGCCGCCACTGAACAAGGCATAGTGGGAGAAGATATCCGGTTTGTTTAAGGTTATAGCGTGTGTTTCCATACCACCCATGGAAAGCCCCGCCATCGCGCGATTTTCCCAATCTGGGAGTGTACGGAAATTAGCATCGACATAGGGAATCAACTCATCCACCAGCACGGTTTGGAAACCGTCGATTTTAAAGTCTCTTAGGCCGCCAAATTTAATCTCATTGGTCATGCCGTAGGTCATCACGATAATGAAGGGCTTCGTTTTACCCGTCGCCAATAAGTTATCCATAATCAAATTGGCATGGCCTTGATTGATCCAAGCAGTTTCGTTTTCGCCCCATCCATGCTGCAGATAAAGTACCGGATACCGCTCGTCATTCTGAAGATAGCCCGGAGGTGTGTAGACATAAGCGGTTTTGACCGAATTGGTACTGGGGGATGGGAAAAGTACCTGATGGACCAAGCCATGGGGCACATCCTTTAACGCATAGAAATCCTCGTCATGAGCGGGTATTTCAATACCACTTTCCCACCGCGTGGATCCAAAGTAATTGTGTGTGCCTGGATCATTGAACGTTCCGCCGTCTATGTTAAGGTGATAGTAATGAAAGCCTTCATCCAACGGGCCCTCTGTAGTCCCTTCCCATACACCTTCTTCATTTTGGCTAAGCACAGTGCCTCCTTTGCCACCCAATCCAAGACTTACCACCACATGCTTTGCATCCGGGGCTTCGACGCGAAATCGTGCATATCCTTGGGAATTGACTTGGGGGTATTCTTTGCCGGGTTGGTTTTTGGAAGATGGCCGGAAGTCTTCTTTAACGTCAGAAGCTTGCAATTGGGCTAAACTCTCCGCAGCAAACAAAACAATAATTACCAGGACCAATAAACAATTTTTCATAAGGTTATGATTTGGGTTATTGTGAAATGATCGAAGATCTGTCGCTAGCATAATACAATTTGACGCCTTGCATGTGGAATCCGAATGCTGCCCATAGGATAAATGGGCGTGGGAGTGTCAACTGTATGATCTTAAAATGATTAGTTAAAAATATACCATATAATTTTTCTAAACAAAATTACTACAGCTTTTTGTTATAGTTAAAAGGCGTTTCAATGGTCGGCTAAATTGGCGCCATGTCGCATGTTAAAGCCCCTTATGCCTTGCAGACCTCCGGTGTGTAAAGCCAGGATCCTGCTGCCTGCGGGGATTTTGTTCCCGTCGGCCATTTGCATCATCCCAAACATCATCTTACCCGTGTATATTGGATCTAATGGGATGCCTGTGTCGCTGTAAAAATGATGTATAAAATTAATTAATTCAGCGGTAACCTTGCCATAGCCCCCAAAATGGTAGTCTTTAATTAGCTCATATGCACAAACAGGCCGAATTGAAAATTGCTCCAACAAGTGCTGTATTTCCCGATCAATGAATGCGCCTTTCAGCGAAGAGAATCCCAGGACATGTTGTGCGGGGTGGGCAGCAGCCAACAGCCCTGCCAGTGTGCCGCCCGTGCCGACGCTGGTGCAGACAAAGTCAAAATCAAAATCCCCACCTTCCAGGATTTCTTTTGTACCGCTTATGGCAAGCTCGTTGGTGCCTCCTTCGGGAATAAGATAAAAATCACCAAACGTTTCCTTAAGATAAATTGTCATCTTATAGGCATGTTTCTCCCTGTAAGCACTTCGGGAAATATAATGAAGGACCATGCCGGCAGCTTCCGCATCCGCCAAAGTTGGATTCAAAGGCAATGTCTCTTCTCCGCGAATTACACCCACAGCATCAAGGCCCGCCTGACGTGCCGCTAAGGCTGTGGCGTGTATATGGTTTGAAAAGGCCCCTCCAAAGGTTAGGATGCGCTTATGCCCTTGCTGGACTGCCTTTTCTATATTGTATTTCAGTTTAAACCATTTATTGCCCTGAATTTCCGGATGAATCAGATCCAAACGTTTTACCGTAAGGCGTATATATTTCTTCCGGAGCTGTGGCAATTCGATAACTTGGTAAGGGAGAGGCATTAGCAATAGAGATTTGTTATTTTTTAATTTGTCCACAAATATCCAGATTTTTAGACAAAGGAGCCGTATTTTTGCGGCATGATAGAAGATAATGAAGGAGAATTTTTTGAGGAGGATGAAATAATCCGCTTTGAACATTATAAACTTTCGGTGGATCAAGGGCAGGCCCCTGTCCGCATCGATCGGTTTCTTACCGACAAGATGGCCAATGCGACCCGAAACAGGGTTCAAAATGCGATTGATGAAGGCAGTGTGTTGATTAATGGTCAGCCTACTAAAGCCAACTATAAGGTGAAGCCTGGAGATGTCATCACGGTGATGATGGAAGAACCCAAGCGT
>DATGQZ010000045.1:0-58617 GCA_035303945.1 Cyclobacteriaceae bacterium
TTGGGATTCGGTCCGTATTGATTGTCATGAGGTTCGCTTTCCTGCAGCGTAAAGTAGATCAGGATGATCCAGCCAATAAAAGGAATGATGGCCACCAACAGCCAAAGACCGCTTTTACCGGTGTCGTGCAGTCGTCGCACACTTACAGCCAATGCCGGCACAAAAGCAATAATAGCGTATAGGGCAGCCAAGAAGTCAAGGTCCAAAGCGTTGTCAACCGCTCCGAGTCCCAAAGTGAAAATAAAGTTGAACAGTACAAAATACCAATATTCTTTTCGGCGGGCGCGACCTGCAAATTGGGCAAACTTGTATTTGAACAGGTGGAGGAAATAGAGCTCAAAGGGATTGGTCGTCGTCATGAACACTGGTCTTTAGAAGGGTGAGGATGAATAGTGTCCAATATATCAGCTAGTTGTGATTAATTCAAAATATACATTGGAAATTTCGGCCAAAATTAGTCTTTACAAGATGATTTGTTGAAATAAGCCAATAAAATCTTGTTTAGTTTCCTTTTGGTGAAGGGGGAGGTGCGATAGGGTCGTCAAAGGGAGTGGATACCAAATCATCTATTTTGTATAGCTGTTGAAAGCTGCTAGGGTCGAATAGTAATTATTAATGGGTTTTTTGCAGGCAAGGAATTAGCCGTCACAGACCTCTTTTACCGATGGGATAGGGATACGCAATCTAGGACTTCGTATAACGGTGCCGTTACAAGTTAGCTTCTGTGATCAATTTGATGCCCTTTAACGTAAGGTTGCGGTCCACCTCGTCAAAGGTGCCTTCTAAGGGCGTCAGGATCTTGGACATGCCACCCGTCGCAATTACTTTGCAATCCCTACCAAGTTCTTCCTTAATGGTGGCCAACATGCCTTTGACCAAGCCGGTATAGCCATAGATTACCCCAGCCTGTATGGCATGTACGGTATTTTGTCCGATGGCCGATGAAGGAAGCTCAAGCTTCACTTCAGGTAATTTGGATGTATTGATAAAAAGCGATTTGACAGCAGTCTTTAACCCGGGAACGATATTCACCCCGGCGACACGCCCCTGCTCATCTACTACAGAAAAGGTAAGGGCAGTACCAAAATCTACAATGATACAGCTTTGCTCAAACCGCTCATAAGCCGCTGTCATATTGGCCATCAAGTCCGAACCGATTTCATTGGGCCGGTGGGTGGATACCCTTAGCTTGCCATAACTACTGCCGTTGATCAGGTAAGGCGCTACACCAAAAAATATGGCAGCGCATTCAACCAGCACCGGATTGATTTCCGGTACAACAGAACTGATACCTATACGGCTTACATCACCGGGGCCAAGGTTGTTTTCCAGAAAAAAGAGACTAAGTTTCTGACCCAGCTCTATAGCTGTAATTGCCCTTGCCGTTTCCACCCGGAACTCATGACGCCACTCCCCTAGGGAAGGATCAAAAAAACCGAATACAATGTTGGAGTTGCCTGCGTCAATTGATAAAAACATACTCAAAATTATATTGGATGATGGATAGCTTACCAACTGCCGCCGGCTCCGCCTCCGCCAAAACTTCCTCCACCAAAGCCGCCGAAACCGCCGCCTCCAAATCCGCCGCCCCCGGAAAATCCTCCGAATCCTCCCCCACCTCGTCGCCTGCCTCCACTGAGCAGGTTGGCCAGCATCATGGTGGTAAAAAGATCGATATTACCACCCTTTCCACCCATGTGGTTGTCGTTATCTTTCCGGTTTTTGATCAGGGGAATAATGATAAAGAGCACAATAAAAAACAAGATAAAGAATATGGCTCCCAAGTTGTTGCCATTCTTGGCAACCCGCTCCGCATCATATTCGCCGGCAGCCAATTTGATGATCATATCCGTGGCCTGATTAAGCCCCTCATAGTAAGCTTCTGATCTAAAAGCCGGAACGATGACATTGTTGACAATTCTATTGGCAACCGCGTCTGGCACCGCACCCTCCAGCCCATAGCCTGTAGCAATAAAAACTTTACGATCCTCCATAGCGGCTAGGATCAACAGTCCGTTATCCTTGCCCTGTCGCCCAATACCCCATTTGTCGCCAAGCTGAAAAGCATAATCACTGATATCATAGGGGCCTACGGAACGGATCAGTACAATGCTGATCTGTGTAGAGGTACTGTCGTCGTATGCCACTAATTTGCGTTCCAATGCGGCCTTTTGGGCTTCACTAAGGGTGTTGGTAAAATCATTCACCAAACGCGGTGGGTTGGGAGGCTCGGGAAAATCCCCTTGAGCCATGGATATGGCGCTTACAAAGAGAAGAAAAAAAAGGAGAAAAGAGCTGTATTTGTTCATCGTACATGTCACCCGAAGGATATTTCGTCAGGGAGTTCGTTTTCGTCCCCATGTTCATCGTATGGAAAGTGGGCCTTAAGTTGCTCTGCCGCCATTCCTATGCCGATACATAAGCCTTCTGTAAATTGTCCGGACTTGAAGTGTGTTACCATTACTTCTTTGATATCATCCCAAAAGTGCGCAGGAACTACACTGTTGATTCCGGCGTCTCCTAAGATGGCGAATTTATGGTCTTCCACTGCGAGATAAAACAGCACGCCGTTACGCTGTGCTGTCTTATGCATCTTGAGGGTTTCAAACACTTCTGCGGCACGGTCCAACACATCTCCCTTACAATGGTTCTCCAGATGAACCTGTATTTCGCCGGAAGTTTCTTTTTCCGCCGAGATAATGGCATCTATGATTCTTGCTCTGTCTTCTTTTGAAAATAGCTTTTCGGCCATGCTAAGGGAGATTTGCTGGTTTTGGATTTAGAATTGAACCGTTGGGGCATTTTCAGCACCGGGGCTAGACTCGAAATATCCTTTGGTTTCGAAGCCATACCATCCTGCGAAGATGTTGTTGGGGAAAGTCCGCAGGTTGGCATTGTATGATTGCACGGATTGATTGAAATTCCTTCTAGCTACTGAAATCCTATTTTCAGTGCCCTCCAGTTGAGCCTGGAGGTCCAAAAATCCCTGGTTGGCTTTTAGATCCGGATATTTCTCAATGGTCACGAGCAATCTGCTCAGCGAACCGCTCAATTGGTCCTGTGCCTGCTGGAAAGCTTCAATATTTTCCGGCGTTAGGTTAGTGGGATCTAAATTGATCGAGGTAGCCTTGGCCCGAGCATTCACCACTTCGGTCAATGTTTCCTGCTCAAAATCTGCATAACCTTTGACGGTGTTTACCAAGTTAGGAATCAGATCCGCCCTTCGCTGATATTGCGTTTCCACCTCTGCCCATTGACCGTTGATAACTTCTTCAGCTTGGACAAACTGGTTGTACGTTCCTACGGCCTTGGTGTAAATAAAAATGCCCACCACCGCGAGAATAAGAATTGGAATAAGCGCCTTTTTCATGTAGCTATATAAATGTTTAATAGATCGTGACTTATTACGGGGAACTGCCGTAAAGGGTTGGATTTACGCCCCCCGGATTGGGTTCCCTGAATTTTCCATGATTGGGGTTGCAGTACCTGACAGCTTAGCTCCCAGTATTTCATTACAAAAGTACACCTGTAGCCCCTAGAAAAAAAAGAAACCGCATTATTCCACACAATTTACAGCAAAATCAGCCGTCCGTTGTTCCCACCCATACCATTAACCGGTTGATGTGCGGACCTGACAAAGCACAAAAGACTCAGATATTTTTTCCTTCCGGTTTTTCTCCAACAGTCGACGTCGTGCCAGCGCAAGAGATTAATGCTGCACCGGCAGCTTATGCGTCTCCAAAGGCGGCGAAGGAGGAAGCCCGGTCACCTCCAGAATCTCTTGTTCATCTAGGGTTTCTCTGGACAGCAGCGCCTCTGCCAAGGCATCCAACTCCTTTCGATGCACCCTCAGCAGTCTTTTGGCTTCTTCTTCACTGTCTCTGATGATTTTCAATACTTCTTCATCAATGATCCTGGCTGTTTCTTCACTGAACGGCCGGTTGGTTCCGTAGCTGCCGATGCCCCCGCCTAAATATTGGTTTTCCCTTGGAGCCAGTTGCACCATGCCCAATTTTTCGCTCATTCCCCATCTTGTCACCATCCCGCGGGCAATATGTGTAGCTTGTTCGATATCGTTCTCTGCGCCGGTTGTTTTCGTGCCATAGACCACTTCTTCGGCGGCTCGGCCGCCCATGATACCGATAATCCTCGCCCGGAGATAAGCTTCGGGATAATTGTAGCGGTCGCTGTCAGGTCGTTGGTAGGTTACTCCCAACGCTTGCCCCCTGGGTACAATGGTAACGCGATTGACCGGATCGGCCCCGGGCACCACCAGACCCAAAATGGCATGGCCACCTTCGTGATAAGCGATCCGCTCCCGGTCATGATGACTCAGCAGCAAGGGCCTTTCTGGACCTAGAATGATTTTTTCCAAAGCATCCATAAAATCCCTTTGCCGGACGGTTTCCTGGTTTCGTCGAGCGGCCATGAGGGCGGCTTCGTTGACCAGGTTCCGTAGATCAGCCCCGGACAAGCCTGGCGTAACAGAACCAATTTCCAGCAGATCGACATCCTGGTCCAAGGGCACCTTCCGCGTATGTACTTTCAGGATGGCTTCACGGCCAATTTTGTCGGGCAGGTTGACGACTACCCTCCTATCGAAGCGGCCAGCCCTGAGCAAAGCTTTGTCCAATACATCAGGTTGGTTGGTGGCGGCCAGGACGATGACCCCTTCCCTGCTGGAAAAGCCATCCATCTCGGTCAGGATTTGGTTTAATGTCTGCTCCTGCTCGCTTGATCCTCCTATCGCGGCTTGACCCCTCGCCCTGCCGATCGAATCCAATTCATCGATAAAAATAATCGAGGGGGCATGTTCCCTCGCCTGCTTAAACAAGTCCCGCACCCTGGAAGCACCAACCCCAACAATCATCTCTATAAATTCAGAAGCGCTCATCGAGAAAAACGGTACGCCAGCTTCCCCCGCCACTGCCCGGGCAAGGAGCGTTTTACCCGTTCCAGGCGCCCCCACCAGCAGCACCCCTTTAGGAGCTGCGCCGCCTAGTTTGGTGTATTTATCGGGGTTCTTAAGGAAGTCCACAATCTCCACCAATTCGTTTTCTGCCTCATCAATGCCCGCCACGTCCTCAAAACTTACCCTTTGATCCGTCGCCTGATCAAAGCGTACAGCCTTACTTTTGCCCATGCCCATCATGGCGCCACCCATGCCGCCTCCGGCAGCTCTGCGGAAGAGCCAGATATAGAAACCGATAATCAGGATAGCCGGGCCAAACCGGATCAGGAAGCTGAAGAAGGGATTGACTTCCTCCTGAAGCGGAGCAGCTAAGATCTCCACGTTTTGTTCAATCAGGAAGTTTTCCAGTCCAGCATCCAGAAAGGCAGGCAAGGTCGTGCTGAATCGCGTGACCTCTACGGGTGCTTGTTCGCCTCTTTTGAGCAAGAAATTATCCGTTTCCGAAGCGCTGCTGGAAGTGCTATCGGGTTCACTTTTTGGATAAATAACCGGTGTTTCAAATTCTCCGGTCAGCGTTTCACCTTTGCTGTAGACCGCCTTGACATTGCCCTTGGCCACCTCTTCCTTGAATAGCGTGTACGGTATAGTGACGGGTGCCTGAGGATCCGGGTAAAGGATACTCATCAAAAAATAGTTGAACAATAGGAGACCCAAAAACCAAAGCCAGGTTTTTCTGGGTGGTAGTTTGCCGCCCGCCTCCCTGCTTCTTGGCAATGGATCCTTGGTAGGAGGAGGGGTAGGGTTGGTAGCTTGTGGACTCATATTCGCGTGTTTGCCTATGAATATCGTATTAAAATTTTATAAAAGCATATGACAGCCGGTGTAAAACCATTAATCACTGCTTTTAGGGTTTATCCTGTACACCTGCTGAAAAGACGAGGTGGAGCGTCCTTAGGTTGTATAGTGCCCGCGACCTCCTTTGCCTCTACGCAGGCATATCTCCTTCCTTTGCTATATATCTTGAAAAAAGAATCGGATATTTGTCCTTTGTATTTCATCCATGGTCAATAAAGGTAAATTTACAGCGCTCATCCCGCTACTGTTTTTTGTAGTTGTCTACTTGGCTTCGTCCATTTATTTGGACGATTTTTATGCTGTACCAGTATTGGTGGTTTTTTTATTGGCTTTGATGGTGGCTTTTATTCAGTTTCCTCAGGTCCCTTTTAAACAAAAGCTGGCTGCTTTTAGTGAAGGAGCGGGCAATGACAATATCCTGGTCATGATCCTCATATTTCTCCTGGCAGGCGCTTTCGGGCAGATAAGCAGAGACATGGGGGCAATAAGTTCCATTGTAAATTTTTCCTTACATTATGTATCGCCGCAGATTATTATTGCTGGTTTGTTTCTGATCTCCGCCTTCATTTCCGTTTCTTTGGGTACATCTGTAGGGACCATTGCTGCCCTTTCCCCCATCGCGGTTGGTCTTAGCGAAAATGTTCCCGACAGCTTGGCTGTCGCATTGGCGGCAATAGTTGGCGGGGCAATGTTTGGAGACAATCTTTCCTTTATTTCCGATACCACCATCGCTGCTACACGTACGCAGGGCATTGCGATGCATGAGAAATTTAAAGCCAATCTTAAAATTGTTGCCCTGCCCATGCTGATCACCTTTGTGACTTATATCTTCTTTGACCTGGGGTGGTCCAGCACAGAATTGGACGCAGTCGGTGAGTATGAACTGGTAAAAGTCATACCCTATATTTTTGTTTTTGTGATCGCGATAAGAGGAGTAAACGTCATTGCCAGTTTGGCTATCGGTATACTGCTTACTTTGCTCATTGGAGCATATTATGGAGAATTTACATGGGTGGAGGCCCTTCAGTCTGTCAATCAGGGACTGGCTGGAATGTATGAACTTTGCCTTATATGTCTGATCATCGGCGGCATTGTGGGCATTATCCGGATGAATGGGGGCATTGAATATCTGCTCTATCAGGTGCTTAAGCGGGTCGATTCTACCAAGAAGGCTGAACTTGGTATAGCATTATTGACCGGCTTAGTCAACTTCTCGATCGCCAATAATACCATCACTATTATTATTGTTGGTCCCATAGCAAAGGAAATTGCGCTGAAACATCAAGTGCCACTCCGTCGGAGTGCAGGCATTATGGACACCATCTCATGCTTTGTACAAGGCATTATTCCTTATGGTGCCCAGATGTTGGCAGCCATGGCTATCGCATCTTTTGCGGTATCACCGCTGGATATATTGCAGTATCTATACTATCCAATGCTGACGGGGCTGTTTACCCTAATCATTATTTTGCTAGGAAAAAATAAGCCCACGGCAGGTACAAAGCTTGCCGTGGTGAAAGGCTTATAATGTTAATGCTATTAATGGCATTTATGGCGCTGCGAAAGTGACTGCAGCTTACTTTGGTCTGCTTTCCTCGTAGGTGGGGCCATAGAGCCCGGGCACTTTGTTGCCGGTGGCGCGCAGATACACGATCATTTCGCCACGGTGGTGGTAAAGGTGATTGAATAGAAAGCCGCGCGCGACGACACCCCGGGGCATCGGCCCTAGCACCACTTTATCTCCTGCTTTCATGCTCCAATGCTCATTCAATTTATCTTCTGTCAGCGATTCTAATGCGGCTCTAGCTTTTTCGACGTTATTTTCAAAAAGCGACAAGGTGGCATTGAGATCATTTACGTCACCACGTTCTAATTGGTCAGCAGTGATATCGTAGACGTCTTGGGTAAATGTACCCACATACCAATAGTAGATCGTGGCGATATGTTGCGCCAATTCGCCCATGGTCCAAGAGATTTCTGATGGCCTAAAGCCGAGATCTTTTTCGGGCACCGCCTGTAACAGTTTTCGCGTGTTACTTACTTCATGCTCAAATTCTTGCCTGAGGTATTGTAGTATCATGGCGTTGGTTTTTTGGAATAAAGATAAAAGGATTTGGTCTATTATGGCAATAGTAGCTATGCGATTTTGTTCTGTCCATTAAAGTGTTTCTTTCAAGATTCTATGGGGTTATTAGTTGTTTTAGGCGATTATACTCTCCGGAAAAAAAAATTTTATCTTTACAGAACAACCAAAATTCACTACATCAATGGACACCCAACTATCAAAAGATCGCATAGAAGAGCTTTTTCAGCTTTTGCAGAAACGTTTTGAAAAGCATCAAGAGCGTCATAAGGAATTGAAATGGTCTGAGGTAAAGGCTAAGTTGGAGGCCTGCTTGGATGGGGGGAAAGCCAAAGCCGGCAAAATATGGTCGCTCAATGAAATGGAAGAGACTGGGGGAGAGCCCGATGTCATCGGCTATGACAAAGCCAAGGATGAATATATTTTTTGTGACTGTTCTCCCGAGAGTCCCAAGGGACGGAGGAGTGTATGTTACGATCCGGAGGCTTTGGAGTCTAGAAAAGAGCACAAGCCCAAACACAGTGCCCTGGGAATGGCCAAAGAAATCGGTATAGAATTGCTGGATGAGGAACAATACGTCGAACTGCAGCGCCTAGGTAGGTTTGACACCAAAACCTCGAGCTGGGTGGCCACGCCGTCGGATGTGAGGAAGCTAGGTGGGGCGATTTTTGGGGATTGGCGTTATGGTAGGGTGTTTATCTATCACAATGGTGCGGAATCTTATTATGGTGCCAGAGGATTTAGAGGCTTGTTGAGGATATAATTATTGGTTTATCTAAAACATATTAGCTTTATTTATGGCCAATTAGCAAGTAATACCATGAAGGTTTATAAAGAAGCCACGATCTTGGACATTGCCCGGGAGCTGAATGTGTCGAAGTCGACGGTGTCCAGAGCACTCAAAAACCATCATTCAATAGGTGAGGCTACCAAAAAGGCTGTTCTGGATCTAGCAAAAAAATATAATTACCATCCCAATAATATTGCCTACAGTCTTTCCAAGAAATCTACTAAGACCATTGGAGTGATTGTGCCCATGGTATCCCATTATTACTTTTCTACTGTGATCTCTGGGATAGAAGAGCTAGCCTATAAAGCGGGCTATAAAGTAATCATTTGTCAATCCGGTGAATCTTACAAACGCGAAGTATTGGTGTCGCAGGCTTTGCTTTCCAATAAAGTAGATGGTTTGATAGTGTCCATATCCCGAGAGACCAGCGATTCCAGCCATTTTAAAGTATACAAGGATAAAAATGTGCCGATCGTTTTTTTCGACCGGGTGTGTCCTGATCTTGAAGCCAGCAGCGTAACTGTGGACGATTATCAGGGTGCTTACACGGCGGTGGAGCACCTGATAAAAAGCGGATATAGAAAAATCGCCCATTTTGCCGGTCCGCCTTTGCTGCAGATTACGCAGAAGAGGATCGAAGGCTATAAAGATGCGTTGCTGAACAACGGGTTACCGTTTGACCAAAGCTTGGTGATTGACTGTGGGGAGGGCTTGGAACAGGAGAATGGAGCTGAGGCTGCGCAAAAAATGCTAGATGCGGGCATTCGCCCCGATGCGGTATTTGCAATCTGCGATCCGATTGCCATTGGCGTGATGATGACTTTGAAGAAAAACAAGATTAAAGTGCCCGATGAAGTGGCGGTTGTGGGTTTTTGTGATGAGCCTGTGGCCAAAGTGATCGAGCCCCAGTTGTCAACGCTGGTACAGCCGGCATTTGATATTGGGGGGTTGACTGTGGAGTTGCTATTGAATCAGATCAAGAGTCAAGCGCCCTTGGTTGAAAAGAGGGTGTTAACGGCGGAACTGAAGGTACGAGGATCGAGTGTCAAAGAGGCATTTGCTGTCCAATAAGTAATTTTGAGGGAAAACTACTCGATTTCTGTTCATTATCGGTCACAACCTTCAGAATCATGGGTAAAATGAGAAAAATTCGAACAAATTTCTTGGAGACTATTGCATTTGAGAAATCAATCTCTATATCTTTACACAACCGGTTGCGTAGAACCGGAATTCATCCTTTAAAGCATTTTGAAATACAAGGTTGAGATGTGGACAAAAAAGTAAAAGTCTTCCCCGTTACGCAACCGGTTGCGTAACGGGGAAGCGCGAACAGACAACACGATCTAGAAGGGAATGATCCTTCTTCAGGTGAACATTGGGCGGTACATCTAACGACAGGACAGATAGCTGTACCGGAGCTTGCTTGTAAGAGCATGGTACTGAAGGTAAGATCTTCAGTTGGTGAAAACATGAATGATTAACATTTACCCAAACTTATTAGCATGAGAAAATCTTTATTAATTAAAAGTGTTTGGACGCTATGTCTGCTATGTTGGTCGATGGTATATGCTGCCGCCCAGAACAGCAGGACAGTCAGCGGGACGGTCACTGAAGCTTCAACCAAAGAGGCTATCCCCGGCGCGAGTATCCGTGAGAAAGGTACAACCCATGGTACAATCACCGGTCTTGACGGGGAATTTACACTTACCTTGACAACGGAAAATCCTGTGCTTGTGGTCACTTTTATCGGCTATGCCACCCAAGAAATAACCGTTGGAAACTCCTCTGTATTTAACATTTCCCTAGAGAGCGAACTTAGCAATCTTGAAGAAGTGGTGGTCATGGGCTATGGTGAGCAGAAGAAAGAATCCATCACCAGCGCTGTTTCCATTGTCCAAAGCAAAGACATTTCAAAAGTAGCGGCACCTACCGTCAGTGCCACCCTTGCCGGTAAGCTGCCCGGCGTTGCTTTCCGTCAAGCAGAAGGACGTCCGGGATCTGGGGCTACCATCAATATCAGAAACATGGGTAATCCCCTTTTTGTAATTGATGGTATTCAAAAAGACCAAGGACAGTTTAACAACATTTCCCCTCAAGACATTGAAAGTATTACAGTGCTGAAGGATGCGGCAGCCTCCGTATATGGTTCCCGCGCCGCTAACGGTGTAATCATTGTAACTACCAAACGGGGTGCACGCGGCCAAAAGCCCACCGTCAACCTGGATGCCTATTATGGCGGTAAGTCCTGGACCCGTTTTCCGGAAACAGTAAATGCCTACGAATGGACACGTGGTAGGGTGGAGGCAAACATGAATGCCATCAACCCCCAAACCGATGTTACACGAGAAGAGCTGGAGAAATGGAGGTTAGGTACGGAGCCAGGCTATCAAAGCTTCGATTGGTATAAGTTTATCATCAAAGAAATGGCGCCGCAAACCCAGATCAACCTGAATACACAAGGTGGGTCAGAAAACATCAACTATTACCTCTCCTTAACCCGCTTTGACGAAAGCTCTGTATTGGGCCGTGAGTTTATCTTTAACCGTACCAATATACAATCCAACGTAGATGCATCTATTTCAGAAAGATTAAAAGTAGGAGTGTCTATCAACGGCCGTATCGAAACAAGAGACCAGCCCGGTGTGCCCGGTGTGGATGATTATTGGTTGCCCCGTTTTGCATTGTTCCGCAACAGGCCGACAGAAAGGCCCTACGCTAACGACAATCCCAACTACCCAGCACAAATCGGTGAAATCCCAGCAAACTGGGCCCTTTCCAACAAGGAAATTATGGGTTATTGGCGAGAAGACTGGCGCGTGCTCCAGACCAACTTCAATCTGGATTATGATCTACCGATCAAAGGCCTTACCGCAAGAGGGGTTTATTCTTATTACTACGCGGACAAATTGATGAACGGCCATGAATACACCTATGATGTGTATACGTACTTCCCAGCAACAGAAAACTCCCCTGAAGAATACCGAAGAACAGCTGGTAGTGACAACCCTTGGAGGGAAAGAGGTACCACTAAGATTCTGGAGTCTGTTACGCAAGGTCAGTTAAACTATAACAATGTCTTTAATGACAAGCATACGGTAGGAGGAACTTTTGTATATGAAAGAATAGACAGAAGGACGCTGGATACTTGGGTGCACACCGTGCCCACCAACAATGCCCTTCCATTATTGCAATTTGCCGATATGGACACCTATAATGATAATGACTTCGAAGAAGCAAGGGTGGGTTATGTCGGTAGGCTGAACTATGGCTATGATGACAAATATTATGTAGAGGCTTCAGGGAGATACGATGCATCTTGGAAGTTTGCTCCTGAAAAAAGGTGGGGTTTCTTCCCTTCTGTGTCAGCGGGATGGCGAATTGCTAATGAACCCTTCTTCTCTCCAGTGGTGGACAACAGTATCCTGAGCGATTTGATGATCCGGGCCTCTTATGGTACCCTAGGAGATGATGATGTAGGGATTGGTGCCTTCGATTACCGAACCGGCTATAATTACGGTACTTCCAATATGATTATTGATGGCAAATTGGTAAGGGGCGCAAGAGACCGCGGCGTTCCGATCACCAGTATATCCTGGTTTACCAGTACCGTATTGGACATCGGCTTAGACTATAGCTTCCTGGACGGAAAGATCAGCGGTAGCTTGGATTTCTTCAACAGAAAGAGAGAAGGGCTTCGCGGAAGAAGATGGGATATTCTCACTCCTGTCGAAATCGGATATGACTTGCCTGATGAAAACGTAAACTCAGATGCCGTCATAGGCGGTGAGGGTTCTTTGCTCTATCGAAACAGAGTAGGCCAAGTTGATCTGTCTCTCGGTGCGAACTTGTCCTATGCACGTCACAGAAATGTCGCTACCTATATGCCAAGGTGGGGTAACTCGTGGGAGCATTACCGTACCTCTATAGAAGATCGTTGGTCCGGTATCCACTGGGGTTATGAGGTTTTGGGCCAATTCCGCAGCTTGGACGAAATCAGCGCCCACCCAGTTAACATCGATGGTCAAGGCAACAGAACCTTACTTCCCGGTGATTTTTACTATAACGACGTCAACGGCGATGGAATCATAGACAGCAGAGATGAACGTCCGATCGGTTTCTCCAGATCCGGTACTCCTATTGTAAACTATGGGCTGAACTTCAATGCAAGTTGGAAAAACTTTGATTTGACAGCTGATTTCTCAGGCGGCACGATGTATTCCTATCTCCGGGAGCATGAGATGAGGAATCCCTTCCAAAATACCGGTAACCTGCTCAGGGACCTGTATGAAGACAGCTGGCACAGAGAAGATCCTTTCAACGTGGACAGTCCATGGATTGAAGGCAAATATCCGCCGCTACGATGGAACGATGGAGGTCACAGCAACTACAGAACATCCAACAGGTGGCTGACCAATATGGTATATCTCAGATTGAGAACACTAGAATTAGGGTATAGCCTTCCTCCAGCGCTTTTGGAAAGAATCGGGATGCAGCGGGTAAGAGCGTTTGTCAACACCTACAACCTCTTCTCTATCGACCCGCTGAGGTCTGTGGGTCTTGACCCCGAAGTTTTGGACACCAACGGGCTACAGTATCCTCAGTCCTTTGTTTTAAATGCGGGGGTCAACCTGTCCTTTTAACCAAAAATGATCAACCCAATGAAAAAATATATATTTATAGCAATCCTGTCCATCTTCTTTTGGGGATGTAATGATGAGGACTTTCTCAACAGAGATCCAAGAAACATATTGATAGACGAACAGGTCTTTTCTGATGAAGCTATTGTATTGTCAGTAGTGGCTGATCTTTATGCCCGTTATCCTGATTTCCAGCATATCAATGGCAACGTCCACGATCATGCTAATTTTAACGAAGCCTTTTCTTCTGAAGATTATGGCCGACATGGCAATCAGGATTTCGGTTATGGTGACTGGGGCTGGTGGGATTACGGTTTTATCCGGGAGCTGAACCTTTTCCTGGAAAAGATTGCCGTAGCGGACCAGCTGGACCCTGCCGTAAGAGCGAGATTTGAGGCTGAAGTAAAATGGCTCAGAGCTGCAGTATACTTCGATGCGGTGAAGAAAATGGGCGGAGTGCCACTGATCTTACAGACGCTGCAGTACGACTTTAGCGGCGATCCCTCCTACTTGCGTACTCCCCGCGCCAAAGAGCATGAAATTTATGATTTTATCATTGAGGAGATGGATGCCATCAAACCGCATCTTCCTGCCAATGCCAATATCAAAGATAGGGCTACTCAGGGACTGGCATTAGCGCTAAAATCCCGAGCAGCGCTCTATGCAGGCTCAATTGCTAAGTATGGAGCCATCAGGACGCCTCAGGTGAGCCTCCCTAATGGTGAGGTGGGTATCCCAGCTTCCATGGCTGACAGCTATTATGCAACCTCCTTGGCCGCATCTCAGGAATTGATTTCTGGTAGCGCAGGAGCCTACGGACTGTATATGAAAAACCCTGACAGCTTGTCAGCGAACTTTGCCAACATCTTCTTGGACAAAAGCTCAAACCCAGAAGCGATCTTTGTAAACGACTTTTTATTGAAAAGCGGCAAGATCAACCACTGGACACTACAAAACCAGCCAAGATCTATGTCTGAAGATGGTGTGAACGGTGGCAGGGTAAATCCTTCGCTCAATTTTGTGCAATCATTCGAAATGCGTGAGGATAATAGTTTCAAAGCCATACAACATAGAGACGCAAATGGCAACTTTATCGTCTATGACAACCAATTGGACATCTTCGCTGGACGTGATGCACGTTTGTATGCTACTGTAATGCTTCCAGGAAGTACATATAGAGGAGCCAACGATCGCGTGGATATCTGGGCTGGCCTGTACAGACCAGGATCAGGTGAGATCATCAGTGCAGATCAGCCAGGCGTGGTACAAAGCGTAGGTGGCAACGAAGTTCAAGTAGTAGGTTTTGATGGTCCAATCAACGGCTTTAATTATACAGCTCAGACCGGCTTCTTAATTAGAAAATACTTGGATCCAACCCCAGGCGCTGGACAGATTGGTACCCAAAGCGACGTATGGTTCATTCGTTACCGCTTTGGCGAGATTCTATTAAATGCAGCAGAGGCCGCATTTGAATTGGGCGATGCGAATTTGGCCGCTCAATACATCAACCAAATCAGGCAAAGAGCCGGTTTTACCAATGACTTAAGACCTGATGAAATTACCTTTGACAGAATCGTCCATGAAAGAAGAATCGAACTCGCATTTGAAGGACATGAGCTTTGGGACATGAAGCGTTGGAGAATTGCCCATTTGATCTTGAATGGCCAGAATATGAATGCTAGCTCCTTGGTACAAAATATCGGAGAAGCTACCAAAACTAAAACCCAGGTGTTCGGGCTTTGGCCATACAAGATCTATAACCCCGGCGGGGCGGACCACAACAAGTGGGTCTTTAATATTGTCCAGCCTACAAGGGTGACCAATTCAGACCGCTTTAGGTTGGGGAACTACTATTCCTTTATCAATGAAGATATCAGGAACAGGAACCCATTGATCGTATCGAACCCAAATCAATAAGCCATCTCAAATTATTGACATCATGAAAATTAAATATATCTTCTTTTTAATCCTTGGATGGAGCTTGAGCTCATGTGAGTACGACAACTATGATGCGCCCAAGTCGACGCTTACCGGTAAGGTAGTGTATCAGGGAGAGCCCATCAACGTAGCCTCCAACGAAGTCCATTTGGAGCTGTGGGAGCCAGGCTGGCAACTTCGGAACCGTATCGATGTAACCATGGATCAGGACGGCAGTTATTCTGCATCATTGTTTGATGCAGAATACAAAGTGGTATTTCGACAAGGTCAGGGGCCTTTCCGCATGATCACCAACCCGGTGACCAATTCTGATACTATATTGGTCAACGTCAAAGGAGCAACGGTGCAGGATATTGAAGTGATGCCCTATTATATGATCCGTTCCCCACAGATCAGTAAAAGTGGATCTAATGTCAATGCTACCGCTTCCATTGAGCAAATCATTAAGGACGGTAATGCCCGGGATATAGAAAGGGTGTCTCTTTTTATCAATCGGACCACTTTCGTCGACAACCGGGGTAATTACCATTTGGCGGTACAGCATCTTCAAGCCAACGAAATTGCAGATTTGTCCAACGTGAGTCTCAGCTTGGCTATTCCTGATCTGGTCCGGGCACAGAATTACATCTATGCACGTATCGGAGTCAAAATCCAAGGGGTAGAACAATTGATCTATTCACCTGTACAACAACTTGAACTATAAACCCAAGCCCGAGGTGGGTAGGGCCCTGCCTACCTCGGGCAAAATAAATCTTTCGATAGTCACCCTCTTTCGGAAGGATAGTTAACATAATCCCCAAAAATCATATAGTCACCCAAAATGAAACGCTTAATTAACCAATTCATCCTCATGGGACTGCTCCTTTGCTGGTGCAGTTCCTGGGCTTATGCCCAAAATAGCCGCTCCATTCAAGGGGTTGTCATTGAAAAATCCACCAATGAAGCTATTCCTGGAGCAAGTGTGCAAATCCAAGGTACCAACCAAGGAACGGTTACTGACATCGATGGTCAGTTTTCCCTCAATGTATCTACAGAAAATCCGGTGCTTGTAGTATCGTTTATCGGCTATACCACCCAAGAAATTCCAGTAGGTAACAGAAACAACATTACCGTTTATTTAGAAAGTGAATTCAGCAATCTGCAGGAAATCGTGGTGGTAGGTTATGGTACCCAGAAAAGGGAAAGAATTACCACAGCTGTTGAAACAGTGAATTCAGACAATTTTGTAAAGGGCGCAGTGAATGATGCCGGCCAGTTGCTCCGAGGTAAGGTCGCTGGGTTGAATGTAATCACCCCGGATGGGAACCCTACGGCTACTTCGCAGATCAACTTGCGCGGCATCACCACTCTGATGGCCAGTAGTGCCCCTTTAGTATTAATCAATGGCGTACCCGGATCACTCAATACAGTGGCGCCGGAAGACATAGAGTCCATTTCGGTACTTAAGGACGGTTCTGCTGCAGCGATATACGGTACTAGAGGTACCAATGGCGTGATTCTTATCACCACCAAGCAGGTGACAGGAGAAATGCCTCCTACCGTTGAGCTAAACACCTACTTTACTACCCAAAGGATGACCAAAAGGTTAGACTTTATGGACGCTGCCCAATACCGCGAATTGGTAAAGCAAGGGAAGCCCGGCGCTATGGACTACGGATATGAAACCAATTGGCTGGACCAAGTTACCCAAAATCCACTGTCACAGGTGTATAATGTCAGCGTGAAAGGTGGAAGCAGAAATACCAACTATATTGCTTCTATCAACTATCGTGACGCTGAAGGCATTATCAAGAAATCCAATAATCAAATGCTGTATCCCAGACTGGAAGTAAACCACAGCATGTTTAACGATAGGATAAAATTGAATGCCAACATCAGCGGTTATGAGCAGAAATTCTTTTCCGGAACTGACGGAGGTAGCTATAGAGGCGATGTGTATAGAAACGGCCTGACCTATAACCCTACCGATAGGCTAAGAGATGACGAAGGCCGTTGGATCGAACGTCCAGAGAAAACGGATTACATGAACCCTGTGGCGCTACTTGAAGAAACTGTAGGTATGAACCAATACAGTAACTTGAGAACCTATGGTACCCTTACTGCTTACGTCACTGATGATATTACTTTCAGTGTATTGGGGTCAAGAGATGTTTTGAACAGCGTGCGCGGCTACTATGAAACCAAAAAGCACTATTCCACCGTACGAAGCGGTAGAAATGGTTTTGCTTCCAGAGGTACCACTAAGACTCAGGAAGATCTTTTAGAAGCCACTTTGCAATATGACAAAACCTTCAACAGTGATCATGACATCAATGCCTTGGCAGGTTATAGCTGGAGACAAAACAGGTACGAGAACTATTGGATGCAAAACTGGGACTTCCCAACAGATGATTTCTCCTACAATAATATTGGTGCTGGCTTAGCTATGAGAAGAGGTGAGGCACCCATCAACTCTTCGCAGACCAGCAACAAGCTGGTTGGTTACTTCTTCAGGTTGAACTATAGCTACATGGACAAATACCTTTTGATGGCCAGTATCCGTCATGAAGGTTCGTCCAAATTTGGTGCAGACCACAAATGGGGTAGCTTCCCTGCTATTTCAGCCGGTTGGAATGTGAAGAATGAAGGATTCCTTCAAAACAACTCAACCTTGAGCTCCTTGAAAGTTAGGGCAGGTTTTGGTATTACCGGTACAGAGCCTACCAATCCTTATATGTCCCTCAACCGACTGAACTTCAATACCTACACCTATATGAATGGTGCTTGGATACAGGTGGTGAACCCATCCAGCAATGCTAACCCCGCTTTACGTTGGGAGAAAAAAGAAGAATTAAACATCGGTCTTGATTTTGGTTTATTCAATGAGCGCGTGTCTGGAGCGGTGGATATTTATCAAAGAACCACTAAGGATCTTTTGATGGACTACCCCGTTCCAACCCCGCCTTACCTGTTCAATACCATTACAGCCAACGCCGCCTCTATGGAAAACAAAGGTATTGAGGCACAAATCAATTTCGATGCAGTCAGGACGCAGGACTTCAGCTGGAATACCTCTGTTCTATTTTCTGCCAACAAGAACAAGCTACTTTCCCTCTCTGACAAAAATTTCCAGTTGGCCAGCGGCTACTTTGATGCGGGCAACACGGGTGAGCCGATCCAACAGAACACTCACCGCGTGCAGGTTGGTCAGCCAATCGGTAATTTCTACGGTTTCAAATCAGTGGATATCGACCAAAACGGTTATTGGGTGATCGAGGGCAAAGACGGAGAAATTAAGCCCATTGCTGATCAGCAAGCTGACGACAAGCAGATCTTAGGTAATGGTTTGCCTAAGTCCTACCTCAGCTGGAACAACAGTTTAGCGTATAAAAACTTTGACTTGAACATAACCATGAGAGGGGCCTTTGGATTCCAGATTCTCAACATGAATGAGATGTTCTATAACGCTCCTGTGATGCTTACCAGAGGTAATCTCTTGGCTACTGCCTATGACAATGTCTATGGAAAGCGACCTTTGGCAGATGACCAGTCGCTGCAATATGTAAGTTATTATTTAGAGCAAGGCGACTATTGGAAAGTGGACAACGTCACCTTAGGGTACAACCTGTCGCTTAACAGCAAGTACCTCAAGCAGCTAAGGCTTTACGCTTCTGGCAACAACCTGTTGATCCTGACCAAGTACAACGGTATTGACCCTGAAGTAAATATCAGTGGTCTTGCACCAGGTATAGATGATAAAAACAGGTATCCTTCTACCAGAACCTTTACTGTTGGCGCCTTTTTCACCTTTAAATGAGAGTTACAATGAAAAACCTGAAATATCTAATCGTTGCAGCTTCAGTAGCCCTTCTTCCCGCGTGTAACAACAACTTAGATGAGGAAGTATTCTCAGAGGTAACTGAACAAACCTATAATTATCAAAGTGCCTATGAGGCCATGGGCATAGTATATGCCAATATGCGCAGCTTCTTTAGCCATACCAATTACTACATGGCACAAGAAACTACCGCCGATGCCATCGTTCAGCCTGCCAATGCTTCGGGTTGGGATGATGGGGGGATTTACAAAAGGATGCACCTGCACACTTGGAACTCCGAAAACCCCCAGATGGCAAACATGTGGAACAGCTTTTATAGAGGTGCTTTAAATGCCAACCGGGTAATTCGCCAGCTGGAAACGGATGTACTGCCTATCCCAAGCAACGCATCTAAAGAATCACTTCTTGCGGAAATGAAAGTTGCCCGAGCCTTTTTTTATTGGATGATATGTGACAACTTTGGGGATGCGCCTTTAGTGACAGAGCCTACTTCTGAACTTCCCAGCAAATCGTCGAGGAAAGAGATTTATCAGTTTATCGTCAATGAAATAAATGCTGCTCTTCCTCATCTTAGCGCTGAAAAGAACCAGGCATTGTATGGAAGGTTTAATAAATGGGCTGCCAAAGCATTGTTAGCCAATGTGTATCTAAATGCGGAGGTATATGCCGGTGAGTCCAAGTGGAACGAGGTGATCGCTGAATGTAATGATATCATCAATTCTGGCGTTTACCGTCTGGATGAGTACAGAAGCATTTTTAAAACAGTAAATGACGGCTCTCCAGAGATCATTTTTGCAGTGCCTTTTGATGAAAACCTGGCAACCGGCTTATCCACTCACCTGTACTCTTGGCATGGTGCATTGAACAGGAAGGTCAACATGCAATCCACCCCTTGGGGTTCAGGATCAGCCATGGGTATCACGCAATTTATTGATACCTATGATCAGGATGATCAGCGTCTAGAGGATACCTGGTTGATGGGACCTCAATATGCTTTAGATGGCGTAACGCCCCTATTGGGGACTTATGATCAAGCTGGTAAGCACTTGATCTTCACGAAGGAGCTGCCGGACGGTATGTACACCGGTGAGGCAGAAGGGTATAGAATGAACAAATTTGAAGTGAAGGTAGGCGCGATGGGGAGCCTTAGTAATGATATTCCTTTCTTCCGATATGCTCAGGTATTGTTAATGAAAGCAGAGGGTTTGTTGAGAACCGGAAAGCAGGATGAAGCAGCGGCCTTGGTGACTGAGGTTCGGTTGGCACATGGCTTTGCCAATAGTCCTGCCAAAGCAGTGGTAACTGGTGCTGAATTGCTTCAGGACACCCGTTATCAATATGGGTATGTTGAAAATTACAATATCGTAGACCGTGGGGATACTTCTCCTGTCCAGTTTGGGAGATTTCTGGATGAGCTGGGATGGGAGTTTGCGTGGGAAGGACACCGTAGAAGAGATTTGATCCGCTTTGGGGTTTATACGACCAAAAGCTGGCTATCTCACAAGCCAAATGGAGCGCATAGGATTACGTTCCCACTTCCTCAGCAGGCCATCAATTCCAACCCTAATCTCACGCAGAATAGTGGATATTGATAAAAGGATAATAAAATCTATTTTCGTAGAAATAGTTTGTCTAATTATATAAAAAGCCAATGTTCAAGATAAAACACGTAGGCGCGATACTAGCGCTCACCGGACTTCTGTTTGCTGGTTGTGCTGAGAAATCACATCTCACCAACCAGACGGCAAGTCAGGAAATTAACGAACAAAAGCTGGATCCAAGAAGAGCAGAAATTCTCTTCTTGGGACATGCCAGCAATCATCATCCATCCAGGAGATATGCTCCCTGGCTGGCCACAGCAGTATTTGCCAGTGGTATTAACCTTACCTACACCGAAGATCTTGAGGACCTAAATCCTGAAAATCTGAGCAAGTATGATGGATTGGTGATCTACGCCAACCACGATTATCTGGCTCCGGAACAGGAAAATGCCCTTAAGGGATTCTTAGCGGCAGGCAAAGGACTAATTCCGCTGCATTCTGCAACCGGTTGTTTTAAAAACTCTGACTGGTATATCCAAACCATCGGTGGTCAATTTGCCTCCCATGGCGTAGGTACCTTCAAGCCGGAAATTAAAGAGGCTGCACACCCTATTCTTCAGGGTGTGGGGAGCTTTGAAACCTGGGACGAGACCTATGTCCACAAAAACATCAATCCTGACATCAATGTATTAATGGAGCGGGTTGAAAATGGACATAGAGAACCATACACATGGACCAGAGAAGAAGGTGACGGCAGGGTGTTTTATACCGCATATGGCCACAATGACAGCACTTGGACCAATGCCGGATTCCTGAAGCTGGTAGAAAATGGTATTTTCTGGGCAATAGGTGATAAGGTGAAAGCGCAGGTAGCTGCCTTAAATATTCCAAAGGTCAGCATATATGATGAGCCTATCTCTAAATTTACTGAAAGGCATATCGTACCTAAGATGCAGGAACCTCTGGAGCCGGGAGAGTCTAAAAAGCTGATCCAGACGCCAGTTGATTTTGAAATCCAGCTATTTGCGGAGGAGCCAGATATCATCAACCCTATAGCAATGGCCTGGGATGAGAGAGGACGACTTTGGATTGTAGAGTCTGTTGACTATCCCAACACATTCGTGGAAACAGATGGTTTGGCCAATGACAGAATAAAGATT
Organism: Cyclobacteriaceae bacterium; assembly: GCA_035303945.1. Taxonomy (GTDB): domain Bacteria; phylum Bacteroidota; class Bacteroidia; order Cytophagales; family Cyclobacteriaceae; genus DATGMS01. Next base: position 21,734 of record DATGQZ010000045.1, read on the forward strand.
TTGGAAGATACCGACGGCGACGGTCGCGCTGATAAATTTACCATTTTTGCTGAGGACCTGAATATTCCTACTAGTATGGTCTTCGCCAATGGTGGTGTGATCGTGTCAATGGCACCTGACATCGTATTTTTGAAAGATACCGATGGCGATGATGTAGCCGATGTAAGGGAAGTCTTGATGACAGGCTGGGGCAAAAACGATACCCATGCCGGTCCTTCCAACTTACAATATGGCTTTGACAACAAGATCTGGGGTGTATTGGGTTATTCAGGATTTAATGGAACGATTGACGGTAAGACTTGGCGCTTCCCTCAAGGGGTTTATCATTTCGATCCAGATGGCAAAAACTTCGAGTATCTCGCCAGCACCAGCAACAACACTTGGGGATTAGGCTTTACCGAGGATAACCATGTGTTTATCTCTACCGCCAACAACACGCATGCCGCCTACTACTCAATACCAGCCAAATACTTACAGCGTACGCTACCCAAAGCTCCAGAAGGACAGGCTCCTCCTTTTGAAATCCAGCCCGTACAAAAGATTGATGGTCACTATGATGCTCATGCCATGACGCCTAACCTGCGTCAGGTGGACGTGGTAGGTGGCTATACTTCTGCTGCAGGCATTAAATTCTATACTGCTAGGGATTATCCCAAGGAATATTGGAACCGGGTAGCTTTCGTGAATGAACCTACTATCCGACTGACACATAAGGCTATTATCGAGCCTATGGGTGCTGGGTTTACCGAAAAGGACGGATGGAACCTTCTAGCAAGTTCTGACGAATGGTTTGGTCCAGTACATGCCGAAGTTGGTCCTGATGGTGCTGTTTGGATAGCGGATTGGTACAACTTTATCATCCAACACAATGTATTTGTGGAAAGACAAGCACCATCAAGAATGGTATTGCCTTTTGAGGACCAGCCCCATGGTCAGGGAAATGCTTTCCAAAGTGATTTGAGGGATACCAATCATGGCCGTATCTATAGGGTAGTCTACAAGGATGCTAAGCCATACAAGCCGATGCAATTATCTAAAGACGATTCAAAAGGTTTGGTGGAGGCATTGAAGCATGACAATATGTTCTGGAGAATGACTGCGCAGAGATTGCTGGTAGAATCCGGTAATAAGAGCGTAGCAAAAGACTTATATGCAATCGTCAAGAATTTTGAAGTAGACGAAATCGGTCTTAACAGTCCTGCTGTGCATGCACTTTGGACCTTACATGGCCTAGGTCTTCTTGATGGAAGCAATGAAGAAGCCTTGCAAGTAGCTTTCCAAGCACTTCGTCACCCCGCTGCAGGTGTGAGAAAGGCAGCTGTAGAAGTATTACCGAGGACAGAAGCTTCTGTGTTGGCTATCCGCGGAAATGACCTGATCAAAGATAAAAACCTGAATGTAAGAATGCATGCTTTGTTGGCTTTGGCCGAAATGCCAACTTCAGCTGCCGTAGGCGAGATGCTATATGAAGCCAGTCAGGCACCTGAAAGTGCCACAGATGATTGGCTTTCCAAAGCGATCTTTGCTGCGGCGACCCAACATGAAGGCAGCTTCTTAGCAGCATCTTCTAAAGGAAATGCCCCTGCAGGCAGTCTGACTGCTCGTTTGAGAGAGGCATTGGCGCAGGAAGTATATGAATTAGGCAGACGAAGCACATTACAGTTCTCTCCAGATGTTACCAATAAAGAAATCATCATTTCAACAACTGTAGCTCAAAGAGGGGACCAAGCTTCTAAGGGTGTAGTCGTAGCACATGGTAACCCAACAAATGGCTATGCCTTGTACTTGGAAGATGGCAAAGTGAAGTTTGTAATCAACCAAAACGGTAAAGCCTATGAAGCAGCAACATCCAAGTCTCTTCCTGAGCGTTTTGATGTAGTGGCTCAACTAGGCAAGAACGGCCAAATGACCATTAAGATCGACGGTAAGGAAGCTGCCAAGGCCAAGGCAACAGGATTGTTTAGCCAAGCTCTGGAGCCAAGTGTACGTTCCGGGCGTGACTTTGGTGACCAAAGCAATATCGCGAAATATGAAGGGGAAAATGCATTTGAAGGCAATTTCCAAGACCTAAAACTGGAGCTTAAAAAATAAGCTTAACCTACCATTGAAAATACTTTAGATTTCTTCTAGGAGTGTTTTCAATGGTATGGATATTGACATGCCCCTCAAACATGGAAAAATCCATGATCTGAGTACAATAAATTTAAACAATATGATGAAAAGAAGTTTGATGTTATGTGCAGCCGTAGGAGTGTTGCTCTCCTGCCAGCAAGTTTCAGAAAGAAAAGCCCTTTCCCAGCAGGAACCCTTGCAAGGGGCTATGTTTGGGAGCTTTATGGAAGTATCACCGACCCAGCAAGAGAAGCCCAAGTATATTTTGATGGAGGTGGTGCCCGATTTGATGAAATTTTCGCTAGATACCTTTACGGTTCAGGCAGGACAGAAGGTAATTCTGGAACTTGACAACCTAGACGGTATGCAACATAATCTCTTGATTGGCAAACCGGGAACCTTGAATAAGATCGGGGCCGCCGCCGATGCAATGCTTTCAGATCCCAAAGCTTCTGAAAAACATTATGTTCCCCAAATTCCTGAAGTATTGTTTTCCACACCTTTAGTTGATCCAGGAGACGTGTATTCGTTAGAATTTACTGCTCCTAAAGAGCCAGGGAAATATCCTTTTGTGTGCACTTTCCCAGGTCATTGGAGAATGATGAGCGGCATCATGATCGTGGAGAAGAAGTAAGCCAATACAGGATACAGCATGTTTATTTCCCGCAGATCCCATGAGGGTTCTGCGGGAGTATTCAAGCTTTTCATCATAGATTTAGTAGCAAACGGATAAGCGTCCGAGCGCTTAGTAGTATCATCTGAAGGCTATAATGCAAAAAAAAAACATCAACTAATTCCGATATGAACAAAAAACTAATGAAACATTCCTTGTTAAGAATTGCACTGTTGGGGTTGGCTGCCAGTTTTCTCTTCAGCCAATGTTCCTCCCCAAGTGCAAGTTCGTCTGAAGATTCCAGCCTTAAGGTATTGATCGTCGGAGGTGGTGAGAGCCATGATTTTGATACTTGGTTTAAGGATGCTGATACCAAAACTTTAGAGAGAGATGGCTTGGCCTCTGTGGACTATATCGACGATACCGACTCCATTTTGCATTACCTTCCTAATGCCGATGTGCTTTACCTCACCAACAACCAGCCGATCAGTGACCTTAAAGCGCGAAAGGCCATCATGGATTTTGCCGACCAAGGTAAAGGGATTGTTTTAGGGCATGCAGCCTTGTGGTACAATTGGGGTGATTGGCCAGAATATAACCAAAACATCGTAAGCGGTGGTTCCAGAGGACATGACCGATATGGTGAATTTGAAGTTACCGTAGTGGACACCAACCATCCAGTCACCAAGGGTGTTCCTCAGACATTTAAATTAAAGGATGAGCTTTATTATTTTAAAGTTGACTCAACCGGTCCGGGTATCGATATCTTGACGGAAGCGCGTAGCGAGCAATCTGGACCTTTTCCCTCAGTATTTGTGATTAAACATCCCAAAGCCAAAATTGTTGGTATTGCTTTGGGGCATGATGGGGAGTCTCACGATCTCGATGCTTACCAAGCGCTGCTGAGAAACGCGGTGCAATGGGTCGCCAAATAGCAGCAATCAACATTTTGCATATTAAAAATTAATCTGATGCAAGCAATAAATACTATTTGCCTGCATCCATGGAAAATCTATATAGTGTTCGTAACCAGAAAATTAACCAAATTATTAAAACCATGAGTGAAAAGAAGATTACGGTTGTCATTGTCGGAATGGGATTTGGAAAAGAATTTATTCCCATCTATCAGGCTCATCCAAATATTAAAGCCGTTGGTATTTGTACAAGGAACGAAAAGACCATAGATGAGTTGGCTACCAAATTCAACCTGGACAGAAACCTTTGTTTCACCAATTTTGAAGATGTGCCTCAAAGAGAGGATGTAGATGCCATTCATATCGTAACGCCTGTGCCAGAGCATGCGAAAATGACACTTGCCTCCCTTAATGCCAATAAGCACACCGCTTGTACCATCCCTATGGCTATGACCGTAGAAGACTGCAAAGCAATTGTTGAAGCAAAAAGGAAAAGCGGTAAGGTTTACATGATGATGGAAACGGCGCTTTACACCAGGGAATTCCTATATGGACTTAACCTTGCGGAGACCGGACAACTAGGAAGGATTCAATTTGTCAGAGGTTCTCATATCCAAGATATGAGCATGCCGGGTTGGGCAGAATACTGGAAAGGTTATCCTCCAATGCTTAACGGTACCCACGCCATCTCACCACTGTTGAGAATCAACAATACCACAGCGGAAACGGTGGTTTGCCATGGTTCAGGTAGGTTATCTGAGGACCTGGCTAGCAGATACGGCTCTCCATTCGCTGTAGAAACGGCTACTTTCACCTTGAAAAATACGGATGTGGTGGCTGAAGCTACCCGCTCTTTATTCGATGTAGTACGACAATACAGAGAGAGCTACGATGTGTATGGTACCAAGATGTCATTTGAATGGGAGCAAATAGAAGACGAAAAGCATGCGCTGTTTGAAGGTGGTGAAAGCGCCCGCAGAATTGATGTGCCGGATACCGACGAATTGTTGATCGAGCCGATCAAACACTTCACCAAAAGGGAAAAAATCGACGATCCTAACCACGTATCTTTCCTTCAGGGAGCCGGACACGGCGGTTCGCACCCTCATTTGGTACAGGAGTTTGTTGCTGCGATTGTGGAAGGCCGTGATTCAGCGGTGGATGCTGCCTTGGCTGCCAACTATACCTGTGCGGGTATCTGCGCGCACGAGTCTGCTATGAAAGGCGGCCTAAGAATTGAAATCCCTCAGTTCGATTAATCATAATCATTCCCGCAGAAGCTGCGCATAGCGATCTGCGGGAATTTTAAACCATAACCTGCTATTGCGGGAGTAAAACCGACTACTATGCAACTAGGAGTAAGTACATTTTTGTGGGTTTCGCCCTTTGACAATGATTCTTTTCATTTGGTCCAGAAGGTCAAGGACATGGGCTTCGACCTGATCGAAATTCCGGTAGAAAAGATGGATGTTGATTGGCCAAAGCTTAAGCAAGCCATTGAGGATGCCGGGCTCGCGGTGACTATTAGTGGTGCGTTTGGACCCGATCGCGACATATCCAGCACTGACCCTGCTATCCGTCAGCAAGGCCTGCAATATATCAAAGATTGTATTGAAATCGCGGCCATGATGGGAAGCCCCATTTTTGGAGGACCTTTGTATTCTGCGGTAGGCAAAACCCGTTTTATCTCTGATGAACAAAAACAACAGGAAAGGCAATGGTGCGTGGAGAATCTAACCGAAGCCGCACAATTCGCAGGGGAGAAAGGGATCATTCTCGGCTTGGAGCCACTGAATAGATTTGAAAGTGACATGGTAAATACGGCGGACCAAGCGCTTTCCATTGTCAAAGAAGTTAACCACCCAAACCTTAAAATTGCATTGGATACCTTCCACTGCAATATTGAAGAAAAGAATATCGCCACCTCCATCCGAAAAATCGGTAAAGAATGGCTCTGTCACGTGCAGGGCAATGAAAGTGACCGTGGCACACCCGGTACCGGTAATGTGGATTGGGAAGGTATTAAAGAGGCATTGGAAGAAATCGGTTATGAAGGTGCCGTAGTGATCGAGACTTTTGGTACCGTATCGGAAGAAATCGCTAAAGCCACTTGCATTTGGCGACCCTTGGCCAATAGCTCTGATGAACTGGCTGAAGAAGGACTTGCTTTTTATAAAAAGCTGTTTAATCCCACCTCTAAATGACAAATAGATGGGTACATGATCCTTTGACCGAAGATTTTCATCTATAGCCAAAGCTCATACCCATTTATTTTTATATCCCATATCGTTTCCTTAGTTACACGAATTTCACTCCGGCAATATTTTTTCATTTAGAAATCCCTGTACGGCGTTGCGAAATTTGCGTTTTTATTGGTTTTAGTGTCAAGAGGTTTTAAATTGAAGTCGCAACAAAACCCTTAAAAACCACCATGAAACGATATTTGTTTACCATTCTTTTAACACTTGTGGCGATTATCGCCCATGCAGAAGTCAAACTGCCTAAGATTTTTGCTGACCATATGGTATTACAGCGGGGCCAGGAAATTCCGATTTGGGGATCGGCAGATCCAAGAGAACGTATTGAGGTCACCTTTAAAGATAAAACCTATACAACACGCGCGGACAAGGCCGGTAAATGGAAACTAAAAATGGCGCCCTCTGAAGCAGGTGGGCCTTTTGTGTTGACCATAAAAGGCAAAAATACCATCACGGTGCAAGATGTACTCGTGGGTGATGTATGGCTATTGGGCGGACAATCCAATATGGAGTGGCCATTGAGTCAGACCAATGGAGGCGAAGACAGCATCAAAAATGCTAATTACCCCCAGATCCGATTGTTTGAAGTAGGTAGGAATGTTAGCATCTTCCCCATAGACGATGTATCCGAAGCAAAGTGGAACCTCACCACGCCGGAGACCATCGCCAACTTTTCCGCTATCGGTTACTATTTCGGTAAAAGGATCCATCAGGATCTGAATGTCCCCATCGGTTTGTTGGATATCAACTGGGGAGGGACGGTATCCGAAGCATGGACAAGTTCTGAAGCCCTGCTGGGCCATCAGGATTTCAAGGACAGGATAGCTTCCTATCAAAAAAACGGTGAAGCAGATTTTAATAATGCAGAAAATAAAGGGCCTAATGCTTGGCCGGCAAGCCTATATCACGGCATGCTCGAGCCGGTTATTCCCTTTGCTATTAAAGGTGCCCTGTGGTACCAAGGGGAGTCCAACGCGCCAAGGGCTTATCAGTACAGGGAAATTTTTCCTTTGATGATCCAGGATTGGCGCAAACAGTGGGGACAGGGTGACTTCCCTTTCTTATGGGTGCAGCTGGCCAATTTTAAACAGCCTGTAGAGCTACCAAAAGACAGCGATTGGGCTGAACTAAGGGAAGCCCAGAGCATGACGCTTTCTTTGCCTAATACGGCTCAGGCGGTAATCATAGACCGCGGAGAAGCCAATGATATCCACCCTCGCGACAAGTGGACTGTAGGTGAAAGACTGGCGGTAGCCGCCAAAAAAGTAGCTTATGGAATGGATGTAGTGCACAGCGGGCCGACCTACAAGAGCATGAAAGTGGAGCAGGATAAAGTTAGAATAACATTTGACAATCTTGGTAGCGGGCTGAAGATCCAAGACAAGTATGGCTATGTCAAAGGCTTTGCCGTAGCAGGCGAGGACAAGGTTTTTCATTGGGCAAATGCTTATCAGGATGGAAATGAAATTATTGTCTATTCAAAGGAGGTTTCTCAGCCTGTTGCCGTCCGTTATGGCTGGGCAGATAATCCGGATGATGTAAATGTCTACAATGCAGAAGGTCTTCCCGCTTCTCCCTTCCGCACCGATACCTGGGACGGCATCACCGTAGGGAAGAGGTAGATACGATGAGTGGTAAGCAACCGGCTTCTTTTTGGAGCCGGTTTTTTTGGACTTATGCTTCCGTGCAAATCTATTTTAAATGAACGCAAGCTAAGAATGCGTGGAGGGGACGTTCTATTCTCACAAAAAATCCGGTAATTCGTATCTCAATTTAGGTCTTATGAAGAAAAGAATTGCTTTGGTAACCGGAGGCTTTACAGGGGAATCTGTAATCTCTTTAAAAAGCGCTGCTGTAGTCGAAAAAAATCTTGATCAGGAGCGATATGAGGTTTATAAGATCCTTATTACCGAGGAATACTGGTACCATGAAGATGCCAAGGGGCAGCAGTTTCCAATAGATAAAAATGACTTTTCCTTTCTCCTTGATGGGAAGAAAGTGACCTTTGATGGGGTATTCAATATCCTCCATGGATCTCCAGGTGAAGACGGCAAACTGGCGGGATATTTTGACATGGTCGGCCTGCCCTATACCACCTGTGACGCCGCTACCTCTGCTATTACGATGAACAAGGGCTACACCAAGTCCATTGTGCAGGATATCGAAGAATTAAAAGTGGCAAAATCCCTCCATTTGCTCCACAATCATACGGAGAATAAAGAAAGGGTGCTCAAACAGCTGCGGTTGCCCCTATTTATCAAGCCCAATAACGGCGGCAGCAGCATCGGGATGAGCAAGGTAAAATCGCCGGATGAGTTGCAGCCAGCTTTGGATAAAGCCTTTCAAGAAGATGATCAGGTATTGGTGGAAGAATTTGTTACAGGCAGGGAATTTTCTGTAGGTGCCTATCGAGTCGGGGGCAAAGTGACGGTATTGCCTTCTACCGAAATCATAAGTTCTAAAGAGTTTTTCGATTTTGAAGCCAAATATACCCCTGGTGTCACTGAGGAGATTACACCCGGAAGATTGACGGAAGAAGAAGTCCAGCGGGTGAACCGTATTGTAGAGGCGATTTATCTTAAATTGAATTGCAAAGGATCAGTCAGGGTGGATTATTTTCTCGAAACAGGCACCAATGACTTTTATTTTATTGAAATCAATACAGTACCGGGTCAAACAGAAACCAGCCTGATCTCCCAGCAGGTAAAAGCTACCGGTATGGAGCTGAAGGAATTTTACAGTGCTTTGATTGAGGAGATGTTTTGAAGTGGGAAGTGGGAAGTTTGAAGTAGGAAGTCAATGGCAACTAAATAATAGTGGCCAGTGGATTGCCGGCTGTGGATTCCAAACAATAAGGGCTGAATTCCGCCATCAGACATATAACTATATTTTCCATACGCTGGTTTTCGACCTCCGCCTGCCTTCCGATAGAGAGAGTCTTCCGTTCCTTCTTCAATTCTAAACCCAAAACTACCATTTCCCCTAAGCACTTGGTATCTTTGCATCTTATGAGCGAAATCGCAGTAACAGAGAAACTTCAGATTGAAAATCTAGATCCCCGGGAATATATTATCATCAAAAATGCCCGGGTTAATAATCTCAAAAATCTAAGTGTAGCTATCCCCAGAAATAAGTTAGTGGTGATTACCGGTCTTTCGGGATCGGGCAAATCTTCATTGGCTTTCGACACCCTGTTTGCCGAAGGACAAAGGATGTATGTGGAGAGCCTTAACTCCTATGCCCGGCAATTTTTGGGGAGAATGGAGAAGCCGGATGTTGAATATATTAAAGGTGTATCTCCAGCTATTGCCATACAGCAAAAAGCCACCTCCAAAAACCCCCGATCCACCGTCGGTACGACCACGGAGATATACGATTATCTCAAGCTCCTCTATAGCAGGATCGGCAGGACCATATCGCCCATCAGTGGTGAGGAGGTCAAGCATAATACCGTCACCGATGTGGTGGACTATATCAATGCATTTGAAGAAGGGGATAAGGTAATGATCAGCTGTCCCCTCAAAGTATCTGTGGACAGGACAATTGAAAAGGAGCTGGAGATTCTGCTGCAAAAGGGTTTTACACGGATTCTCATTGATGGAGAGGTCTATTTTGTGGAAGACTTGGTGGCGGATCAGTCTGCTCCTTCAGGAAATATTGAAATTCTCATTGACAGGGCAGTAGTAAGGAAGGAAGATGAAGACAACCAGTTCCGCATTGCCGATAGTGTTCAGACCGCTTTTTTTGAGGGGCATGGGGATTGCATTGTGGAAGTTCCAGGGAAGGAAAGAAAATCCTTCAGCGACCGTTTTGAGTTGGATGGAATGTCCTTTGAACTGCCTTCGGTCAATTTCTTCAGTTTTAACAATCCCTATGGTGCCTGTAGAACCTGTGAAGGCTTCGGTTCTGTTTTAGGCATCGATCCCGATTTGGTGATTCCTGACAAAAGTCTATCTGTATACGAAGGGGCCATCGCACCTTGGCGGGGAGAGTCGTCAGGTAAATGGTTAGAGCCTCTGATTAAGAATGGGATCCAATTTGACTTCCCTATTCACCGTGCTTATGAAGATTTGGATGAAGACCAAAGGGCATTGCTGTGGACAGGCAACAGATGGTTCAAAGGCTTGAATGACTTCTTTGAATTTGTAGGCAGCAAAATGCACAAAATCCAATACCGGGTGATGCTTTCCCGCTTCCGGGGAAGGACTACCTGTCCCGACTGCAAAGGCACCCGGCTTAGAAAGGATGCTTCTTACGTAAAAATTGCCGGCAAATCCATTGCTGATATTGTGTTGATGTCTATTGATAAGGCTTTGGTATTTTTTCAATCCATAGAATTAAATGATACGGAGCGAAAGATAGCCGACCGCCTGCTCAAGGAAATTATCAACCGCTTAGAATACATAGACAGGGTCGGTCTCGGTTACCTCACGCTCAATCGACTTACCTCAAGTCTTTCAGGAGGTGAATACCAAAGGATAAAGCTGGCGACCTCTCTTGGAAGTGCTTTGGTCGGTTCCATGTATATTCTTGATGAGCCGAGTATTGGCCTTCACCCTAGGGATACGGATCGCCTCATTACGGTCCTAAAATCCTTACGGGATCTAGGCAATACAGTCATTGTGGTGGAACATGAGGAAAAAATCATGAAGGCAGCCGATCAGATTATAGATATAGGTCCCGAAGCGGGGGCGCATGGGGGGCAGCTGGTATTCCAAGGGGACCTCCAGGGCTTGTTGCATCATGGAGACACCTATACCGCCAAATACCTGCAGGGGGTTGAGAAAATCAGTTCAAAAGAAGCCAGCAGGCCTTGGAAAGACAGCATTTTGATCCGTGGAGCTAGGGAAAACAATCTCAAAAACGTGTCAGTTCGCATTCCTTTAGGAGTATTGACTGTGGTAACAGGTGTTAGCGGCTCGGGTAAATCTTCATTAATCAAAAAAGTGTTGTATCCGGCCTTGGGAAAAATGTTAGGAACGGTCATAGATGAAAAGGGCAAATTTGACAAAATAGACGGAGATTATAAGGAAATTACGCAAGTGGAGTTTGTGGACCAAAATCCTATTGGGAAATCCTCCCGCTCCAACCCAGTCACTTATGTCAAGGCATATGATGCTATACGTAATCTCTATGCGGAACAAAGTGTGTCTAAGCAGCGGGGCTATAAGCCTTCTTTCTTTAGCTTTAATGTAGATGGGGGACGCTGTGAAGCTTGTCAGGGGGAAGGTACGCAAAAGATCGAAATGCAGTTTATGGCCGATATTTTCCTTACATGTGAGTCTTGTAAAGGAAAGCGCTTTAAGCAGGAGATCCTGGATGTGCAGTATAAAGACAAAAGCATTTCGGATGTACTGGACATGACCATTGATGAAGCCATGGAGTTTTTCAAAGGCAAAAGTGCTATTACCCAAAAGCTTCAACCGCTGCAGGAGGTCGGTTTGGGTTATATAGGCTTGGGTCAATCTTCCAACACCCTCAGTGGAGGGGAAGCTCAAAGGGTTAAGTTGGCTTCGTTTCTTGGGAAAAACAACATCAGAGCCAGTGACAAAATTTTGTTTATTTTCGATGAACCTACCACTGGCCTGCATTTCCACGATATCCGCAAGTTGTTGCATTCTATTAATGCCTTGATTGATCAAGGCCATTCAGTCATTATAATAGAGCATAACACGGAGGTAATCAAATCGGCTGATTGGGTAATTGATTTAGGTCCAGAGGGCGGAGAAAAAGGAGGATATGTCACCTTTGAAGGTACCCCGGAAGATTTGAAGAAAGTCGAGAATAACTATACTGCCAAATATCTCAGGGAGTCCTTTATGGCTTGATAATATGGAAATTTTTGCCCATTAGCCCTTGAGAAGGAAAAAGTACAAAAAGGCGGATAGAAAGAAAAGAAGGGTAGATATTATTCTAATAAAGGTTTTCATCTATTGATGGATTATCCTTGCTGTCCAAACCAGTATAATAAGGCAACTAAGGCCAATGCGCTGCCTGCTGCTGTCGCTATGGTCTTAACTCCAGGTGCACGGTCGGTTGTGATCACCTTGATGCCCAGAGGAACCATGGCGATACAAAGTCCCACCACGGCAACTATGGAAGTCCATGCGCTTCCTTTTAACACGCCGATCATCAGGAGAGACATCATTCCCAAGGCTATACTTTGGACAAGCCCGAAGACTTGGGCGTTATAAGCTCCTATCGCCAAGATGATCCAGCCGAGCATGATAAAAAGGTTGAATAGAGAAACAACATGAAATGCTCCGTAGGCATCAGCTATTATTTTGCTGGCAAACTGCCAATCATGCAAGCGGACTAGCTGAAAAGCCAGATGGTCCACTCCGGCGTGAAAGGTTCTGGCAAACAAACCAGCGATGACCATGGCGCCTCCCCATGTTGCCCAGCGGGACTTGATCAGACCAATCTGTCGTACAAGTGTCAATATCCCCGGCCATAAGAGCAGGTTGCCCATCAGAAAGAGCTGGTACGACCACGCCATCAATTGAGGATGCGATTGATATGCCTTTAGTTGTTCTGGAAAGAAAAAGGGAAATGGTAAGCGGGAGATGATGGCTACGCACAAAACGGGAGGAGCCAATAGGAGTGAAACTCCGCCTATCCATCTTCCAGGAAACCAAAAGTGATTATTGTCTGTACCCATGTAATTTGAATTTCAAACAATAATAGTCTTAGATCCCATTAATGTAAATAAGTCGGGATAGACAGGAGTTTTATGTGATAAAACTACCATTCTGTAGGCTGAATAGGGAGCGCTATTCCAAAATAAAAGCGCTCCTCAAAAGGCCGTTTGGCATTCACCGGTCCCAAAATGCTGGTGGCTCTATTCCCAGTGAGCGTAGATATACATATGCTTGTCCTCTGTGATGGATTTCATTGTCGATCATGTAAAAGAGTGTGGCGTATATCTTGTTTTGGTATTGGCCAAATGCCACATCAACTTCCTGGAAACGTTCAGGAGCTATTTGGGGCCAGAATTTATCAATCCTTGCGCTGACTTCATCCCATTTGTTAAGCAAATCTTCTTTGGTTTTAATGCCTGCTTTTTCCAATGCGTGATCCCATTCTCCTCCGGCACCCCAGTTCCCGGTAGCCAATCCCTCTGCGCCAGGACCTGCAATGTCAATTAGTTCTTTAGCCATTTCGGCAAAAGGTCTCATCCCACCGATGCTATAATTAAATAGTTCCTGCTCCGGAAATGCTACTATTACCCTTCTGGTCAAGTCTCTATGTCCTTTCCAATGTACCAAGAGTTCATCCGCGGTTAAAATTGGATGAAAGGCTTTCTTTTCTTCGGTTGCAAATTGTTGATTTTCCATGTCGAGATTGTTTAGGTTTCTATTGTCAAATATCGAATGTCTTAGTGACAACCCTTTGTCAGCAGATTTAGGAAATTGTTAAAAAGATGAATTTTTTCGGATGGTCTGGATAAATTGTAAGCTATGGTCGCATAGCCCCTTCCAAAAACTACTATTCCGCCTTGTCTCTCAGCGGTTTTTGGGCTAATTTTATCTCAAACAAAACACGCAGAATTCCATTTTTTAATTTGTATCATCTCATCGACATATTTAATGGATAGCCCATGCCTTAAATAAATTCAATATGAAATTAACAGCTAAAGCCAGTCTACAAATTCAAAAGCCAATTGAAGAGGTTTTTGAAGCCGTTGTGAATCCTGAACACATCAGCAAATACTTTATTGCCAAAAGCAGTGGCAGGATGGAAAGTGACACAACCCTCCATTGGGAATTTGGAGATTTCCCCGGTGAATTCCCTGTGGAAGTGAAGGATGTCAAAGCACCGCAGGTTGTTCGCTTTGTGTGGGATCAGGATACTGTCGTTGAGATTGCTTTTGATGCACAGGATGACCAAAGTACTGTTGTCCGGATCACAGAGGGAGAAAAGGAGCTGAGTGAGGAAAATCTGGAATGGCTGATAGGCAACACCTTTGGCTGGGGCAATTTTTTAGACTGCCTTAAAGCTTATCTGGAATATGGCATCAACTTGAGGAAAGGCGCTTTCAATTATTTAAAACAGGATCCGTCCATTTGATGGAAGAGACAATTTATATCATAGGAGCCGGCATTGGAGGGCTAGCTACAGCGTTATGTTTGCAGCAACAAGGATTGACAATTAAGGTGATGGAGAGCGCACCGGAAATTAAGCCGCTGGGAGCTGGAATTGTCATGGCCAACAATGCCATGCAGGTTTTTGACCAACTGGGCATCAGGGAAAAAGTAGATGCCGCTGGCCATAAAGTTTCTTGTATGCGGATCACTGATGCGCAGTTCAATGATCTATCCCTTATCGATCTGCATCCATTCGAAGAGCAGTATGGTGTTCACAATACCGCTATTCATCGTGCGGATCTTCAGCGGATATTAGCCGATGAACTGGGATTTGAGCATATCCACCTCTCCAAGCGGCTTGTGGATATTGATATAGAAGAGGCTTTTACCCTGCGATTTGAAGATGAAACAGAGAAACGAGGCGATATTGTAATAGGTGCAGATGGTATTCGGTCGGTGGTGAGACAAAAGCTTTTTCCTCCATCGACCATTAGGGATAGTGGACAAATTTGTTGGAGGGGCATTTGTGATCTCGTATTGGAGGAGCAGTATAAGCATACTGCCCTGGAAGCTTGGGGATCGGGAAGGAGATTTGGTTTCGTAGCGCTCAACTCCCGGCAGGTCTATTGGTACGCAGTGGCCAATGATGATGTGTCGTCAGCGGATCTTTCTATGCTATTTAAGGATTTTCATCCTGAAGTGTTGGAGATGATCGCAGCTACCCCTGCAGACGCTGTGTTTTTTAGTCGCCTATGTGACTTGAAACCCATCGGCCAATGGTATCATGGAAAAGCATGTCTGATCGGGGATGCAGCCCATGCTACCACTCCCAATCTCGGCCAGGGGGCCTGTCAGGCCGTGGAAGATGCCTATGTGTTAGGAAAGCTATTTGGCAAGGGGCTTCCGGTAGAGCAGGTTTTTGAGCGCTACCAGTCCATCCGAATCCAAAAGGCCCATCAGGTGGTAAAGACCAGTTGGATGATCGGAAAGTTTTCCCACTGGACCAACCCAGTGGGAATCGGCATCCGGAATTTTGTGATGAAAAGTTTACCTGCTTCGATTCGGCAGGCGCAGCTGAAGCCGTTGTTTGAATTATCAAATGGATGACCGATCCACTCCCGCGCAACTTCATACTACATTTGTGCAGATCAGGGTTTGGTAGCTGAACTGAGAACATCAGGCAGTTTCAGAGGCCTTACTCCAGTAGAACGATCTTTTCTATACGAACAGAGTCTATGAGATACTGATTTGCCTCCTTTTGCTTCTGAATAGTACGAACTATATCCATGCCTGAAAGCACCTGCCCAAAAGCAGCAAAGCCTTGTCCGTCAGGATGCCTCTTGCCCTCAAAATCAAGTTCTGGCTGGTCTCCAATGCAAATAAAGAAACTACTTTGCGCGGTATTGGCTTCTAACCTTGCCATGGAGACGGTGCCATCAACATGCTTCAGCCCTGTAGTAGCGGTGGTTTCTAAGGGAATAGCTGGCAACAGCTGTTTTTCCGACACATCGCCGCCTTGTATCACCTCGATTTTAACCTCCCGTTCCGCTTCATTTTCCGGTGTACAAACCCGGAAAAAGCTGGAACCTGTGTAGGCTCCGGCTTCCACATAAGCCAAAAAATTTTCTACCGTGACGGGTGCACGCTCAGGATACAGCTCCACTTTAATATCTCCCATTTCGGTAACAATAAGGCATTCCACTGTCTTCTCCCCGCAGGCATAGAGGAGGATCATCGATAGCATGAAGACTAATAATTTGTGCATTTTATTTAATGAGGGTTTGGTTAAACAACTTCAATATCCGTTTATATTCATCCGTCCAGCTGCTAGGTTCAACAAAACCATGATCTTCGGCTGGATAGACGGCAAGTTCCCAGTTATCCTTACCCAACTCAATCAAGCGCTGTGATAGCCGGACAATATCCTGAAAATGCACATTTACATCTACCATTCCGTGGGCCATCAACAAATGGCCTTTCAGCCCTTCTGCAAAATAGATGGGCGAGGAACGTTGGTAGGCAATGGGGTCCTGCGCAGGTTCATTGAGAATATTGGCGGTGTAGGGGTGGTTGTAGTGAGCCCAATCGGTAACCGATCGCAGGGCCGCACCGCTTTTGAAGGTGTCCCCTTCATTGAACAAGGCCATCAAGGTAATAAAACCTCCATAGCTGCCCCCATAAATGCCAATTCGATCTTTATCCACACCATGTTGGTTTATAAGGTAGTTTGCCCCATCAACTTGGTCCGACAGGTCTTTCCCGCCCATATGGCGATAAATTCCCGTTCTCCAATCCCTGCCATAGCCAGCACTACCCCTATAGTCTATGTCTAAAACGGTATATCCAAGATCTGTGAGCAGGTTGTGAAACATGTACTCCCTAAAATAGGAGGACCACCACTTATGCACGTTTTGCAAATAGCCGGCACCATGAACAAAAATTACCGCTGCCCCGTTTTTAGCTTCTTCATTGGGCAGGTACAGCCTTGCAGGAACGGAGGCACCATCCGCCGCTTCAAAACTTACCAACTGTGGGTCTCGCCAAGGATAGGCTTTAAAAGCTTCAGACTGTCCATCAGTGAGAGCAACAGCCTGAGCCCCGGTTTTATTGGGTTGAAGGTATAACTCCCAAGGTCTATTACTATAGGAATGAAGAATGGCGAGCCACTTTTCATCGGGAGATAGAATGACTTCATTATTGCCCACCATGCTGGTCAGCTTTTCCATTTTCCCACCAAACAAGGGCATTCGGTAGAAGTGCCGCTCCCCGGGATGAACTTCAGAGGTGCTTAGGTACCAATATTTTTTGTCTTTAGAGATAAAGGGATCAAAGACTTCATATTCCCCCTTAGTAAGAGCGGTTTTTTCTCCGTTACTTACATCCAAGATATACAAATGGGAATAACCCGTTTCTTCCGATTGGAAATAAATGTGACGGTCGTCAGGAAGCCAACCAAGGGTGCCCCCACCGGAAGCCCAGCCGATACCAGGTCCAGCGATCCATGCCTCGTCACGCTGGCGGTCCAAGCTTTGAAGCCTCCCTGTGGCTAAGTCAATGGCAGCGATCCATCTGTCTTTGTTGTCCTTCGAACGGATGGAGGTAATGGCTTTCTCTCCATCCGCAGAAATAATTGCTGGCGAAAACACCACTTCCCGTTCTTTTTCCTCCCATTTTTGATCAGGATAATCCTTCACGTAGTCAGGGAGGTCTTTAATACCAGGCAATTGATCAACATGGGCAAAATACAAAGTATCCTCCACCAAATTATAAATCCCCAGTTCCGACTTTCCGGTTTCCGTGCCTACTTTGGGTCGGGCATCGAGGTCGCTGGTATATCCTGAAGCAGCAATATAATCAGGTACCTTGGTAGAAACAGACGAAGCGGGTGTATTGAATACAATAAGGACAAAATTTCTATCTGCAGAAACGGCCATATGAACAATTTGCCTCTTGCCCAGATAGAAATGGAATGTTTTGCCTCCCTGCTTCGACTCATTGACTATACGGGTGCTGTCTTTTTTAGCCTCTCTTTCTCTCACCACCTGAAGCAATTTCAAGTTGTCTTCCTTCAGCCATTCATCTTGGCCTGAAGCTTTCTTTTCCTTTGCTTCCTCCCCTGTTCGGATATTTGTAAGCTGTCTAAGACTTCCCTCTGACAAGTCGTAGGTAAATGCATTGTTTCCTTGCCGAAAGGCCACCAAACTGTTCCCCAAAAAATTCAAATTGCTGATCCTACCTTCTAGCTCCAGCAGGGCTTGTTCTTTTCTCTCCTTGATATGGTAAAGCCGGATGCTGTTATTTTTGATATAGGCTTTAAGGGTTAGGTTTGGGCTGTACACCGCCTGTGTGGGAATTAAATTTCTTTCCTCACCCCAAGAGACCTTTTTTAGCTCCTGCGTGCGGACATGGATATTATAAAGAGAATCTTCCGGATCTTGATCTTTATTGTATTTGAAATAGATACGCTCGCTGTGTTCATCCCATCTCACATCAGATGGAAAAGTGCCCATCCACTTTGGGTCCTGCATGATGGTTTCAACAGACAAAGTACGCTGCTGGGCAAATGCACTTATGCCTAAGAACAGCAGAAAAGAAAGGGTAGGTAGTAAAATTTTCGTCATAGTTTAGTCAACTTATTCCTGTGGTGTTGATTCAGTAGGGTTAGCTTCACGGGGCTGTTTTACGGTACCGCAAGGCTATCTTTCACAAATATGGTAGATAATCTTAAATGCGGCTACAAGTAGACCTTAAGCTTTTATTTCCATTATGCGAGATCGAGTTTTCTCTTCAAGTCTTCATCTAGATCCTCATATACGTCGACATCAGTCAACGTGGGTAGTAAAAAGACATGAAGGTGAAGTGATTTAGCGATAGCTAAGGTTTTGGACAAAACATCTGCACTGCTCCAGGGGATGTCGGCAAAAAGTTCTTGATGGGTTTTCTTCATACCAATCAGGTAATACCCGCCATCTTTTGCCGGCCCTAATACCAGATCATGATTTAGTAGTTGCGAAAAGGCTTCTTGTAAAATGCTTACCTGTAGGCCGGGGCAATCGGAGCCGATGACCAGCACCCTTTGGTAACCTGAAGTTCGTACTTCTACAATAGCTGTTTTCATCCTTTGGCCAAGATCACCTGTAGCTTGAATGGCGCCCTTGTAACGGGGGTGAAGGAGATAATTCGGATCAATTTCTTTATCAAAATACACAAAAACGGCTGCATCCAACAAAGCTACCTGTTCATGGGTATGCTTCAAAAGCAGTTGGTATGTCGCTAGGGCTTTGGCATCACCAATAGTAGTAGCCAAGCGCGTTTTGACCTTTCCTGACTCCGGTTTTTTTTGAAAAATAATGAGCGCTGCGTCTTTCATGCTAAGCTTCCCCCACAGCTGCTTCCCGCTCCTGCAGTGCAGCCAAAGCAGTGTTTTTTTGTGACAATATCCCGCCTCATCAACTTGTTGAGATCAAAATCTCTGATATGGGCAGATTCGCTGGCAACGGGAAGATCCAACATCTGGTTGAAGTCGCAGTCGTACAAGTAGCCATCCCAACCAACAGATACGGTATTTCTGCACATTACATGCAATGCCGCTGTAGGATTGAAGGATTGAATCAGCTTTTCCATATATCCTTCATAATTATCGCTCTGGATCAGGTAATCCAAAAATCGGCTTATAGGCAGGTTGGTGATGGTGAGCAATTCGTTGAAGTCAATGTCAAACTGATCCTTTAACTTTCTTTTAAATTGCTGTTGAAGTGATAGCTGATCTGCTGGAAGAAATGCGCCCGAGGGGTTGTAGACAAGACTCAGCTTTAGGCCTGTCCCTTCCACTCCATAACCAACCCCATTGAGCATCTTTAATGCTTTGATAGATCTGTCGAAGACGCCGGATCCTCTTTGCGCATCTGTCCGCATAGCGGTGAAATATGGCAGGGATGATACAACTTCGCACTGATGTTCTTTGTAAAACTGAGGAAGGTCATGAAAACGAGGATTGGACACAATAATGGTGAGATTGCATCGTACCAGAATTCTTTTCCCCCTGGCAGACAGCTGCTCTACCAGCCAGCGGAAGTTTGGATTCATTTCCGGTGCCCCACCTGTAAGGTCCACAGTTGAGACACCACTTTTTTCAATCGCCTCCAGACAAAGGGCCATGGTTTCCTTTTCCATAATTTCCTTTCGGTCAGGACCGGCATCTACATGGCAATGTTTGCACACTTGGTTGCACATTTTTCCCAAGTTCATTTGGAAAATGTCTAGAGCAATGGGTTTTAAAGGCAATGCATTGATCTGCTTAAGCTTATCGCTGAACTGAAGATGTTTAAATGTTCCTACCGGCACCTTGTCCAAGAAGTCAATCTGGGTTTGGCTATTTGCTAATGCTTGTCCTTGCGCTGCTAGAGATTTCAATATGTGCCTATGTTGAAGTGAGAATTTTTTGAATTCAATATCTTTAACGTAGATAACATGGCTTTATGGCCTTGTTGGACTACATGGACAGACCTTTGACCTTGTTCATCATCTGTACGCCGTGCACCAGACTTGCTCCTCCGCGGATGGCCGCTGCTACGTGTACGGCTTCCATCATTTGTTCCTCATCGCATCCTTTTTCCAGCGCATCTGTTGTATAAGCATCAATGCAATAGGGGCATTGAACGGTATGGGATACAGCCAAAGCAATAAGCGATTTTTCCCTGGCGGTCAAGGCACCTTCTTTAAAAACCTCGCCATAATAATCAAAAAATTTGTCCGCCAGCTTTTGCTGGAATTCCCCGATCTGCCCGAATTTCTTCAGGTCCTCTGGATTGTAATACGTGTCCATGATATGTGCTTGTTTAATTGGTGTATAAACAAAGCTACAGGAAATTCTGGGAAAAGGGAAAAGGTGGTGGATGAAGGGCTGAGCTAAGCTGCTTTCCTTATTGCTGCAATAGTTGGCGTAGCATTAAATATTTTAGTGTGGTGTTTTATAATATACATTGATTCCGCTTTTTTTGCCAGCATACAAGGAGGAGAAAGATTATCCATTTTTTCTGCAGTGCCGTACTTTTTGTATCTTTGCCCCTTAAATTAAACCGCAGCCTTTAGGGCTGTTTTCAAACATTTCCATCATGAGAGAAGTACGTGTTCGATTTGCCCCCTCACCTACGGGAGCTTTGCATATAGGCGGTGTCCGAACCGCATTGTACAATTATCTTTTCGCAAAGAAACACCAGGGCAAATTCTTACTGCGGATAGAAGATACTGATCAAAACCGGTTTGTGCCAGGAGCTGAGGAATACATTAAAAACTCTCTTGAATGGTTAGGGATCATTGCTGACGAAAGCCCATGGGTGGGAGGTCCCCATGGCCCTTATCGCCAATCAGAAAGAAAACCCATGTATGCGCAGTATGCGTTGGACCTGATAGAAAAAGGCCATGCATATTATGCCTTCGATACGGCGGAGGAACTGGAGGCAATGAGGGAAAGGTTGACGGCGGCCAGGGTAGTTTCCCCACAGTACAACTCCATCACCCGCACACAGATGAAAAACTCCCTCACCTTGCCTGAGGATGAGGTAAAAGCAAGATTGGCCTCCGGTGAACCTTACGTGATAAGGGTGAAAATTCCCCGTAAAGAAGAAGTGAGGCTCAATGATATGATCAGAGGCTGGGTATTGGTGCATTCCAATACACTTGATGATAAAGTATTGATGAAGTCGGATGGCATGCCCACCTATCATCTCGCTAATATTGTAGATGACCATTTGATGGGCATCACCCATGTGATCCGGGGAGAGGAATGGTTGCCTTCTGCTCCGCTGCATGTGTTGCTGTATAAATATCTTGGCTGGGAAGATACCATGCCTCAATTTGCCCACTTGCCCCTGTTGTTGAAGCCTGATGGCAATGGTAAGCTGTCAAAGCGTGATGCAGATAAGCAAGGCTTTCCGATTTTCCCTCTCAATTGGACAGATCCTGAGTCAGGAGACCTTGCCAAAGGATTCAGGGAATCGGGATATCTGCCTGATGCATTCATTAACTTTTTGGCCTTCTTGGGATGGAATCCGGGTGACCAAAGGGAAATTTTCAGCATGGATGAACTCGTTGAAGCCTTTTCTGTCGAGAGGATCGGTAAGTCAGGAACAAAGTTTGATATTAACAAAGCCAAGTGGTACAATGAGCAGTACTTGAGGGCGAAGCCTGATGAGGAACTGGCGGAATATCTGCTAGCGGATTTGGAAAAAGAAGGCTTGTCCATAGATAAGGCAAGAGCCGTCAAGATAGTAAATCTTGTCAAAGAGCGGGCGACCTTCCCTGCGGACTTGTGGATGGAAGGTAAGTTTCTGCTGCAGGCACCCAAAGCATTTGACGAAGCCGTGGCTGCTAAAAAATGGAATGAGGATGCTGTAAAGGTGCTCTCTGCTTATAAAGATCTGCTATCCACTTCAACGGAAGAGTTTACGCCTGCCTCCTCCAAAGCGTTGCTTGAAGCGGCGGCGGAGCAACAGGGAATCAAGCTTGGAAAGGTAATGCAGGCGGTGCGATTGGCCGTGACAGGCGTAGGCGCTGGTCCGGACTTGTCGGAAATATTTGGTATATTGGGCAAAGACGAGCTGCTCCAACGCATAACCTATGCGTTAGCTACGTTGAAAGCATAAGCGGTTAGATAAACAATGAGATCATGGCAAAAAAATCAAAAAAAGATGATAACCCAAGGGTGAATCCTGATTTGGAAGGCTTCAAAATGAATATCAATTCATTTGGTGAGATCTCCAGTTCCTATTCCATAGACAAAATCAACGAATTCCTTAATAAGAATGTAGACGACAAGAAGCTGAGGGACAGGGATGATCTTGAAGAAGTCAAAAAGAAAAAGAAGCAATAAACAACCTGAACAGGCCGGGATAGCACATTCCGGCCTGTTCAATAACTGCACCATTGGGTGACAATTTTTAATATGGGCTGGCTAAAGCAAACAGCGATTCTTTCTTGTTTATTATGGTTGGCTGTATGGGATTTACAAGCTCAAACCAGCGTCGGCTTTAGAGGAGGGGTTTCCCAGTCAAGTGTCTCGTATCGCCCCCAAATTGCATCAGTATCTTATAAGGTTCCGGGCATTTCGACTCCCACCTATAGCCTAGTGGTGGAACAGTTTTTTGCGAAAAATGCAGGAGCTCAGATTGAATTCCAGTGGCTGACTACCGGCTATACTGGCACCGACACATTAAATACCGGAAATGAGACCCGTTTCGATTACATCAAAGTACCCCTTCTGTCCAACTTTTATCTCGGCAACTCCGGCAGGTTCCACATCAAGATGGGACCTCACTTTGGCTACCTGCTTAATGCAGAGGACGTAACGAGGGTAAGGGAAGGAGATTTGTTGATCCCCACCTACGGACAGCCGGGTGACGATCCCAAAAAATTTATGTACGGACTTACGGCAGGGGTAGGGGTGTCCAAGCTGTTCGGGAAAAGCACCCTACAAGCCGAAGTCAGGTACTCGTATGAATTTGGACGACCGGAGTCGCAGAGCAGGATCTTTGATATTCACTTCAATAACCTGGAGATTACATTGGCTTATTTGTTTCAGGTTTTAAAATAATTTTCCCTCCGGTTTAAACGATGGACATCGCTGCATTAAATAAGCTTCTGGGCAATCTGGATATTTACCTATTGGACCAGATCCTAAAGGGAAGGTTCAACAAGGAACAGCGCATATTGGACGCGGGTTGTGGCGAAGGAAGAAATATCATTTATTTTCTCCGGGAGGGGTTCCAAATATTTGGGATAGATAGCAATCCGATTGCCATACAAATGGCCAGAATTCAGGCACAGACCATTCAAAAGGACTATGACATCTATCGCTTCCAAACCGCGCTGGTGGAGGATATGCCTTTTCACCATGGTGCCATGGATGTTGTCATCAGTTCTGCTGTCTTACATTTTGCGAACAATACATCACATTTTCAGCAAATGCTGAAAGAGATGCTTAGGGTGCTGCGGCCTGGAGGCATCCTCTTTTTAAGAATGACTACGGCTGTGCAGGAAATACTTGGAAATGCTACTCCTTTGGGAGATGGGCTGTATCGGTTGCCCGATGGATCCAAGCGTTTTGTACTTACGGAGAAGCTTTTGGCAGAAATGATGGCAGCACATGGTCTCCGGCACTTGGAAGCGCCAAAATCGGTATTGGTGCACGGAAAAAGAGCTATGGGCGTGTTTGTAATGCAGAAAGCTGATGGCGTTGACCTCTAAGCGGAGGTACTCTTGATATACATGGAATCAATTTAAAAGGACAATAGAATAAGCGTCATGGATCTGCAGTACGCGTTGGAATTGATAGGCGTTTATGTTTTTGCCATTTCAGGAGCTTTGGCCGTGGAAGACCGCGAGCACAATGTTTTTGGTGCCGGCTTTATGGGATTTATCACAGCTATTGGCGGGGGTAGTTTGAGAGATGTGCTCCTGGGTGCTTACCCTTTGGTGTGGATTGGTAATGTATGGTTTCTGTATGCCATTTTTGCAGGCATTTTTACCACCTTTCTTTTTTACAATACTGTCTCCAAATTAAAGCGCACCATGTTTCTGTTTGACTCGTTAGGTATTGCCTTCTTTACTGTATTGGGGGTTGAGAAGACGTTGAGTTTGGGCTTTCGTGTGGAGATTGCCGCTATTATGGGAATGTTTTCGGCCGTGATGGGAGGCGTGATCCGGGACACGCTCACCAATGAAATGCCCATTTTGTTTAAGCGGGAAATCTACGCTTCAGCTTGTCTGACGGGAGCAATTATTTACCTTGTGCTTAACCATTGGCAAGTGGACAGGGATATTAATCTGATGATTTCCTTGACCATCATTTTTGTCTTCCGGCTGCTAGCGGTCAAGCATAACTTAAGCCTGCCCTCTCTGAATCGGCAGAAGAATAATACGAAGGAAAGTTAAATTTGAATTATTCCTGTAGTATTCTAAGATAATCTTCAAAAAATTGATTTTGTCCAAAAGCTTTTTTTCTTAATTTCAGGCCATGTACACGATAAGAGAAGGCAAAAAGGAAGATTTGCCGGCTGTATTTGGGCTTATCCAAGAGCTTGCGATATATGAAAAAGCAGCTGATGAAGTCACAAATACCCTAGAAAAAATGGAGGAGGATGGCTTCGGCCACAATCCTGTTTATGGCTTTTATGTTTTGATCAAAAACAGCACGGGAGCCATTATCGGCACGGCGATCTATTATTACCGCTACAGTACCTGGAAAGGCAAACGCCTCTATCTGGAAGACTATATTGTCACAGAATCAGAAAGGGGCAAGGGCGCGGGCAAATTGCTGTTTATGAAAGTCATGGAAAAAGCCCTGGAAGAAAACTGTACCGGTATGATGTGGCAGGTTTTGGATTGGAACGACCCGGCTATAAATTTTTATAAGAAATTCAACGCCAGCATAGAGAGCGGTTGGTACAACTGCCACCTCCAAGCCAGGGAGATCAAGATGATGCTGGAAAGAAAAGTTATGGAATAGGTAACAGCTCAAACTTTAACAATTCTTCCTCCTATACCGCAAAAAAAAAAGGCTGACGCCAGCCTTCAGGGATACTATTCAACCAATTCTAGTAGGGAACGAAACACCACGTAGTGGTTGCCAAATTTGTCTTTTAACTTTTGTTGCAACCCAGCAGCGTGCTGGGCCTGATATTGCTGTATTTGGTCCATACTTTCGGCGAAATACTGTACAGAAAAATTCACCCCCTCCTCTGCCTCATGTAACAACCTGAAGAACTTGCTGTCAACAAACAAACCGGTGGCCATCACTTCAGAAATATGCGTTTCCTTCATCCATTCCACATATTCTTTTTCCTTTTCAAGGTCTATATTGACCGTCACGTTATATAATAGCATTTCGCTCCTCGTTTATTTTTCTTTCTTTGGAGCACAAATATAAGTCTTTACAGAGGAATTACCGCATTTGGATCTTTGTCGTATCTTTGCCGCATTGATGAAAAGCCTACTTTGTCTTCCTTTCTGCCTCTTGGCACATGTTGCTTGGGCTCAGGATCGTCCCACTCAAGATACGGTTGCAGCTACTCCGATCATTGAAAAGCTATTTAATACTGCTGACCGAGCGATTGATCTGGTAAGCGGCGAAAACTGGGCTTTTATTCCTGCGGTTACCTATTCTCCCGAGACCCGTTTAGGATTGGGCGTAAGAGCAATAAGGATATTTCGACCTGAAAAAGGCAGCATCAACCACCCTTCTACTTTGCCTGTTACTTTTCTGTACACCCTCAATAAGCAGGTAATGCTGAGTGCGGCGGTGGATTTGTGGCAAAAGGAAAATAAGAATCACCTCAGCGCTCGGGTAGAGTTTTCTGACTACCCCTTCAAATTTTATGGCATGGGCAACCATCGTCAGGACAAGCTGGAGGAAAATTATGCTTCCAAAAAAGCACATGCCTGGCTGACGTATCAAAAGCGATTAGGACAAAACATCTATATCGGTCCCAGATACGAATATAAATGGGAAGACATTTATCGCTGCGATGAGGGAGGACTGCTGGATTCGGGCAAGCTCAGGGGCAGCCAGGGGCAAAGCATATCGGGTGTAGGAGTGGCCCTCAGTTTTGATTCCAGAAACAATATTTTTCAGCCCGATAGAGGTGCTTTTCACCAGGTTCAGGTGATGAGTTTTCAGCCGTTTTTAGGAAGCCAATATACCTTTACCCGTACGGTGATGGATTTCAGAAAGTATGTCGCTGTTCATAAGCAGCAGGTATTGGCGCTTCAGGCTTGGTACAGTTTGGTGACCGGAGAACCTCCCTTTCAAGAAGTTTCTCTTATCGGGGGCAGTGACATCATGAGGGGACATTTTGAAGGCAAATACAGGGATCGACATGCGATGGTATATCAGGCAGAATACCGCATGCCCGTGTATAGAAAGCTGAGGCTGGTTCTTTTTGCCAGTGCCGGGCAGGTCGCGCCTAAGGTTTCCGCTTACGCTTTTGGCCGTTTTAAATACGGGGGTGGCATAGGATTTCGTTACCGGCTTACCGAGGAAGGCTTAAATATAAGGCTGGATATTGCCTATGGCGCCCAAAAAGCCTTTTACTTTGGTCTGAATGAGGTGCTCTAGGAGTAGAACAGGTTTGATTTTGCCTGCCCTGAGGCAGGGTCTACCGTCATTTAAAGATATATGTCAGCCCTACCTGCGCGACAAAGTTGGTCTTGTCATAACCGGGCACCCAATATTGGTTAGGCTGGTTAATGATAAACCACTTATAATTTAAGGAGTGGATATATTGGAACCTGGAGGAGAGCAGGATATTCCCAAAACGCCAATCAGCTACCAAAGAAGGAACAATATCTATATACTTCACCCGCCAATCTTTTATATCTTCAAACCGCTTGTAGTAAAAGTCATTGTTATACACAATCCTCTCGATATGGAAACCTATCCTATTGAAGTCTTTTACCCATGAACCTTCCAGGAAAAGCACGTTGCTGCCAGGACCGTTTCCTGCGCCCAAGACCTGTCCTCTATGGGTATAGCCATGACGTACATGGGGATGGGTGTACCAGCTGTTTTTATTGTTGATGGTTTCCCATACGGTTTGTCCCGTTTGGGTCATCTCTGCGCCCAACTGGATATACTGGCCCCTCTTTTTTAGGGCAATCAGATTACTGAAGCCAAAGGTAAAGGCCCGGGTGAGGTCAGGGTTGGTGATAAAATCATTAAACTTCCGGTTGTTGCCATTGCTTCCGTACTCGCCATAGAACTCAAAATGGCCATTGGTATCCATCCAGCGAAAAAAGCCTGAGCTCAGCTGGTTACGTTTGGCTACATCCGTGTTTATGACAGAAGGGCTGCCTTTTCCGCTGTTGAAAATAGGCAGATAGTCAGCCAATGTATGCATATCGTTGTGATACAGCTGAGATACGCTGCTGTACCCAACGGATAAGCCAGGCACCCACTTCGGTTGATAGATCAATACCAGTCCCGCCAAATATCTCCAGTCATTGTCGCGCTTGGGGACATATAAAGGGTGCTGTCTGTAAATATAATCCGACTGGGGTGGTTTATAACCGGAATTTTCCAGTCGCCCCACAATCAGCTGCCCTTCAAAGCTGCCAATATCCGTAGCAATGGGTCTTCGGGTATTGACTGTAAAATGGAGAAAGCCGGGCGCATTATTGCTCATGACCAAAGCGTTTCGTCTCCCTGGGCCCCACCACAAGTTTTCCGTAGAGAGTCCGACAGACAGCCCGTCAAAGTTGTACCGGATACTTGATTGTCCGGGCAATAAGGTTCTATAGCTTTTTTCCCCGAAGCGCTCTGGGATATCCGTAAAATTAAGCCATTCGTAGTATTCTCTCCAAGTGCTTCCATCATGCTCCAAGGGAAAGCCTTCAAAATCCTTGTTTTGTGCCAGGAGAATCTCCGGCTGGAATTGTATGCTGAGCCTGTCAAATTGATAATAAATGCCTCCGGTGAGGACAGTCTGGAGACCCACGTTAGGAATCATCAAGCCATTGTTGACCCCAAAAGGCAGCTGGGAATTGTATTGCATCCGTATTCCCGCAGGCATGACCCGAAATATCTCTCTTCCACCTTTGGTAATGGTCGTGGTGGTGGTTTGTTCTGAGTCCGTAAACGTACCATCAAGATCCACCCCGTTTTTCTTGCCAAAGGCAGGGGCAGGAAAGACTGGGCGCAGCATAAAGCTGAAGGTGGAATCCCCATTACCCAAGAGTTGCTGTCTTCTCAGATAATCTTCCAACACAGCGGTCCCTACAGGCAAGGATTGGGCTCTCACCCCTATGGATCCCATACAAGTCAGGATAAAAAAGATGGCATACAGCTTTTTATTCATCATTTGAAATGTCATCAATAAGCCCTAGTCTACAGTGAGGGCACTTATTTCTATTTTGGAAACGGACCAGCTTTCATCGCAACTCGGATCACCGGCATTTTCCTGCTTCAACCGATCACCGATCAAGAGGGATAAGCTGCTGCTTTGATGCTTGATAAGACGGGTGATCCTGTACTTACTGGTCCAGCCGGAGACGCCTTTATACTGGCAACGGCCCGGTAAATTTGTTTCCAAAGCCCCTGTTTTTGGCTCAAATGTCCGGGGGAAGTTCTCCGGGTATGCTTGGTATAGACAATAGTTAAAGCCGCAGGGCGAGTTGGAAAAGGTAGTGTTAATGATCTCTTCCCCGTCCAAATGGAGGAACCAATAGTCAGAACCTCCTACACCCTCTTGATTGCCATCCCAGCTATCATGAACCAATAACTCTACAGTGATCTCTAAGGTGTTGTGCTTGGGCAGGCTCGCGAGGTCTAAGGCTATTTCTTCATTATGGTACCAACCCAATAATGTATCTCCATTGAAGGCATGCCATTTGGCATTGACTATCGGACTGTTTGGGTCTGTCTGTGAAAAATCATCTGAATAAACAATTACGCGTTCCGTCAAAACGTCTTCACAGGAGCTAAGGGTGAGAAAGGAAAAAACACATCCCAGCAAAGTCAAAAAGTTCCTCAATATTTTATATTCAATCATATGTTCCCTTCATATTGCTACTAAACGACAGACAATTGGGCTTCCTTGCGCTAAGGATCTACCTAAGTCTAGCCAGGTGGCGTTTTTAGACTCACAAAGAAAACAAAATAATTCTATAGTAGCTAGTTAAAGGGTGGATGGATCGCAGAAGGCTTGGCTTGTCGCTTTTTGCTTTAAAGATTTGCGTTGCTGCAGGCTGCATCAGAGCATGCCCACGGTGTACTTTAAGAGGATCTCTTGAAAGTACAAGGTGTAGCGGGCTTGCGCGTGGTCAGATTGTGCGGTGGCAAGCTGTTGGTTGGCCTGGGCCAGATCGACAAAATTGGCTAAGCCCAGCTTGAATTTTTCATGAATGGCCAACTGTGCCTCCGTTGCAGCTTTGAGTTGCACCTCGGTAGATGCTTGGCGCCGAATAGCAGCTTTAAAATTCTCATAGGCAAGCTTGGTCTCTTGGTATAGCACCCTTTCGATAGCCTGCAGTTCCAGTTCCCGGTTTTTCATCTCCGCCCGCCCTCTAGCTACATGGAGTTTGGTTGTATAGTTATTGAAAATGGGTATGGAAAGATTTAGGCCAATGGCTCTCTGGGGATAAATATTAAGAAATTGGTCACTGAAACTGCGCTGATCTAAGGAAGTATAAAAGGAGTTGTAGTTGAAAAATGCGCTGAGCTGCGGAAAAAAGCCGGCTCGGGATGCCGCCAATTGCTTTTTGCCAGCCATGGCGAAAAGCCGTTGCGCCTGAAAGTCCTTGCGGTGGTCCACCGCCAGCTCATATAAGGCATCCGGTCCCAGTTCCAACAGATCCGTATTTGGTATGGCGCCGATATCCACGGGGTCCAATTGCGGGAAAGTGCCCGATGGCAGTTGCAGGAGCTCCGCCATTTTCCAAAGGTCATTTTCCAGCGTGATTTGGGCATTCAGCGCGACCGTTTCCAGGCGGGCCACTTCTGATTGTTGGTTATATTGGTCAGAAAGGGTGTTGAGACCAACTTCTACGAAGCCTTTGATTTGTCTGAGCTGTTCCTTTTGGTTATTGAGATTTTCGAGTGCCAGGTGATAAAGCTCCTCATCAAGCAATACCTGCAGGTATTGTTGCGCAATTAGATAGACCAGTTCCTGACGGCCCCGTTCCAAGCGATGCGCTCCCGCCTCTTCTACCAAGCTTGCGGCCTTGCGTTGATTGGCAATCCTGCCCCCGTTGTAGAGCGGGAGTTCTGCGCTCAATCCCGAATAGATGCGCTTGTTATTGATGCTGGTAAAGATATACTCCCCTTCCACCAGTTGAGACTGCTGTCCCGACTGCAATGTTAGGCTGTTGCTGATCCCAACGCGGGGAAATATTGCTGCCGTGGCCGCTTGCTTCTCCGTTCGGAGCAGTTCCTGCTCATTTTGCAGCATTTGGTAATCTTGGTTGCTTTCCAGACCTATGGTGATCGCTTCCTCAAAAGTAACCTTCAGCGTATCCTGTCCTTGGCTGGGCGTAAAGCATGCTGCTGCAAGGAAAGCCAACAAAAGCAATTTTTTCATAGCGCGAGGTCTTTTTCTACTTTGCCATCCACCAGTTCTATCAAGCGGCTGCCATAAGCCGCATTGTCGGCCGAATGGGTAGCCTGAATAATGGTAGTCCCTTCCTGATGAAGCTCCTTAAACACTTCCATGATTTCCTTTGCCTGCGCGCTGTGGAGGTTGCCGGTAGGTTCATCTGCCAAGAGAATCCGTGGTCTGCCGGCGATGGCGCGGGCGATACCTACCAGTTGTTGTTGTCCTCCCGAAAGTTGGGCGGGGAAGAGATCCTTTTTGGCCACCATCCTAAATCGGTCCAACAGCTCGGCAATGATGCTTTTCCGCTCAGAGGAGCCCACATTCCTGTAGAGCAGGGGAGTTTCTATATTTTCGTAGACGGTCAGCTCATCGATCAGGTGGTAGGCTTGGAAGATATAGCCAAACTCACTTTTGTGCAGGGCATTTCGCTGCTTCTCTTTTAACTGGCTGATGACTTGGTTTTCGAAGCTATAGGTTCCTTCATACTCTTCATCCAACAGACCGATGATATTGAGCAGGGTGGACTTGCCGGCACCACTGGGCCCCATCAGGGTGACAAATTCCCCCTCCAGGATGTGGAGGTTGATATTTTTGAGGATAAAGATCCGCTGAAAGCGGGAATCTATAAACTTGTCTACTTTGCTGAGTTGGATCATGTATAGGAGAAAAATTATTTGGTTACGAGCTTATCGTGTTGGTTTGCCAAAGTTAGGCCAATATAGAACGGCTGTAAAGGGCTTGGAGAGCGGGAATGGGCGAATTTGGGACGGTTGTTTCGGACGATATTGTCCGCTGGCGGGCGAAGGGATTCATGATATTAATCCAGAAACGGAGAATTGAATGTCAAAAATGGTGCTGAAGCCGGAATTGATGAAAGGGGTACTTCTGAAGAGGGGAGGGGTACTTCCGAAGTACCCCTCCCCTCTTCAAAACCTACTGCAGTTCCCTTTTTGCCGACTGGAGTTCCCTCAGAAGGGACTGTAGTTCCCTTTTTGTTGACTTCAGTTCCCTCAGAGGCGACTGTAGTTCCCATTTTGCTCACTTCAGTTCCCTCCGAGGGAACTGGAGTTCCTTTTTTGCCGACTGTAGTCTACTTAAAGGGAACTGGAGTTCGCTATTTGACGACCTCAGTTCCTTTAGAAGGAGCTTTAGTTTCTAATTTGCCAACTGGAGTCCTGTTGGAAGGAACGGGGATTTAAAATAAAGCGCCCCTTGATGATGAGCCTGGAGGAGAAGCATGGCAGGAATTTAAAAATGCTATAAACAAATCCTCATGATCTAAAAAATAAAAAAGCCGGATGGCTTGATCCGGCTACTCAGGAGCGCTAATCAAACTACTCCTCAACCGGGGAACTGCTTCTTTTTCCGTTCCCTTCAAACCGCTGACGAAGGTCTTCATAAATGGTCTTGGCACCGGGGACATTCATCTTGGCGGCCAGCTTTACGGAATTGTAATAGCTCAGTGACGATACATAACCTTCCGAACCGGCCAGCAAAATGGTGTCGTTGAGGTTGCTTTGCAACTGGCTGACCGTACGCAGCAGGGGCATCAGGTCCTGAACAGCATTCCAGTCCAAGCGCATTTCCTGCACATCAACAAAAGGAGGGACAAATTCCGAGTTGGACTCGGCATAATCAATGACCTTACCAACGAAAGGCGCGGTCCCGTCGCCCATCTTAGGCAATACCCGGCGCTGTTCAGGACTGAGCGCCATCAAATAAGGGGATAGAATAGATTGGATGGTGGCCAGTGCATCCTTTACGGCCTGTAGATCCGCTTCTGGGATCTGGAAGGAAAGGTTGTTTAAAGTGCTCATAAAATTGGGATTTAATATAAGAAATAGAAAAAACTAAAAACTGATAGGAATTTAAAAAATAAGTTTATATAAGCCAAAAAAAGGTTATAGTAATTTACTTTGTTGCTACATCTCTAGCATATTGTATTGCGCCATATAAACATGACCATTCCATAAATCTTACTTTTGCCGGATTAGCAGAAGGGATATGCCCATAAATCTGGTTCTATCTACCCCATATGCTTTATATAGCGCATTGCTCGGTGTGCGTGTAGGGATGGTGGTTTTTATCGGGTATTGAAAATCGTTTCACTCAGGTCTAAATCTGCTGGCTTTTCATTTGGCTTTCAAAAGGGATATGCTATTGTTAAAGATAAACCGTAAAACATACTTGTAAGGCCGATCACATAGTTCCGCAGGAATGTCGGTTGGCAGGAACATCAGCTTTGTCTTCGATGAGATGCTGAATTCAGCACCAAACGACCAAAGGATTAATTTAGTGAATTAATATAAAAGCTCCGCATTCTGCCGACAATATGATAGGCGATCGTATTCGTACCCTCACAATACAACCTTCTACTAATTGACAATAAACAAAAAACACCCCTGAAAGACTCAGGGGTGTGAACAACGATAGCTGAAATACCGGAATTAGAATTTTCTGTATTTTCCGTCCAGGTATTGGTTAGCTTCTTTTTCTTTGAATTTTGCTTTTTTGCTATCCCAGTGCAAGGTTTGGTTGGGAAAACGTCCTGCAATAACTCCTAACAAAATCGTTTCGGTCAAACGTGCGGAATAGGAGAATGGCGCGCTACATTCCGCTTTGCCCAGGCAGGCATCCACGAATTCATGGTAATGTTTTTTGCTTTCAGATTCGTAGTCTTTAACAGGCTTGCCCAGGTTAAACTGCTCGATATCCATTTCCTTATATTGCCCATCTACAATGAGACGTGGCAATTCCTGGAAGTGAGGCAACAGCAAGCGTCCTTTCTCTCCCATAAACATAGCACCTTGCTCGGGCAGCTTATCCCCGTTTGGTAATTTTAAATCCTCATGGGCTGCAGGAGCGCCAACACCATCATACCATACCCACTTTAAGGTTTCGGCGGTATATGGTGTGGCTGGGAATTCGTAAGTCACAATATTGTGTTCGGGAAAGCCAAAGTCAGTGGGTTGGCGACACTCGTTGATGATTGTGCGAGGCACATCCAACTGCAAAGCATTATAAGGTGTGTCAAAAATATGCACACCCATATCTCCTAAGGTACCGCAACCGAAATCAAGCACCTTTCTCCAGTTGGCCGGATGGTAGTAACCTTCTTTGTAAGGTCTTTCCGGCGCAGTGCCCAGCCATAGATTCCAGTCGAGATGTGCTGGCACGGGATCGCTGCCAGTAGGCCTTGGCTCATCTGATCCCCAGTTTTTTGGTGACCAAGCTCTCACCGTATGCACTTTCCCAATTATGCCGGATTGGATTAATAAAGTTGCCAGCTTGTAGTCGTAAAAGGAATGCACCTGAATACCCATTTGGGTTACCAATCCTTTTTTCTCCGCCACCTTCTTCATTTCCCGAGCCTCTGACACGTGGTGGGTCAGTGGTTTTTGGCAGTATACGGGCTTATCCATTTTCATCGCCATCAGCGAAGCAGGGGCATGGGTATGGTCTGGAGTTGATACTATTACTGCATCTATCTCATCTTCCATTTCCTTCAGCATCTGACGATAATCTTTATAGGTCTTAGCATTAGGGAAGTCTGCCTTTGCTTCTGCCAGCATATTGGCGTCCACATCGCAAAGGGCGACTACATCCACCAATTCATGAGAAGAAATGGCTTTTAAGTCTTCTTTTCCCATCATGCCCAATCCGATATGTGCTGTTCGTAGTCTTCCGTTGGCGCGGGCCTTTGCCAGTAGGCTGGGTGCCAGGCCAAGTCCTAGAACGCCTAAACCCGTTTTTTTGATAAAATCCCGTCGGTCAATTACCTGAAATTTTTCTTCCATTTGTTACTATTGATTTATCCGTTAATGATCTTATGTAGCAGAGGTGATACCTTGAGTTGTTCCACCACACCCTTGTATCGGTCTGCTCATGCCTTTGTAAGACGGAACAAGCTGAAGGCAAACCGGCAGACAAATTAATCTTTTGCGAGGGATATTCATGCAATTTGTTGCATAAAAATTCTTAATCGGTGAGGACTGCCTGTTTGGGAACAGGTTAGGAGTAGTTGCTCATTTTTAAAGATCCCTCTAGCAACGGAATAAGAAAAAGATATTCTCCCTTGGAGAATCGGTGCAAATCCACTGATTTTAAGCGCTATAGATGAGTCTACAAAATTTTCGTAGATTTACGAATTTTTTGTAGGTTATAATAAAGATTTAGTTTACTTTTAGCATATGGAAGATTTGTCAATTCAGGAAGAGAGCATAATGCACATTTTCTGGCGGTTGGAAAAAGCCCTGGTAAGGGATGTATTGAACCAATTGCCTGACCCTAAGCCTAACTACACCACCTTGGCATCCAATATCAGGCAGCTGGAGAGTAAAGGATTTCTTGACCACCGATCATATGGCAACACCTATGAATATTTCCCAGTGATATCGAAATACGATTATCAAGCCAGAAGCTTTGACCGTTTGGTCAAAAACTACTTCGAAGGATCTGCCAGAAACATACTGTCATTTATGGTAAAAGAGAAGAAGTTGTCCGAAGAGGATATTCAGGAGCTTCAAAAAGCCATCAACAAATTTAAATCTGAGGAAAAATGAATGGGGTTTTAAATTATCTATGGGAAGGGAGTATGTGTTTATTGTTGCTGTACGCATTCTATTCGTTTATTTTATCCAAGCTCACATTCTTCAACTGGAACCGTCTATTTCTACTGCTCTCCCTGGTGGTTGTTTTAACTATCCCGTTGGTAACTTTTCAAATAACCACTTTTCAGGAAACAAATCCCTTCCCCGAAAGCCTGCCGTTTGTATTTCCCGAATCGAATAGCGCTTCAAACCCCGCAAGTGCGTCGATTTCCGCCCCAAGTATCGGCCAAATTATCGTTTGGATGTATTTTGCCGGTTTGGGGTTTAGCCTCTTACGCTTATTAGCTGGCTTGTTTCATATCCTCAGGCAGATAAGGACTTCTCGAAAGATCCTTTATCAAGGAAACACATTACTTATCCATCCGGATTGTAAACCTTCTTCCTTTTTCCATTATATATTTTTACCGGAATATCTTCCCGATAGCCAGGACCAGGCTTTGATCATCGCCCACGAAAAGATCCATTCGCGACTATTTCACACTTTTGACTGTTTGATTTTTCAGGTGTTTAGATGTGTATTTTGGTTTCATCCCATCATCAAGCTGGTAGAGAACAGCCTTTACGCGCTGCACGAATACCAAGTAGACCAAGAGATTACAAGATCCCATTCCAAAGCAGAATATTCCGAACTTTTGGTTCGCCTTACTTGGACCGGAGGGGGAAAGCTGGTGAATAACTTTAATCAATTTCAAATCAAAAACAGAATCATGATGATGGCCAAAACAAAATCACAATCAAAGGAAAAATTCAAATTCCTCTTTACGCTTCCGCTGCTGGGACTGTTAATCGTACTGTTTTCCTGTGAATATCGGGAAGAAGCCTCCCCCATCGCAATGCCCATGCAGGTTTATGATGTAGTAGAAGATATGCCTAGGCCTATGGGAGGCCTTGAAGGCTGGAACAAATACCTAAGGAATAGTCTGGTGTATACCACTGAGGCTAAAGAAAAGGGCATTAGCGGCACGGTTTATCTTACATTTGTAGTTGACACAGAAGGTTCTGTTAAGGATGTGGAAATCTTCAAGGGCATTGATCCCGATCTTGATCAGGAAGCCCTTAAAGTAGTCGAGAACTCTCCTAAATGGACACCGGGAACCCAAGACGGCCAAAAGGTAAACGTAAAAATGAGGCTACCCATTCGCTTCCAAATCGACAAATCTTCATCCAAACCAGACAGCACATCCACGCGCCTAGATGGAGATGATGCCGATGGAAAGTACGGGTCATTAGACGTAGCTGCTCGTTACGCCGACGGCATCTGGTCGGGAGTAGTCAGAGATCGCAACGGTAAAGGACTTTCAGGGGCAACAATTGTATTGGCAGATGCCTCATTGGGAACTGTATCAGATATCAATGGCCAATTCAGTTTAAAAACGAGTGAATCGGAAAATATTTACGTTAGTTTTCCGGGCTATAAAAGCACAAAAATCAATTGATTTCAAAGAGCAGAAGGGATAAAGGCAGACACAAAGCGTTTGTGCTTCAGAAAACTACGTGAATCTGTCCGCATTATGTCCGCAAAAAAGAAAAAGCCACTGATCATCAGTGGCTTTTCTCAATCTCGTCGGGGTGGCAGGATTCGAACAGTTTGTCTAACTTTCTCTAACTTAATTTTTTCTTGCTGATTATTAGGCAGTTATGAATTTTTGTTTTTAACTTTATGTGTCTTAATTAAGTTGATATAGAACAAAAACAAGAAAATTT
>DATGQZ010000046.1:0-20452 GCA_035303945.1 Cyclobacteriaceae bacterium
GTGGAGAATAACGGATTCGAACCGATGACCTCTACACTGCCAGTGTAGCGCTCTAGCCAACTGAGCTAATTCCCCAAATGCCGCTCCTCGATATAGTTCCTCAATCCTCAGATGTCAGGCCGGAACTATTTCCTTTTTGCGTGCGCAAATATAGAAAGGGAAATGAATACTGCAAAACATTTCCCCTATTCAATTGAATAATTTACTCTGGTAAGAATACTCCTCCCCAAGGTAACCTCATCCGTATATTCAAGTTCTCCCCCGATGGGTATACCACGGGCAATGGTGCTGATCTTAACCCCCCTTGCCTTCAGTAAGCGGGTAATATAAAAGGCGGTGGTGTCGCCCTCCATGGTCGCGCTGAGAGCCAAAATCACCTCTACAACTTTATCTTCGGCATCGCTGTCGATGCGGGAAAGCAAAGATTCTATCTGCAATTCTTCTGGACCGACGCCGTGCATGGGAGAAATCACTCCCCCTAATACATGATAAAGGCCTTTGTATTGGGATGTATTTTCTATAGCCAACACATCCGGAATGTCCTCCACAACACAGATAAGGCTGGTGTCGCGGTGAGGATTGGCACAGATGGAACAGATGTCGCCATCAGCAATATTGTGACAGGTGTGGCAGTATCGCACCTCCTTTCGCATCTTCACAATTGCGGCGGCGAGATCATCTGCCACCGCTTCCTTTTGCTTCAGAAGGTGAAGGGTTAATCTTAATGCTGTTTTTTTGCCGATTCCGGGCAGGCGGCTGATCTCTGCAACCGCATCTTCGACAAGTTTGGATGGAAAATTCACCGACAGACCGTTCTTTTAGAGGATAGCTGCCTGAATACCGGCATCAAGAATAGACTGGCACATAGGCTTCAGGGTATCCCTACTTCCTTTTTTTACTGCACATTTACCTTTATAATGAATGATGTAGGTACATTGCTCCGCCTGCTCTTGGGTGTGTTTGCAGACCTTCACAAGAACCCGGGCCACATGCTCGAAAGTGTTTACATCATCATTAAAAACAACGAGGTCGTGTTCTTCCGTATCCACCAAATCCTCCAGTAGCACATCTAACGCTTCTTCCTTGTTTTGTTCAAATGGTATCATTTTGCAAAGTTAATAATTATAAACAACTTTAACGCATTAACGCTGATCCCTATATGGACTCCAATTTAATACTCCTTGTCATAACATCATACTTTCTTTTGTTGTTTCTCATTTCTTGGTTTACTACCAGAAAAATTTCCTCTCAAAGCTTTTTTACAGGTGATCGGCAGTCTCCGTGGTTTTTGGTAGCGTTCGGCATGATTGGCGCTTCGTTGTCCGGCGTTACCTTTATATCCGTACCAGGTGAAGTTGGAAACAGCAATTTCTATTACTTTCAGGTAATCTTGGGATACATCATCGGCTATGCTGTTGTAGCATTAATCCTCCTCCCGCTTTATTACCGACTGAACTTGATATCCATCTACTCCTATCTAGAGGAGCGCTTTGGTTTCTGGTCCTATAAAACAGGCGCCTTCTTCTTCATTTTATCACGCACACTGGGATCATCCATCCGCGTCTTTTTAATAGCCGGAGTCTTACAATTAATCCTTTTTGACAGATGGGGAATTCCTTTTTGGGTATCAGTATTCTTCACTGTTCTCCTTATTTGGCTATATACCTATAGAGGAGGTATTAAAACTGTAGTATGGACTGACACGTTGCAGACATTATTTATGCTAGGCGCTGTGGCCGTCAGCATCTATTTAATAGCGGATGAATTGGATATCAGCAGCTTTGGCGAACTTGTAGGAACAATTGCTGAAGATTCCCGCTCCACTATTTTTAATTGGAATTGGCGGGACGGTACCAACTTTTTCAAACAATTTTTTGCGGGAGCATTTATTGTCATTGTCATGACTGGCCTTGACCAAGACATGATGCAAAAAAACCTTACCTGCCGTAACCTAGGCGACGCACAAAAAAACATGTTTTGGTTCACCATCATTCTGGTTTTCGTTAACCTGATGTTTCTTTCATTGGGTGTATTGCTCTATCTGTACAGCGAGGCAAACCAAATCGCTATCCCGGCGCAGACTGATGGGCTGTACCCCTTATTGGCGTCCCAGTACTTTTCCACTTTTGCAGGTATAGTTTTCGTGTTGGGAATTATCGCGGCGGCTTATTCGAGCGCAGATTCCACCCTGACAGCCCTCACCACCTCTTTCTGTTATGATTTTTTGGAGATCGAAAGAAAATACCCCAAA
Source organism: Cyclobacteriaceae bacterium (assembly GCA_035303945.1). GTDB lineage: Bacteria > Bacteroidota > Bacteroidia > Cytophagales > Cyclobacteriaceae > DATGMS01. The sequence goes on from DATGQZ010000046.1 coordinate 2,252, forward strand.
GAGGTGCAACCTAAAATCAGAAAGAAGGTCCACATGGGATTTACGGTATTGATGTTTTTGGTGATTCTTGCCTTCAGGTGGATCAATGACCAAAGCGTTATTAACTCCGTATTTGTTATCGCAGGTTACACCTATGGCCCACTCCTCGGGCTTTACAGTTTTGGGTTATTTACAAAATTTGCGGTTGACGATAAATGGGTGCCTTACTTAGCCATAGCCGCTCCTTTAATTGCTTTTGTTGTGGATAGAAATTCCGAAGAATGGCTCCTTGGCTACCGCTTTGGCTTTGAAATTCTAATATTGAACGGCGCCTTAATGTTTCTGGGCTTATGGTTGATAAGAAAGAGGACGCGGAATACACGAAGGAATGATCACATAGCCAATGTTATTTAGAATGGTAGACGTGGGTTAGCATAATCTTAAGATACAGTATTTTTTTCCTACCACTTTGTTGACATTGTCTTAGCCTTATTTTTTTCACACTGTCTTCATTATGCTGAGAAACCTATCATAGGTCGGGGTTTAGTTCAGAACTAGGATCCCAGAAATGTTTCTTAAAATTTACAATTTTATCCTTTTTAACATGCACCCCCTCTTCTTCCAATAGTTGCTGCATGGTTGGGCTTCCAAAATGGTGCTTGCCAGTGAGCAAGCCCTGGCTGTTGACCACCCGGTGTGCCGGTACTCCGGGCACTTCGTGGGCGGCACGCATAGCATAGCCCACCATGCGTGCCCCACTTTTGAGCCCGATGCATTGAGCTATGGCGCCATAACTGCTCACCCGACCCCGAGGGATGAGCCGGACCACCTGATACACCAAATCAAACAAATTGTTTCGATCAATTTTCACGGGCTATTTCAATAATGGCTTGGTTGACTTTTCGCCGTATCTGTCTCTCTAGATCTTTTTTGAAGGTGTTGAGTAAGAACTGACACTTGAACTTTGCATCATCCTTATGAATGGCCAAGGTTTTCAGGTAAAAGCTATCCTCTTTCACATATTCAGAAAATTCAGCGATTACACCCCGGACCTTTGCCTCCAACTCATTGACATCCAACCCAGGAACAATCTTCATGTCAAACTCGAAGGTAAGCTTCCGGACATGCTGTTTGGAATGGTTGATGACTTGGGCAGTCAGCAACAGGTTGTTGGGAATTACCACCAAATCGGAATCCTCGTTGGTCAACACCATGTTCAACAAAGTTACATCAGTTATCTTGCCTTCATGCTCCCCCACTTTTATCGTATCTCCCAATGTAAACTGATCGGAAAACATAATGATCAAGCCATTGATCATGTTGGTAATATAATCCTTCGAAACAATAGCAATGGCTGCCGCCACAATGGTAATACTCGTAAAAAATTCTCTGGGCTTTTCTCCAAAAAGCAAAATCAAGGCAATAAGAAAAATTCCCCCGTTCAGTATTTCAGCTATCCTATTGACCCCTAAGACAAAATTACTCCGCATGGGGTCATTGCTTTTTTTCCGAAGGTATAACCTAACTGTAATGATCCTCACCAATGAGACCACAATATTCCCACCGAGAAAAAATCCTACCGCATTTAACACATTGGCAAGAAAAAAACCCCATTCCTCTGAATATCTTAGAATCTGATTCCCAAAAATTACCAGCAAAATAAAAATAATTACCTTAACGATAAATACCGTCCGCCGGCGACTCTCGCCGTCCTGCAGCGGTGTTTTTGCCTTATTCATAGAGTTTCAAAAATTAATCTTAATTTTAGGTCAAATGCTGGTTTTAACACCAGCACAAAAATACGAAGATTTACTATGGATAGAAATATCATTGTCACAGGAGCTACAGGAAATCTGGGCAGAGCAGTTATCGAAAAGTTCAAGCGGGAAGGCTTTAAAGTCATCGCTACCGTAAGACCCGGCGGCAAAGAAGAAGTAGAAGAGGCTGACGACACTTACGAACTTGACGTGACTGACGAAGCATCTGTGGAAGCATTTGCCAAAGAATATGCCTATCAATATGGTGAAATAGAAGCCATGGCTTTACTGGTGGGAGGCTACGCATATGGGGAATTAGCGTCTACCTCCGCTGATCAACTTACGGAGATGATCCGGCTGAATTTCTTGAGCACTTTCATCATGACCCGGCATTTTCTTCCGCTGATGAAAAAAGCCGATAAAGGAAGTATTTTACTAATAGGGGCCAAACCCGCTTTGGATGCCAAGCAGGGAAAATCTGCTATGGCATACACTTTGAGCAAGGGCCTTATCATGCAATTTGCCGAGTTGCTTTCTGAAGAAGTCGCCCGTACAAGAATACGAGCCCATGTCTTTGTACCCAGCGTTATTGACACCCCAGAAAACCGACAGGCTATGCCCGATCAGGATTATCGGAAATGGGTAAGTGCTGCAGAAATTGCTGAGGCAATGCATTATGCCGCTAGCAATCCAGCACTGAAAAACACCGTGTTTAAGCTTTATGGGGGACTCTAGCGTATCATTTGTACGGCGACGATCATCCCTAAATTATGACATTCAGGCCCACAAGCCTTTTACGAAAATTGAATTACCTATGAAAAACAAACTGTATTATCTATTTTCTGTAGCAGCCATGTTGATCTGCTTCCAACTAAGGGCTCAAACCAGCGAAGAAACGCGTTCGCTCCAAAGCTTTAGTGCTGTTAAAGTCGCTAACGCCATCGAAGCCGAACTGATTAAAGGCGACAAAAATGAAGTTCATATCGCCGCCTCAGGCATTGCATTGGATCGGGTAAGCACTTCTATTGATAAGCAGACACTTGAAATCAAGATCTCTGGCAGCAACAGCGGTGCCTCTGTTAAAGTTAAAATCACCTACAAAGACATCAACGAGCTTAGCGCAAGTACCGCTGCAAAGGTATTTGTCAAAAATCCATTGAGCGCCCGCACTATCAAAATTAATGCGGCTACCTCAAGTTATGTTGAAGCCGAAGTAGATAGTCATGCGCTTGTGCTCGAAGCCGCCACCAATGCGAAAATCTTTGTGAAAGGCAGTACGGAAACCTTGGACCTCAAGGCCTTCACCAATGCCGAAATCAATGGAGAGGGACTAGATGTAGACGAAGCAAATGTAAGGGTGAATACGGCAGCCAACGCTACCTTTACGGTCAACGAATCCATCACAGGAACTGCAGCCACTGCCGGCAAGGTGTATTACAAAGGAGACCCCAATTATGTAGATGTAAAAACCAACACCGGAGGCGCAATAGAACGCAACTAAAATACCTTTCCCAATAGGCTTTACCTCAGGGTAGGGCCTTTTTTTTATCCACCATTCCCAAAATTGCCGATATAAAATGAAAACATTTTTTACCGTCCTCTTCTTGATAGAGGGCCTGTTAGGGGTTTATGCTCAAACGCGCCAGTCCGTGGAATTGGAAGTCACCAAAGTAAAGGACTTCGTCATTTATGAAGATGAAAATTTTTATGCTGCCTTTCCGTCAGTGATCAAAACCCAACAGGGAGAATACATCTTGGCTTTTCGTCGTGCGCCTAATAGACGGCTGTTCGGTGAAACACATAATAGTCACGTAGATCCCAACAGCTATCTCGTACAGCTCCGTTCTACAGATGGCGAACACTGGACTACCACGCCGGAACTCCTTTATGCACATGCCTTCGGAGGATCACAGGACCCCTGTCTACTGCAGCTGAGGGATGGTACGATTTTGTGCTCAAGCTATGGTTGGACATTTCTTCGTCCAGAGGCGGGCGCCACAGCGCATCCCAATTATGCCCATGCCGGACCTGCTACCTTTTTGGGAGGATACTTGCTCCGCTCCTATGACGGTGCCAAGAGCTGGCAAGGACCACTGTACCCACCAGCGATTGTTACGGAAACAAAATTCAGTCCCTTAGGCCGCACTATCCCCGCCTATAACCGTGGTGCGATGCACGAGGCAAAAGATGGGCGGATCCTATGGGTTGTAGCCGCTTCCGATTCCCTGTCAAAAAGGACTTCCAATCATTTGCTGACATCAATCGATAAAGGGCTTAACTGGGAGTACCTAGCTCCTGTCGCTGTTGACGATAATGTATCTTTTAATGAAGCCTCCATCTATGAAACACCCAAGGGCGATCTGGTAGCATTTTTAAGGACAGCCGACTTTGATGATCAGGCAGTCATTGCACGGTCAAGAGATGGTGGGAAAAGCTTCGAGTGGCAATCTATGGGTTTTAAAGGACATCCTTTACAAGCCCTACGTTTGCCAGACAAGCGGGTGTTTCTTGTGTATGGCTATAGACATCAGCCTTTTGGTATAAGAGCTAGAATATTGAATGAGGAATGTACTGATTTTGGAACTGCAGCGGAAATCGCTATCAGAGAGGATGGAGGCAATACCGACCTAGGATATCCTTGGGCGGTGATGATGGATGACAATCATATTTTGGTAACCTACTATTTCAACCAGGAAGACGGAAACCGGCACATCGCCGGCTCCATTCTAAAACTTAGCAATTAATCATCTTTTACCTAGTTGGGCATCAATGGAGTACTTACCTGCACCTGTAAAAAACAGGGCTAAATACGCGGCGCCAAACAAAATAACCTTTTCTTGCTGACCAAAGGGATCGTTGAGGTGGGCAACGAAAAAAGCGGTAACCATGGTAACGATAAGTGGGATAGTCGCTATGCGGGTAAATAATCCCAACATTACCAGAAAGGCACAGAACACCTCGGCAAAGGCAGCTAAACCTAGAGAAAATGCCGGTCCCAATCCAAAAGGGTCAGCAAACCGGATTTCTTCCGCGCCTAGCAACCGGGTCAATTTGCCCCAGCCATGACCATAAATCATACAAAATCCGAAAAAAACACGTAAAATCAGTAAACCAACATCTTGGGCAGCAGGCGGTAATTGCAGAGTGGGAAAACGCATAATACGAAAATGTTTGATAAGTTGAGTGAATGATTAAGAGGAAAAAATAAGCTTTTCTTTAGAAAAACCAAACCCGCTGGTAAAAATCCGGAAAGGTTCTCATTATGTTTTTTCGCTGGAATGCCTATTGCAGCCTGTCCTGCTGCATAAGTTTGTTCGTTTCGTAGATCTTCGTAAGAACCTTTTGATAATGCAGTATGTCTTCAGGTGACAATTGTTGTCCCCGTCGTTGCGTAAGCCAGACGTGGGCCGGCTGCACGTCGAGCAACTTATACCTCCAGACCGCCTCTGGCACGAAACCAAAATACTGACGGCTGTTTATATAAACCTTTCCCTCAGGACAAGAGGATGGGCTGAGGACATTGGCTGCATCAAGTCTATAAGCGGGAGTCTGTACCCGATTATCACCTTCTTCAAGAAAGGAAAATAATTGAGGGTCTACGCCTATTGATGAAGACAGGTGAACCTCCTTGATTTTGCTACCCAGTGCTACCCATTTCCAAAAGAGAAAATCGCCTTTGGGAACGAGTTTTAGAAGCGATTCATCTTGAACAAGCGCTTTTTCTGTAATTGGCATCATCTGAATGGCGGCGTAGATATAGTCCAGCAACTCCCCAGCAGTGAAGCTGGATCGAAACGCCGGCCTCACCTCCTCAACGTTCGCCAAACATACGTTGCTTGTCAAAGATCCTTGAGGCAAATACACCATTCCGAGTTGTTGGGAAACCCGCCGGGTGAATGTTATGGGTAGTTCGGGAGAGAGGACGGACGCGGGAGGCTTTCCATGAAGTAAGACATCCAGAATTTGGTTTATATACCGGTACAGGCTCATTTTGATCTTCCAGATTGGCTTATTAAACGGCGCGCAGCACCTTTTAGCTTTGCTGCAATAATTTCGTAACCCTTGTCAGAAGGGTGAAGTCCATCATAGGTTAGATGTATGGCTTCCTTCGGATATGGATAATCATCATGTTCCGGATCGAAAGGGATATCTATATACTCAGGGTATTTATAATTTTGATAAGCTCCAGTAGATGGATTTTTTAAGCGTTTAAAGTGCACCATATTTTCTAAGGTAAGTTCTTCATCATGATAGAGATCTACCACTGGAATGTTTTCAATCTCGCCTATCTCCAATACGGCATCAGCAAACTGCTCGAGGGATTGTCCAGCCTTTTCTCTATACGAGCCATAAGCGTTGTTCTTATAATTGTTTATGTAGACAAAATCCCCTCTTTGCATGGGAGTGATGAGGATAATTTCCGCCTCCTTATTGAGCTCCTTTAGGTGGTCGATAATGATTCTAAAAGCACCATAGACCGTTGCTGTCCCCTTGTTTCGGCGGTAATCAGCAATCGTTCCCAAAGGCTTTCCCTGCCACCAGTCGTTGGTCCCCAAAAAAACTGTGTATACATCGGCTTTTTGTATTCCCAAGGATGTTATCTTATCAGCAATGTTCACCGCTGTCCAGCCATTGTGCCCTTGGTTGAAATATTTTACTTGAGGATATTTTTCAGAGATAAGAGTCATATACCCTTTACTGATTCTATCACCGGTTTCATCGGAATGATCATTCAAGTAAGTGATGGAGTCGCCTATAGCCACCCAATGTATTTCCTTTGGCGTTAGGCTGAGAAAACCAATCAGTACAAGCGGAAGTAGCAGAAATCTTTTCATAGCTTTGGGTTTTGACCGAAATATAAAAATAAATTCCAAAGAGACGGTATCATAACCACCTGTCTCGGGTCAAAAATAGCTTGATGACGCTGCTACATTACCGCTCATTTACCGGCTATACCCTGCAAACCAAGCATCAACACTGCCCGCTGGTTCCAGCAGGCTGTTAAGCTATCAACGGTTAAATACCGCCTTCTTGACAGCAGGAGCTACTTTCGTACCAAATAACTCGATTGACTTCATTGTCATGGCATGGGGGACATGTCCAACACTGGCCTGCGCCATAAAACGTGTAAAACCAAATAATTCGTGCTCATATAGAATCTTGTCTATTACCTGTTGGACACTTCCTACCATTAAAGCACCCCTTGGAGAACGTGCAAATTCAAACTGCTGGCGGGTCAACGGAGGCCAGCCTCTATCCTTCCCTACTCTATTCATCATTGCGGAGTAGTATGGATAGAATTCATTTCCAGCTATCTGAGAATCCTCTGTAACGTAGAAATGGTTGTTAATTCCGAAACGCAAATCTTCAAGCCTCCTTCCGGCACGCTGTGCAGTTTCTTTGTAAAGATCAATAAACCCGACAAATTGCTCAGGCATGCCCCCAATGATGGCCAACATTAAAGGCAATCCTAACTGCGCTGCCCTGACGGCGGAAGATGGAGTACCTCCGGCAGCTAGCCACACCGGAAGTGGAGATTGGTAAGGCCTTGGATATACGCCAAGGTTGTCAAAGGAAGGCCTATGCTTTCCTTTCCAGGTCAGTTTTTCATTGTTGATGACCTTTAGCAAAAGGTCTAGTTTTTCTGTAAAAAGTTCGTTGTAGTCTTTGAGATCATAGCCAAACAAAGGAAATGACTCAATAAAAGAGCCTCTCCCTGCCATAATCTCCGCTCTGCCGTCAGACAAGTGGTCAACAGTAGCAAAATCTTGAAATACCCGCACCGGATCGTCCGAACTTAACACCGTTACGGCACTCGACAGTTTTATGTTTTTGGTAACCATTGCCGCTGCGGCCAAAATAACAGCAGGAGATGACACCGCATAATCCGGACGATGGTGTTCTCCTATTCCAAAAACATCCAAACCCAACTGATCGGCCAGTTGAATTTCTTCCATAAGATCTTTGATTCTCTGATGGGCATTGATCCCTCTGCCTGGCTGGGGCTCGGGTTGCATATCCGCAAAGGTAATTAGTCCTAGTTCCATAAATTTGATAACAGCAAACTGTTGCAATTTGTTTGTCGTTACAAAAAGAACAGCATCATGAGGGATTGACACCCACGTTAAAACCTATCAACAAAAAAGGCAGCCCTTTCAGGCTGCCTTTAAATCTCGAATGCTGGCATTAAAATTTTCTGCCGGGGAAATAAGCAGACTCGCCTAATTGCTCCTCAATTCTTAGCAACTGGTTATATTTGGCCATACGGTCAGACCTGGAAGCTGACCCGGTTTTGATTTGTCCAGTATTCAATGCTACCGCCAAGTCAGCAATAGTAGCATCCTCAGTCTCGCCTGATCTGTGTGACATTACAGATTTGTATTTGTTTCTATGGCAAAGATCTACTGCGTTGATCGTCTCAGTCAAAGAGCCAATTTGGTTAACTTTAACCAACAATGCGTTCGCAATATTTTTTTCTATGCCCTGCTGCAATCTTTCTACATTGGTTACAAATAAGTCATCCCCTACAATTTGGATTTTATCACCAACAGCTTCAGTCATCAACTTCCATCCGTTCCAATCATCTTCGTGCATACCGTCCTCAATAGACAGAATAGGATATTTGCTAACCCATTCAGACCAATAGTCTGCCATCTGCTGAGAGGTCAACTCATCGCCGGTAGATTTTTTGAATACATAAAGTCCTCTTTCTTCATCATAGAACTCTGAAGAAGCCGCATCCATAGCAATAAATACATCTTCACCTGGACGGAAGCCTGCTTTTTCAATGGCTTGAAGCACCACTTCGATCGCTTCTACGTTTGAGCGAAGGTTAGGTGCAAAGCCGCCTTCATCACCAACGTTTGTAGACAAACCTTTGCTTTTCAATACGGATTTTAGGTGATGAAACACCTGGGTTCCCATTCTTAAGGATTCAGAGAAAGTAGAAGCACCTACAGGCATCACCATAAATTCTTGAAAGTCAATGGCGTTATCTGCATGGGACCCCCCATTTAGGATGTTCATCATTGGAACGGGAAGAGTATTGGCATTCACTCCGCCAATATATCTGTAAAGAGGTTGTCCCGACTCCATAGCAGCAGCTTTGGCAACCGCCAAAGAAACACCAAGAATTGCGTTGGCGCCTAGCTTCGACTTGTTTTTGGTACCATCCAAGCTGATCATGATCTGATCGATCTGGTTTTGGTCAAAAATATCATAACCCAATAGCTCAGGAGCAATTACGTCGTTTACATTGGCTACGGCTTTCAAAACGCCTTTTCCCATGTACACATTTTTATCCTCATCTCTCAGTTCTACCGCTTCATGGACACCCGTAGAAGCACCGCTGGGAACAGCTGCTCTACCAAAGGCACCATTTTCGGTGTATACGTCCACCTCCACGGTTGGATTACCCCGAGAGTCTAAAATTTGTCTTGCATGGATGGATTGAATCAATGTCATAATATGAAAAGATTTATAAGTTAATTTTTTATCAATGAAAGGAAGTCATCAAACAAATAGCGCGAGTCGTGAGGCCCTGGAGAGGACTCAGGGTGATATTGGACGGAAAATGCGGGTTTGCTTTTTAATTTAAAGCCAGCTACTGTTCCGTCGTTTAGGTGAAGATGCGTAATTACGAGATCTGGATGCTTCTCTACATCTTCCTTGGTAACATTGAAACCATGGTTTTGGGAAGTTATTTCGCTTTTACCTGAGATCAAATTTTTTATCGGGTGGTTGATTCCTCTATGCCCATGGTGCATCTTATATGTGGATACGTCACAGGCTCGGGCCAGTAATTGATGTCCGAGACAGATCCCGAAAAGTGGTTTACCAAGCGCCAGAATTTCTTTGGTGGTGGCTACCGCATAATCCATGACCGCAGGGTCGCCGGGGCCATTGGAAAGGAAATAAGCATCTGGATTCCAAGATTCCATTTCAGAAAGGCTTGCCTTGGCTGGGAAAACTTTACAATACACTCCTCTAGCGGCAAGATTCCTGAGAATATTTCTTTTTATGCCGTAATCAATACAAGCAACCTTTATGGCAGCATTTTCATCGCCGTAAAAATAAGGCTCCTTGGTAGAGACTTGAGAAGAAAGCTCTAAGCCGGCCATGTCCGGTACCTTCTCCAGTTCTCGCTGCAGATCTTCTATATTGTCATACTCAGAGCTAATGATTGCGTTCATCGCACCTTTCGAGCGAATATGCTTAACCAGCCTTCGCGTGTCTATATCAGCAATGCCGGTGATGCCATTTTGTTCAAGATATTCTTGTAGAGATTGTGTAGCAGTGAGTCTGCTGTAGATTTCAGAGAAGTCGTTTACTACGATCCCGGCGATCAGAGGTCTATCGGATTCAGTCTCCTCCTCCAGTACCCCATAGTTGCCGATATGGGCAGTAGTGTTGACAATGATCTGCCCGGTATAGGAGGGATCAGTGTAGATTTCCTGATATCCAGTCATACCCGTATTGAAGCATATTTCGCCTCCGTTGGTGCCGTGTTTTCCTATAAGGCTGCCGTGGTACACCGTACCGTCCGCCAAAAGGAGCGTCGCTTGTTTTTTATCCATTTGTTTCAATAAGTAGGCAAATTTAAGAATTATATCAATAGAGCGGTTAACAAATTAGAAAGAACATAAAAAAAGGGATTGAACCAAAGCTCAACCCCCTCTTTATATTTTATAAAAAAGCATGAAGATTATTCACCTTTTTTATTTTCATCATCAGCGCCAGACTCCTCAGCCTTATTTGCTTCTGCATCCGTGGCAGCTTCAGCCGCATCAGCTGATGGAGTAGCCACAGCTTCATCAGCTGGGGCCTGGGTCTTCTCAGCAGTTTCCTCAGCGGCTTTAGGAGCAGTTGCTGTACCAGCAGCCTTTCCAGAACCTCTTCTGCTTCTTCTAGTAGTTTTCTTAGCTGGCTTAGCATCTTTAAGCATCAACTCATTGAAATCTACCAATTCGATGATACACATCTCGGCATTGTCACCCAGACGATAACCGGTCTTAATGATCCTGGTATATCCACCTGGTCTGTTACCCACTTTTTCTGCTACCTCTCCAAAAAGCACTTTGATAGCCTCTTTGCTTTGTAGCACAGAGAAAGCCATCCTTCTATTGTGGGTAGTATCTTCTTTAGCTCTCGTAACGAGAGGTTCTACATGTTTTTTCAGCTCCTTAGCCTTGGCAAGCGTTGTAGAAATACGCTTGTGAAGAATCAGGGAAGCACACATATTTGAAAGCATCGCTTTCCTGTGAGAGGCCTGCCTGCCAAGGTGGTTAAATTTCTTACCGTGTCTCATCGTTTTTTATTCTTCGTCAAGTTTATACTTGGATAAATCCATACCGAAGGTCAAATTTTTCTCTTGGATCAGTTGCTCCAATTCCGCTAAAGACTTCTTACCGAAGTTCCTGAATTTCATCATATCAGAAATTTCTAGTTTGGCTAGATCCCCGAGCGTTTTCACATCTGCTGCTTTGAGACAGTTGAAGGCCCTCACTGAAAGATCGAGATCGCTCAGCGGCGTTTTCAAAAGCTTACGCATATGAAGGAATTCCTCGTCGATCGGCTCAATGGCGCCGCTACCGGGAGCGTCGATAACCATTGTATGATCGGAAAACAGCATGAAATGCTGGATCAGAATCTTAGCAGACTCCTGAAGTGCTTTCTCAGGATGGATAGAACCATCTGTGGTAACTTCAAGGATCAACTGTTCGAAGTCAGTTTTCTGTTCAACCCTGGTATTCTCAACCCTATATTTTACATTTTTGATAGGGGTGAAGATGGCATCAATTGGAATTACCCCAAAGACCTGATCTTTGGGTTTTGACTCTTCAGCAGGAAGATAACCCCTGCCTTTTTCTATTGTCAACTCAATCTCAAAGCTCTTGGACTCGTCTAGGTGACAGATCACCAAGTCGGGATTCAATACTTCGAAAGATGAGGTAAATTTTGAGATATCTCCGGCAGTGAATACATCCTGATTTTTAACTTCAACGGTAACTTTCCCATCTATGGATTCGTGAAGTTTTTTGAATCTTACTTGTTTTAAGTTAAGTATGATATCAGTAACGTCTTCTACAACACCCTCAATTGTGGAAAATTCATGCACGACTCCTGGTAGTTTTACAGAAGTGATGGCATAACCTTCTAAGGAAGAAAGCAGGATCCTTCGCAACGCATTGCCTATGGTTACCCCATAGCCCTTTTCAAGAGGCTTAAAGGTAAACAGGCCATGGAAGTCATCTGCTTTTTCCATTACCACTTTTTCGGGCATTTGAAATGCTAGTATGGACATATCTATTGTTCTTTTTAAATCAGAAAGATGAATATTACTTAGAGTAAAGCTCAACGATAAGTTGTTCTTTGATATTCTCTGGAATATCGTCCCTCAATGGGGCGCTTACAAACTTACCGGTGAATGTACTGCCATCCCACTCTAACCATGGATAGCGGTTAGCACCTCTTCCAGCTAGGCTTTCTGTCACCACTAATAGTGATTTTGATCTTTCCCTCACAGCAACAACATCTCCTGGTTTCAAGGTATAAGACGGTATGTTCACCACTTCACCATTGACAAGGATGTGTTTGTGAGAAACAAGTTGTCTTGCTCCTCGACGTGTTGGGGCGATGCCTAATCTGTAAACGGTGTTGTCCAATCTAGCTTCCAACAATTGCAACAGGTTTTCACCAGTTACACCTTGCTTACGGAAAGCAATGTCGAACATTTTTGCAAACTGTCTTTCCAACACACCATAGATGTATTTCGCTTTTTGCTTTTCCATCAGCTGGATGCCATATTCAGACTGTTTTTTTCTTCTACCTCTACCGTGCTGGCCGGGAGGGTAGTTTTTCTTTTGAAGCGCTTTGCTGTGTCCTTCGATTGGTTCCCCGAATTTACGGGCAATTTTTGCTTTTGGACCTGTATATCTAGCCATTGTAAATTGTCTTTAAATTATACCCTTCTGCGTTTTGGAGGACGACATCCGTTGTGTGGAAGTGGCGTCACGTCAATGATCGTAGTTACGTCAAGACCTACATTTTGTAAGGTTCTGATAGCAGACTCTCTACCTGCTCCTGGACCCTTTACAAAAACCTCGATTTTTCTAAGTCCCAAGTCGTACGCTACCTGACCGCAGTTTTGCGCAGCCATTTGAGCTGCGTAAGGCGTGTTCTTTTTGGAACCTCTAAAACCCATTTTACCGGCGGAGGCCCAAGATATTACCTGGCCTGTATTGTTGGTAATTGATATAATAATGTTGTTAAAAGAAGCTTTGATGTGGGCCTGCCCAACCGCTTCAACTTTAACTACCCTTTTTTTACCTTTAGCTTTCTCGTTTCTTTTCTGAGCCATGATCTACATCAAGATTTATTTGGTTGCCTTCTTCTTGTTAGCAACAGTCTTTCTCCTACCTTTTCTGGTTCTAGCGTTGTTCTTAGTCTTTTGACCTCTTACAGGAAGACCTTTTCTATGTCTTAATCCTCTGTAACAACCGATATCCATCAACCTTTTGATGTTCAACTGGATCTCTGACTTTAGGACACCTTCTGTCCTGTATTCCTCAGCGATAATGTTCCTAATAGCGGTAGACTCTTCATCGTCCCATTCGCCGGCCTTTTTGTCAAAGGAGATGCCTGCTTTGGCCAAAATAGCTCGAGCAGAGCTTCTTCCGATGCCAAAAATATAGGTCAAACCAATCTCTCCTCGCTTGTTGTCTGGAATGTCAACACCTGCAATTCTTGCCATAATTATTAACCTTGTCTTTGTTTAAACTTGGGATTCTTTTTGTTGATCACATAGAGCTTACCGTTCCTACGAATCAATTTGCAATCCGCACTCCTTTTCTTAACAGATGTTCTGATTTTCATCTTTTGTATTAATTTAAATTTAGCGGTAATATCTCCCCACTTTCATTGCATCCCTAAGGCTACAAATCGACTGGCATCACTGCCGGCCAGGGGTTAATTGTTGATACTTATTTATAACGATAGACAATCCTGCCTTTGGTAAGGTCATAGGGAGACATTTCTAGCTTTACCCTATCACCAGGAAGGATTTTGATGTAGTTCATCCGCATCTTACCGGAAATATGGGCAATCAGTTGATGTCCATTTTCCAATTCGACTTTAAACATTGCATTGGACAATGCTTCTATGATCGTTCCATCTTGTTCAATAGATGTTTGTTTCGCCATATTAAAATTTAAAGTTCTCTTCTATGTATTTATGCGTTGTTAGTACCTCAGTCCTATCTTTGAAAATTGCCACCGTATGCTCGTAATGTGCGGAAGGTTTGCGGTCAGCAGTTCTGATCGTCCAACCATCTTTTTCCTGAACCACATTTCGGGTTCCCAGATTGATCATAGGCTCTATGGCTATGACCATTCCTTCTTTTAGCAAAGGCCCGCTCCCCTTTTTTCCATAATTGGGGACTTCGGGTGCTTCGTGGAGATTCCGACCTAGGCCATGTCCGACCAGTTCGCGAACCACCGTATAGCCTTTCGCTTCTACATACTTTTGGATAGCATTTCCGATATCGCCGATTCGGTTTCCGTACACTGCCTTCTCTATACCGAGATACAATGATTCCTTTGTTGCTTTTAAGAGGGAGATAATTTTTGGAGAGACTTCACCAACAGGGTAAGTATATGCGCTATCGCTATGAAAACCTTGGTGAAAGACTCCACAATCTACTGAGATTATATCGCCATCTTTCAAAACATACTCACCGGGAAATCCATGTACAACCACTTCGTTGACAGAGATACACAGTGAGGCTGGAAAACCATTATATCCTTTAAAAGAAGGCACACCCTGGTGATCCCGGATGTACTCTTCTGCTATTTTGTCCAAAAAGGAAGTTTTTACCCCTTCCTTAATGTATTTGGCAATTTCGCCGTGTGCTTTACCTAATATTTCAGCGCTTTGCTGGATTAATTGAACTTCCTCGGAAGTTTTGTAATGTATCATTTAGGCTACTGCATAGTTAGATGGGTCATTCTTCATGTTGCCGCTCTTCATCATCCCTTCATAATGCCTCATCAATAAATAACTCTCAATCTGCCGAAGCGTATCCATAATCACACCTACCATAATCAAGAGTGATGTACCACCGTAGAATTGAGCAAATTCACCGCCAACACCCGCCAAGATAGCAAATGCAGGCATAATGGCCACCACAGACAATAGAATAGATCCTGGTAAGGTAATTCTGGAAATAATATTGTCAATAAAGTCTGCTGTTGGGGCACCGGGCTTGATACCTGGTACAAATCCTCCATTACGCTTCATATCTTCCGCAATCTGCTCGGGGTTAACCGTAATGGCGGTATAGAAGAAGGTAAATAGGATAATCATTATCGCAAACACCAGATTGTATTGCCAAGAAGTGAAGTCGCTGAAGGTCGTTCCAATATAAGCAGCCACTTCGCTGTTGTCAGCCCAAATCTGCGCGATCAAGGCCGGCAAAAACATTAACGATTGGGCGAAGATGATAGGCATAACCCCAGAGGCATTTACTTTAATAGGAATATATTGTCTCTGACCGCCATATACTTTGCCACCAACAACTTGTTTGGCATACTGAACAGGAATCCTTCTGGTAGCTTCGGTCAGTGCAACTGTACCCACCACTACGAAGAACAACACTGCTGCTTCGATCAACAATAACAAGATTCCACTGGATCCTTTGGAAAGTACTTCCGCGATAATGGCACCTGGAAATCTTGATATGATACCGATCATGATCAACATTGAAATACCGTTTCCGATACCTTTCTCGGTGATCTTCTCCCCTAACCACATACAGAACATGGTACCGGCAGACAACAACACCAAAGAGCTGACCATAAACAAGGTTTTGTTTACTACAATGGCCTCATTAGGAATAGTAGCAGTCAAATAACCGATACCTTGGGCGACTGTGATAATAATCGTCAACACCCTTGTGATCTGGTTGATTCTCTTCCTACCAGACTCGCCTTCTTTTTGAAGCTTCTGGAAATAAGGCACACCAACAGTTAAGAGCTGCAGCACAATGGATGCAGAAATATATGGCATGATACCCAGGCCAAAAATAGAAGCATTGCTAAAAGCACCTCCTAGGAAAGTGTCGATCAAGCTGAAGATACCTTCGGAAGGTCCGGATAGCTGGCTGGGGTCGATACCTGGTAAAACGATAAAAGAACCCAACCTGAATACGATCAGAAAACCGATCGTATTCAGAATTCGGATCCTTAAATCCTCAATAGAAAAGATGTTTTTAACTGTTGTAATAAACTTTTTCATTGATTAAATCTTATTAACAGTCCCGCCAGCCTTTTCGATTGCTTCGGCTGCAGAAGCTGAGAAGTAATGAGCGCTTACGTTTAATTTCGCAGTAAGTTCGCCCCTTCCAAGGACTTTTACAACATCTTTTTTAGAAACAAGCCCATTATCTACCAACGTATCTACCGTCAGCGTATCGGTGTTTAGTTTTTTGCTAAGTTCTTCCAGTGCATCCAAGTTGATGGGTTTGCACTCGATACGGTTTAAACTTTTGAAACCGAACTTAGGAACCCTTCTTTGAAGTGGCATTTGACCACCTTCAAAGCCAAGTTTACTTTTGTAACCTGATCTGGATTTTGCTCCTTTATGTCCTCTTGTAGAAGTACCACCCCTACCGGAACCGGTACCCCGTCCAATTCTTTTACGTCCTTTGACAGAACCTTCGGCAGGCTTTAGTGTATGTAATTTCATAATTAAACTTCTTCAACTTTTACAAGATGATTAACTTTTCTTAGCATGCCAGCAATGTGGTTGGTATTCTCTACCTCTACACTCCTGTTGATCTTGCCTAAACCTAAAGCCTGAATAGTTGCTTTCTGATCCTTAGGTCTTTTGATAGTACTCCTGATTTGAGTGATTCTTACCTTGGCCATCTTCTTATCCGTTAAATACTTTAGACATTTTTACACCTCTTTGTTGAGAAACTGCAATAGCATCCCTCAATTGAACCAGTGCATCAATGGTAGCTCTTACTACGTTCTGAGGATTTGAAGATCCTTTGGATTTGGCCAATACGTCAGTTATACCGGCACTCTCAAGTACTGCACGCATAGATCCACCTGCCAATACTCCAGTACCTGGATAAGCTGGCTTGATCAATACATGTCCACCGCCGAATTTGCCTTCTTGCTCATGCGGAATAGTACCCTTTAAAACAGGCACTTTTACTAAGTTCTTCTTGGCATCTTCAATACCTTTGGTGATGGCGTCTGTTACTTCGTTAGCTTTACCTAAGCCATAACCCACAACCCCATTACCATCTCCTACTACGACTATAGCTGAAAAAGAAAACCTTCTACCACCTTTTACTACTTTGGCTACACGGTTGATTGCTACAACGCGTTCTTTTAGCTCAGTATCTGTTGCCCTTACGGGTTTTTTTCTTACTTGGGACATATTCTTTTAAAATTTAAGGCCGCCTTCCCTTGCACCTTCGGCCAGGGCTTTAACATTACCATGATAAATATAGCCGCTTCTGTCAAATACCACTTCGCTGATCCCGTTGGCTACCGCTCTTTCTGCTAATTTCTTACCTACCTCTTTAGAGATGGAGACATTAGCATTGCCTTTGGTTTCAAGTTCTTTGGAGGAAGCCTGAGCTAAAGTGTGTCCTTTCAGATCGTCAATCAATTGTGCATATATACCTGTATTACTTTTGAACACAGACAAACGGGGTCTGGCGTCAGTACCAGAGATCTTTCTCCTGATACTTCTTCTGATTCTAAGCCTTCTGGAATTTTTATTAAAAGCCATCTTCTAATTATTTTTTAGCAGCAGTTTTACCAGCCTTACGTCTGATGTTCTCACCCACAAAGCGAACGCCTTTACCTTTGTAAGGTTCTACTTTACGTAAAGATCTGATCTTTGCAGAAACTTGTCCTATTAATTCTTTATCAATTCCTTCCAATGTCACTATGGGGTTTTTACCCTTAGCGGTCTCTGTTTTTACAGATACTTCATTAGGAAGGGACATATAGATGCTGTGGGAATACCCCAAGCTAAGCTCTAATACCTGCCCTTGGTTGGTAGCTTTGTAGCCAACCCCAACCAGTTCCAGTTCCTTTTTGTAGCCTTGATGCACGCCGATGATCATATTGTTGATCAAAGAACGATATAGCCCGTGTAAGGATTTGTGCCTTTTGGAATCAGTAGGTCGCTCCACAATTACCTGTGAGCCTTCCACTTTAACTTTGATATCGGGATTCACATCCTGAGTCAGTGTACCTTTGGGACCTTTAACAGTGACAACACCATGTGCTGTCACGTCTACAGTAACACCCGCTGGTAGATCTATTGGTTTTTTACCTATTCTAGACATAACGGTTTCTTAATATACGTAACAAAGTACCTCACCTCCGACTCCTTCTACGCGAGCTTCTTTATCAGTCATCACACCTTTGGAAGTGGAAACAAT
>DATGQZ010000047.1:0-41850 GCA_035303945.1 Cyclobacteriaceae bacterium
TCGATGGCCGTTCCATCGTTCGATTCCAGAAGTGACCGAACCTGTGTGATCCACTCGTCAAGGCCCATTCCTGTTTTAGTGGCGGCGGACTCTTTGTCCTTGTATTTCCAGTGGGCAGCATATCCCCTTTCTGCAATGTCGTCCATGCGTTGGGTCCTGATTTGGACCTCGACCCATTGCCCTGTGTGGCTCATCACCGTGGTGTGTAGCGACTCGTATCCATTGGCTCTCGGGGTGCTGATCCAATCCCGCAAGCGGTCTGGATTGGGGCGGTAATAATCGGTAACGATGGAATACACCTGCCAGCAGTCGGCTTTTTCACTTTCCAAAGGAGTGTCGACAATTATCCTCACGGCAAAAAGATCATATACTTCCTCAAAGGGTATATTCTGCTTTTGCATTTTATTGTAAATGGAGAATATAGACTTAGGCCTCCCCTTTATGCTGTATTGGAATTTTTGCTGGTTCAGTTCATTCTCCAGCGGGGCGATAAAGCTCTTGATAAATTTGTTCCTGGATACCCGCGTCTCACTGATCTTGGTGACGATAAAGTTGTAGGTTTCAGTATCCATAAATTTGAGATACAAATCCTCCAATTCAGATTTTATCGCATACAAGCCCAGCCTATGGGCTAGGGGCGCATAAAGATACTTGGTTTCGGAAGCTATTTTCAACTGTTTGTGACGGGGCATACTTTCGAGTGTACGCATATTATGCAGCCGGTCCGCCAACTTAATAAGTATCACTCTCACGTCGTCAGAGAGGGTGATCAGCATCTTTCTAAAGTTTTCCGCCTGCTGGGAGCTCCCGTATTCAAACACCCCCGAGATTTTCGTAAGACCGTCAATGATCTGGGCGACCTTGGACCCGAATTCACGTTCTATGTCCTCCAGCTCCCAATCGGTATCTTCCACCACGTCATGTAGAAGGGCGGATACAACGCTAGTGGTCCCCAACCCGATTTCCTCTACACATACAATAGCCACATCCAATGGATGATAGATATAGGGTTCCCCAGATTTACGCCGCATCTCTTTATGGGCTTCACTGGAGACGGTAAAGGCCTTCTTGATGATTTTTGCATCACCGGGTTTCAACAAAGGCTTTGCCAGCCTCAGCAGTTTCCTGTACCGCTTTAAGATTTCCTTTCGCTCTTCCTCTAAATCTATTTTTATCATATGATCGAAGTTAAAACAATTATGTTTTTTAATAAATAAAAGCGCTTTAATAATTTTTATATTTTTTTTCTCCAGCTATTGAAAATTTGGATATCCTTATTACCTTTGCATCCACATTAACAAGCGATGTGAACAAGAAATGTACTAAAATGCGGATGTGGCGAAATTGGTAGACGCACTAGACTTAGGATCTAGCGCCGCGAGGCATGGGGGTTCGAGTCCCTCCATCCGCACGAACAGACCCTCGATCGCGGTCCCGAAAGCTTTCGGGATCGAGGTTGGGGGTTTTTTAAGTTATTAGCAAACCTAATCAAAATCACCTTGGAAATTACATTAGATAAGCATTCTTCCAATCAGGCCTCTATCAAAATAAAACTAGAGGAAGCAGATTACCAGCCAAAAGTTGATGCCAAAATAAAAGACTACGCAAAAAAGGCTAATATCAAAGGCTTCCGCCCTGGCAAAGCACCTATTGCAATGGTCAAAAATCTATACGGCACCTCTGTATTGGTAGATGAAATCAACAATATCCTATCCACCTCTTTGAATGATTATATCAAGCAGCAAGAGCTGAGGATTTTAGGTGAACCCCTTCCTGTGTTGGAATCAGCTGAAGGCATTGACTGGAAGAAACAAAAAGAATTCGAATTCGAATACAAGATAGGTTTTCTCGAAAACTTAGAAGTTAAGGTCGATGAATCCGTTGAGGCTACCACCTATACCCTAGAGGTTGATGAAAAAGAAGTCAACGATGCGATCAGCAACCTTCGCCGTCAGTATGGCAAGATGACCAATCCAGAGGTTAGCCAAGAAAATGACTTCATCTATGGTGATCTAAAATCAGCAGACGGATCTATTGAAAAAACCTTATCCCTACCGCTTTCCAAGGTAAGCGAAGATGCCGTACAGAAGTTTGTTGGTTTGAAGAAAGGTGATGAGGTTACCTTTGATCCCAAAGCTGCGATTAAAGAAGATCTCGCTGACGTACTCAACCTTTCCGAAGAGGAAGCCGCCAATGTTTCCGGTGAATTTACTTTTACCGTTCAGAATATCAACAGAACTGAAGATGCCGAGCTGAATCAAGAGTTTTTTGACAAGGTGTTTGGTCCAGAGCAAGTATCTTCTGAAGAAGAATTCTTCAACAAAGCCAAGGAAATCCTTCAAGGCAACTATAACAAAGAAGCCAAAGTTTATTCTGAAGAAAAGATCAAAGACGCCTTGGTTGAAAACGCCAAAATTGAACTTCCTGAAGCATTTTTGAAAGAGTGGTTGCTGAGAACCAACGAAGGCAAGGTGACAGAAGAGGATATTGAAAAAGAATATCCGATTTATGCCAAGCAAATGACTTGGACCTTGATCGCTAACAAGATTGCTGAGGAAAACGACCTGAAGGTGGAGCATGAAGAGATCATCGAGAAAACCAAAGAAATGATTCGCGAGCAGCTCGGCGCTTCTGGCTTGGGTTCTCAAATGGAGGATAGCATGGATATGTTTGCTCAAAACTACCTTCAAGGAAAAGACGGACAGAACTACATGCAGATGCATACCTCGGCGCAAAATGATAAAGTGCTCGATTTTGTACGAGAAAAAATCAGCATTAAGGAAGAAAAACTAAGCGTTGAAGAGTTTAAGAAGCTTTTGGAAAACTAATTGTTCCATTTAATCGTTATAGAAAAGTCCTTTTATAAGGGCTTTTTTTATTTTTGTATCACTCAAAAAACCGAACATGATTAATAAAGAAGAATTCAGAAAGTTTGCCGTACACCATAGAGGTGTTAACGGCCTGGCCTTTGACCAATATACCCAACATGTCGAAAACATGACCCGTGCGGTGATTGAGGAAAGACCGACGAATTTTAGGGAAATAGACGTGTTCTCGAGACTGATCATGGACAGGATCATCTTCTTGGGTACACAAGTAGACGACCATATTGCTAACATTATTACCGCCCAACTGTTATTTTTAGAGTCTACTGACTCTAAAAAAGACGTTTTGCTATATATCAACAGCCCCGGAGGATCTGTCTACGCCGGTTTAGGCATTTATGACACCATGCAATATATTGGGCCTGAAGTAGGTACTATCTGTACTGGATTGGCTGCTTCCATGGGAGCCGTGCTGCTTGCTGGTGGTGCTGCGGGCAAGAGAGCTGCTCTTCCCCATGCCCGGGTGATGATTCATCAGCCTTCAGGCGGTATGCAGGGGCAATCATCCGATATGGAGATCTCCGTTAGGCAAATCCTTGAGTTGAGGAAGGAACTATATGAAATCCTCGCTCACCATAGCGGTAAATCCATAGAGCAGATAGAAAAAGATTCTGACCGCGATTTCTGGATGCGGGCAGAGCTGGCCAAGGAATATGGTCTGATAGATGAAGTGTTGACACGTAAAAAATAAATAATGGCGCAAGTTACCTGCTCCTTTTGCGGAAGGAACAAAAAGGATGTGGGATTGATGGTATCAGGGATTTCAGCGCATATCTGTAATTTCTGCATCGATCAGGCACATCAAATCCTTGCTGAAGAGGACAAGACGAAGAAGAACAAAAAGAGCCCCAAGTTCAAGCTTAAAAAGCCTAAGGAACTTACAGCATATCTGAACCAATATGTCATAGGACAGCACGAGGCTAAAAAAGTGCTTGCTGTGGCCGTTTACAACCACTACAAAAGGTTGGATCAAAAAGCCAATACAGAAGATGAAATCAAGATTGAAAAATCCAATATCATCATGGTGGGTGACACGGGTACTGGCAAGACCTATTTGGCTAAGACACTGGCCAAGACACTGGAGGTTCCCTTTTGCATTGCAGATGCTACTGTTTTGACAGAAGCAGGATATGTGGGAGAAGATGTGGAAAGCATTCTTACCCGTTTATTACAGGCAGCTGATTACAATGTGGAAGCAGCTGAAAGAGGTATTGTATATATTGATGAACTGGACAAAATTGCCAGAAAATCCGACAATCCTTCCATCACACGTGATGTAAGCGGCGAAGGGGTGCAGCAGGCGCTGCTAAAACTACTTGAGGGGACCGTCGTCAATGTACCACCACAAGGAGGACGAAAGCATCCGGATCAAAAAATGATTGCTTTAAATACCGAAAACATCCTCTTCATCTGTGGCGGAGCTTTTGATGGCATTTCCAGACATATTGCTAGCAGATTAAATACGCAACCGCTGGGTTTCAGCAAAAAAGCCGAGCACGATTTTGTGGACAGAAACAACCTGTTGCAGTATGTGACAGCCCAAGATCTCAAGGCCTTTGGTTTGATTCCCGAACTCATAGGGAGGCTTCCGGTATTGACGCACTTGGATCCATTGGACAAGGCTACGCTTAAGAGCATTTTGACAGAACCAAAAAATGCATTGACCAAGCAATATATCAAGCTGATGGAAATGGAGGGTGTCAAGCTTACATTTGAAGAAGACGGCATCGATTACATCGTAGATAAAGCAGTTGAATTTAACCTGGGCGCACGGGGTCTACGCGCTATTTGCGAAGCTATCATTACCGATGCGATGTACGAACTTCCTTCTGATGACACCGTCAAAGAGTTGGTTATCGATCGGGAGTATGCGCAGAACCAATTCGATAAGTCGAAGTTTAAAAAGCTACAAGTTGCCTAAGTACTTGTTGATTTAAGCTGATATTTTTCACCTCGGGAAGGCCAACTGGCTTTTCTCGGGGTGTTTTTTTATGCCAATGGGTAAGTAAAATGTACTACCTCTTCGGGATTACCGCCCGTGGCCTTATAAAAATCCAGGGCATGCTGGTCAATGACATCAGCCTGTACAAAGACCTCTCGGTATCCCTGTTGTTTGCCATAATCTATCAAGGCAGTCACCAATTGCTTACCTATCCCCTGCCTCTGATAGGCTGCCTTCACTGCCAAATCGTAAATATACAGCTCAGCAGATTCATAATACACCGAAGGAAGCACATGGGCGGTAAGACCACCTACCACCTCTTCGCCCTGCAATGCTACAAAAAAGACCAGTCCTTCCCTTTGCAGCAGTTTCTGAAGATAACCCCTTCCCGGCAAAGGGCAAGGTTGCATTTCGAAAACATCCTCGTAAAGGCTGATCAGGGCTTGCAATGCTGGAAGATCTGATAATGTTAACTTTTGATATTGAATAGAAGCGCTCATAGGTCTATCTTTTGTAGTAAAGTACGAAGGAAGAAGATGTCTTGATCATAAACAATTCCTAAAAGCTTAAATTCGTGGCAGAAAAATAACAGGCAATGGCTCAAGCGGAACAGATTAGCGTATTCGATATTTTAAAAATTGGGGTGGGACCTTCAAGTTCACACACTTTGGGGCCATGGAGAGCCGCGCAGAGATTTATCGTTGAACTTCAGCGAACCGCAGCCCTGTATACGGTGAAGGCAGTAGAAATTCACCTATATGGCTCCTTAGCAAAAACCGGCAAAGGTCATGGTACGGACACAGCCATTCTTTTAAGCTTATTGGGAGAAGATCCAGAAACAGTGGACACAGATACCATATTTTCAAAGGTTGCCGCTATCAGTGCAGACAAAAAGCTGCTGCTTCAGGGTCAGTATGCATTACATTTCGACCCCCAGCGGGCCATTTATTTTCACAAAAAAGAAAACCTCCCCTACCACCCCAACGGGATGACCTTAACCGCCGTTTTTCACGATGAACAAATTTTTAGCGAAACCTTTTACTCTGTAGGTGGTGGCTTTGTGGTAAAGGAAGGGGAAACCCTTAATCCCAAGCATGCGGTGGATCTCCCTTTTCCTTGTGGACAACCTCAAGATCTCCTTCAGCAATGTGAAGCTACTGGAAAAAGTATTGCTGGATTAGTGTGGGAAAACGAGAAAGTTTGGAGGAGCCCTGAGGCCATACGCGGAGGCCTGTTAAGAATTTGGCAGGAAATGAAACTTTGTGCATATAGGGGTTGTCATGCGTCAGGCCAACTTCCCGGAGGTTTAAATGTCGCGCGCAGAGCTCCTGTAATGCACCAACAACTCATTGGAAATGCCACCTATACAGGAGTTGAGGAATGGTTGGAAATCATCATCCAAGGGCAGCCTAAGTTTCAAGATGTGCTCACCTGGGTGAGTTGCTTGGCCATTGCCGTTAACGAAGAAAACGCTGCCTTTGGTAGGGTGGTTACGGCTCCGACAAATGGTGCAGCGGGAGTAATACCAGCGGTGCTGCTTTATTTCCTATGCTTCTGCCACAAACGCATCGATGCGGATAAAATCCTTCAGTTTTTGCTTATCTCAGGAGAGATCGGCTCCTATTACAAAAAGGGAGCGACGATTTCGGCGGCAATGGGAGGCTGCCAAGCGGAAATCGGCGTTTCTTCATCTATGGCAGCAGCAGCGCTTACCGAATGTTTGGGAGGTACAGTAGAACAATCTTTGATGGCTGCAGAGATCGCCATGGAACATCACCTGGGAATGACCTGTGATCCGGTAGGCGGACTGGTACAAATACCATGCATTGAACGTAACGCTATGGGAGCTATGAAAGCAATTACAGCAAGTCACCTGGCGCTTCAAAGTGATCCAAGTAAAGCCAAAGTAACCTTGGATGACGTCATCAAGACGATGTGGGAAACCGCACAAGATATGAATGAAAAATACAAAGAGACGTCGGAAGGTGGCTTGGCGGTAAATATCCCCGTCAGTTTGCCGGAATGTTGATCATGCCTGTCTGAGAGAATCGAAGATGAGACTGGCGGTTTGTTTAGAGGCGCTGTTTTCTCCCAGACGCGCTTTTACTAAGGCATAACCTGTTTTGATGGCGCTCTTCCTATCCGCATAACCTAGCATAGCATTCAACTCCGTCTTTACCTTCTCTACGCTATAATCCTCTTGGATTAACTCTTTCACCACCTCTTTTCCAGCAATGAGGTTGACTAAAGATATATAAGGCACCTTAATCAGACGTTTGGCTATGTGATAGCTGATGCTGCTGGTTTTATATACCACAACCTGAGGAACTCCAAACAAGGCGGTTTCTAAGGTTGCTGTCCCTGACGTGACGATTGCCGCATTGGCGTGATGAAGCAGATCGTAGGTTTGATCAAAAATCACCTTAATACCTGATGCTTCTGCTTGCTTGTAAATTTGCGGATTAAGATTGCGTACGCCTGCAATAATGAATTGGCTATGAGCATATTGTGGCGCTATCTGTAACATCACATCCAACATTTTTTCCACTTCTTGCTTTCTACTTCCTGGAAGCAAGGCTATAATGGGATTATAACTGAGTTCATTCTTTTGGTGAAAAAAGGGATGGGGTTCAAATTTCGCAATCTCATCCAAGAGTGGATTGCCCACATAATGAATATCCCAGTCAAACTGTTGAAAGAACGCTTTTTCGAAGGGAAGGATAGAATATAGGTGATCTACATTTTTTTTGAGCGTGTAAGCCCTTTTTTGGTTCCATGCCCACACCTTTGGTGGAATGTAATAATGTACCGGAATGCCCTTAGCCTTGGCAAATTTTGCCACCTTCATGTTAAAGCCACCATAGTCCACTAAAATTAACGCATCAGGGCGGTACGCCAACAAGTCCTGTTTGATCAATGAAAAAGTGTGATATACCTTTCTAAATCCCATTACCACCTCTACAAAACCCATCACCGCTAATTCATTGTAATGCACAGCAGATGACAAACCCTCTCGCTCCATATAATCTCCTCCCATTCCCCGAAATTCCGCCTGTGGATCTAATTCTGTTAAGGCATGTATTAAATTGGCGGCATGAAGATCTCCAGACCGCTCTCCGGCTATAAGGTAATATTTCATGGGCAGTTTGTGGTGTATGGGCTGTTAACGGATCAATGTGATAAAGCTTGCTTAAGAAGTAAAACTGACCACATCCAAAAAAGAATAAGTGGCGAATGCCTTTACATTAAGAGATAATGCCTCACTCCCCAAAATATTCCACGAAATTTCGAGGCGTCTCGTATAGTGTCAATTTGTACAACCCGCCATAGGGAGTAATTTTTTTGATAGAGGGTTCCAAGATCTTCCAAAACTCCATTACCAGGTTTTCGCAGCTTGCCATTTTACCCTGCATAAACTCAACATCCACATTTAAGTTTTTGTGATCCACTTTATCAATAACCTCCCGTCGGATCAAAGTACTGAGTTGCTTTAGGTCAACCACAAATCCTGTATCCGGATCAGGTAAACCTTTAACTGTCACAATTAACTCAAAATTATGCCCATGCCAGTTGACATTCGCACAAGGGCCGAAGACTTCTTTGTTTTTTTCCTCTGTCCACTTAGGATTCCAGAGTTTATGTGCTGCATTAAAATGCTCTTTCCTGCTAATGTGTATCATTACCTTCACGCTTTCCGCCGCAAAGTTACATAAAAAGCGCGAAAGAAAAGATCATACGTTCAAGATGCTAGCACTCGCTATTGCTTGATCAACCGGTAAGGCAACACCATATCCCCGGTCTTGATGAGCATAATATATAATCCTGGGCGAAAGGCAAGCGGTACATCTTTGACAAGCTCAGTTCGCTGCTTATAAAGCGTGGTTTTGGCTATTAATGTGCCACTTGTACTGTAAAATTCCAAAACTACCTCTCCCGCATAATCATTGGTGATATTTATGTTCAATCTTTCCGAAACAGGATTCGGTCCTATAAAATAACCGTAGTTGGCCAACGGTAGCTGGTCGGGCATTCCGGAAATCACTACCGCTTCCGAAATTCTATTACAGGTTTCGCTTTCTATAGCGACTTGATAAGCACCCTCTTCTTCGGCTTGGTAGGATCTGTCTTTTGCTCCTTCTATTCTTTGCCCGTCGCGATACCATTGATAGCTACTGGCTGGTACAAGAGAAGTTAAAATCGTCCCATTCACCACTATACTAGGCTCCTTTAATGGGTTATCGCCGATCATCACTTCCTTCGCATGTGTGACGCGTTCATTTCCACGAATAGCCGTTAGCTTCACCTGATAAAGTCCTGCACGCGGGAATATGATCGAAGGATCTATTTGCGTGGAACTGCCTACTGTACCAAAATCCCATTCATAGCTGGTCGCTGGCCCTTCAGTGGTATTGACAAATTCCGCCAAGGCACCCGCACAGCTGTAATTGACCTCAAAATTGACAAATAATACCTGAGAGCAATTAAGGGTCAACCATTTGGAACTATTGATAACTTGCGCAGCCGAACCTAGGTTGATGACTGCATCACCCGTTAAGTCCACATTTCGAATATTTATTTTTTCGAAGCAATACTTTTTATAGATATCATGCTTAAGAATCCCCTTTGAAGATGCCGTGATCGTTGCTGGATCGCCAATAGTAGTTTCCTGTCTGATCAGTTCCGTTACCTCTAGCTGATGGTCAGTTAGCAAATTCAACACTGTACCTGCATTAATGTCTAAAATGCGGCTAACCGTAATCTTTTGCTCCAGCACTGTTTCTCCTTTCAACAATTGGAGTATATCAAAACTGCCGGAAGCTTCTATCTGCAGCCTTCCCCCATCATTAATCAAGGTCACTCGACTGCGGGTGAAGTCGGAAAACATGCCCTCTTGACCGACGAAGTGGAAGGCAGGCAAAACCTCCAATGCAGCGCTGCGATCAACCGCGATCTTTTCTCGGAAACTTATGCTCCTAACGCTTCCCAGCAGCGTTGACCCATTTTCCAATAGCAATTCATTCACTTGCAGGTCCAGAAGATCCAAATCAACTGAAGCGCTAATTACCCTCAGCCGGTCCATTACTCCGGCAGATACCATTCTCCATCGCCCTGAAGTGACCAGTAGTTCTACATTTTTGAGTACTGTAGCTCCCAAGTCAATAATATTTCCGGCGTTGCTCTCTGTGCTAAACTTCAGCTCCCCATTGTTAATTGCGGCAATTGGATTACTTACTCTTATTCCGCCCCGTATCGACAAGGTGTTGCTCTTCAAGTCTAACTCAATAGGTGCCGATCCAAAGAAGTTCAAGCTGAAAATTTCAGCATCTTCCTCGAGGTTCACGTTCAATGCAGATGAAACAGACTGATCAAATACAACACGGGTTCCTGCGTCTGGAATCAGACCAGCGCTGCTCCCATTGCTCTCCAGGGACCAGTTGTTAGGGGAATTCCAATTGCCGTCCCGACCTATCCAGTACAAGGTTTTATCCTGACCATCAGAAATGCCCGCACTGAGTATCAAGCTGAAGGACTGTAGATTGTTTTTCAAATTGCCCTTATGGCTGACGCGCAATGTATATTTCTTGGATGCAGGTGAGGCTATGAATACCTGCTCTACGTTATCCCGGAAATTGTCCCTATCATTAACAGCCCGCGCCGTAGCACCTTCTCTGGGATCTAAAGTATAGGGAAAATGCTCTTTCCCATCCTCATCAAAAATCCTCAGATCAAGATCATTCACCAGCATCAAATCCCTTGGATTGAGTGAAGGTGCTGGCGGCGTGCCTGCGGGATCCGTCCATGCTATGGTCGCTTTAATAGGCTGGACTCCGTCAGCGATAAATTCGAATTCAAATTCACCTTTGTTGTCCAACACGAGTTCGCGGATCATCACAGAACTACCGTTTTCATTTATAATCATTCCTGCAGCTGCTTTCGCATCCAACAAACCCCATCCAAAGCGATAATCAGGACCAGGACTTGCTCCTGCCTCTTTGGCGGTATGTATTGCCAAGGCCTTTAGTGTTGCAGAGCGCATGTATTTTCCGGCATTTCTCCCGTGGTATAATTCCTGCAACAAAAACAGCGTGCCGGTGGCATTAGGAGCGGCCATCGAGGTGCCACTCATGCTGGTATAGCTGTCCGTTTGATCATCAGTAATCGATGCGCTAAATACATTTACCCCCATCGCAACCAAGTCAGGCTTAATTCTTCCATCATCCACTGGTCCCCAACTCGAAAAAGGGCTCATCACAACGTCATCGGCATTTTGGTAGTTGATGACCTCATTGACTGCCCCAATGGTGAAGCTATTTTTTGCGACGCCTTCTGGTCCAATTGAATCCTCCGGACCGTCAGGATTTTTGCTCCCATCGCCGACATCATTCCGATCGTTGCCAGCAGCCCAAACAATGGTATAATAAGGTTTGGCAAAGGCCAAATCGTCGATCTGCTGGGTTTTGGAGGTGTAAAAGCCAAATCGGTAGTCCTCTCGGTTGTTGATACTTTCGTTGCCTGCCCAAGCCCAGTTACCGTTGGCGTGTTGGTACCAGCCCACCAAGTTTCCGTAAGAATGGTTAGAGATTAGATGCCCCCCCGGCCTCAGGTCAGGATCATAGCCGTTTTGGATCATTTTGGAAATATCCCCGTCCCAGTTGAATGCCCAGCCAGTAGCCTCGTTTGCCATGCCTCTTGCATTGCTGTTGAGCCCAGTAGCCAATAAGGTCCCTGTTACGTGCGTTGCGTGATTGCTCAACACTTCTGTAGATCCGTCGATTTGTGTGACGCGGGTGCCAAATTCCCGGTGGTTCGCTTTTGGACGGGTTTGGTCATAGATGCCTAACACCATGCCTTTGCCTCGCAAGTCCAATCCCAATTCACCTCCTGCTTGTAGAGAAGAGGCTCCAGTAGTACGCGCGGCATTTACGTTGAAGGTGGTATAATACACAGGCTTTCCTGCGGCATCCATATATTGAAAAACTGCCGTCTTTTGGTCTTGCAGCGAAAGGATCAGCGGAAAGCCATGCTGTTCACTTAGTCTCTTTCGTTCAGCCTGATTGGTCATCAAGCGTTGAGCATCCTGCCGTATGCGATTTAGAATGGTCTGCCGTTCCTCAAGCAAACTTTTGTCTTGGGCAGCTGCCATGATGCTAAGCCCAAAGATACTCAGGACGCATAACGCAAGGATTACTATCTGCTTCATCATACCCTAGCCATTAGATTATTGGCGTCAGCGTGGTCACCCCGCTTTCTTCATTTTCATTTCTCCAAGAAATCACAATTGTTCCGTCGGCATTTACCCGACCGCTTCCATTAAACTTATCGTTCCCGAACACGACATCGGGTTGATCAAAGATCGTTAGCTCCCCGCATAGATCCGTGAACACGGCCGGATTGTCTTCTGCTCCATACACAAGCGAATACAGGCCTCCTGTAATATCCGAAATTCGATAGGTTAAAGGCTCAATTTCTGTAATGGTGACTTGATAATTTAATGTACCACCAGTTCCCACGTTTACAGTCCTATAGGTGCCTGCTAAGTCTGACGCGCAAGCCAACCTGATCCGCAGGGTCACAGAACCATAATTAGCACTTACTTTTACCCCGTCAGCATCAATAATATTTAACACCAAGTCAGGCGTCTCGTCAGTAGCGAGATTAGCTGTTAGAATTTGCACCGGAAGATCCACAAAGCTGGTATTGGGAGCTAGGGTCACCGACGTCTGCTCTAGGCGGTAATGTACACCCTGTACCGCAGTTGACGAAGGGTCTACCCCAATGGTAAGTTGGATTTCCTCACTGATTTGTGCTCCTACAAGATTGATGCGCAGCAGTGTCAGATCCATTTTGCTATTTTGGCTGTTGTCTTGGAACACCACCGTGGTAAAGGCCTTGTTGGGTAAGGAAGCCGCTTCAAACTCCACTTCACGGCCTTCCCACATGATTTTAAAGCCGGAATCTTCCATGCATCCCGAGATGCTGACCAACACAGCCATCATTGCCAAAAAGAATTTCGTGTACTTCTTTGTCATAGCGTGATTGATGTCTAATACCCAGGATTTTGGACCAAAAGATGGTTAAGTTCTACCTGACGTAGGGGAATATTAGAAAGGATCCGGTAATCTGTATAAGGCACTTCCAGAAAGGACCCGTGCTTGGAAATGTTTCTGGCATTTCTCTTAAGATCGAAAAACCGATGCCCTTCCAAAGCGAACTCGAGCCGTCGCTCGATGAGTATCCTGTTCAGCAAGGCTTGTCCGGTCAAGACTGGGTCAACAGGTCCTAGTCCCCTACGGGAACGTAACGCGTTCAGATCAGACCTAGCTCCAGCAGGATTGGTGGCATATCGTGCCTCCGCTCTAATTAGATAAAGCTCGGAGGCCCTCATAAGTGGTAGGTTTTCTAAAAAATCACCTTTAAAACCAGTCCATTTCCTACTCGCATATACTGTTCCCACCACGCCCTCAGCAGTCGTCTCGCGCCATGTGCTTTTTCGGACATCGCCCTCCTCATAAGTGTTGATTAATTCATCCGACGCTGCTACGACAAATTGTGCGGCCGCGTTGGAGTTAGAGGTGAGCGAATTAAGCGAATTGTTAACCCCGTCCACACTGTTCCAATCCACTGCCCGTACCTCAAGTTCAAAAATAGACTCCGGATGAGGGGCAGTAGAAAAGGCATCTACATAAGCATTGGCGGGTACCAGGCCTACCCCATTATTGGATAAGCCTAAGATCCGCATCGCGGCAGTAGCAGCAGCCTCAGCCTCTGGCATCCTATCCCAATATAAGTACAACCGTGATAGCAAAGTAAGAGCGGCTGCCCAGTTGGCGCGGTAAACTCCGAATTCCGTTTCTGAGGGAGCTCTTCCCATAGTAGAATAAGGTAATAAGTCTATGGCATTGAGAAGGTCTTGTTCTATCTGCTCATATACCTCCACATTGGTAGCTCGTGCACGAAAATCAGCATCTGAAGCTTTGGTGGTTGGTTCTAATCTTAATATAGGGCCGAGATTAAAATTATCTACCTCCCTACCAGGCTCGTAACCATACACTCTGCACAGGTCGAAATAAAATAAAGCCCGCATGAAATAAGCTTCTCCCTTAATTATTTTTTTCCAGTCTTCATCCCCTGTCACCGCTTCGTCATCAATCCCTGCAATGATCATATTGGCATCATTGATTCCTCCCCAAACATTACCATTCCAAATATCAATATGCTCCCGATCAGCATTCGCTTCCTGTCCAGTATATCGGCCTGTATTGGCTATTATTTTCAAGTTATCAGCCAATATCTCCGGGGCGATCATCATGGTTTGTCCATAATAATTGAACCCTACGGCACGGCTGTACATGGAAAATACCAAGGATTCATACCCGGCAATGTCAGCAAGGGCTATATCAGGAGTAATGCTTTGACGAGGTGAAGTCTCTAAGTCGGTACATGCCACCATCATCCATAGGCAACAAGGCAGCAATAATATTATCGATAGTCTCTTATACATATGCGTCAAAAGGTGAAATTAATACCAGCAGTAAGTTGACGGGAGCTTGGATAAGCACCGTAGGTGCTGGCACCAACGGAGTTTACTTCGGGATCAAGACCGTTGTATTTGGTAAAGGTCCACAGGTTAATCCCCTGCACATAGATATTTCCTTGTTGCATACCTACTTTACGCAGCAGCTGAAAGGGTAGCGCATAGTTTAAGGTTACTTGCTTCAAACGGATGTAGCTGCCATCGGACAACAATCGGGTAGAAAATTGCTGATATCCCGAATGTCCAGGGATATTACCTCCTTCATAAGGCTTTGGCGTATTGGTGATTTGACCCGGAGTTCGCCAAAAATTAAGTTGGTCCACCGTCTGATTATCCTGGCCTATAGAACCGGCTTGGGCAAGGTTATACAAATCTTGGTTGAAAGCCAAATTGCCGTATTGGTATTGAATAAACACCTCCAAAGAAACCGGACCATAAGTTAAGGTATTGGACAGGCCTCCATAGTTCCAAGGTAGAGCACTGCCTATATAGCGGCGATCTTCATCCGAGACGGTGTAGGTATACTCGCCGTTTTTGTCGTAGTACATGGGAGAGCCATTCGCCGGATTAACTCCAGCATATTCATAGGCATAATAAAATTCGATCGGCTTTCCTACGATCAGGTCCGTCCCAACGCTGTCCAAACCATCATATAACTCCAGCAATTCGTTGGAGAAAATGGAAGTGTTGAAGCTAGTGGTCCATTTGAACCTGCCGAGGACCAGGTTTGTCGTCTGAATATCCAAATCGATCCCTTGGTTTCTTAACTTACCTGCATTTCTTATAATCGTCCCAAAGCCTGAATCAATTGGAAGTGGTGTATCAAACAAAAGTTTATTAGAATCTTTTCGCCAAACATCGGCAGTGGCTATAATACGCCCGTTAAAAAATGTTCCATCGACCCCCAAATTGGTAGTAATAGATTCTTCCCAAGTGAGAAGGTCATTGCCTAATTGAACATATCGCAGTGCCCCATAGCCTAAATATTGCCCACCAGTGCCGACTAAAGAACGGGATTGGAAATCCGCGATGTCGGAGTTGCCGGTAATCCCGTAAGAAGCACGCACTCTGAGGTTATCAATCCATGAAGCATCCTGCAAAAAAGACTCAGAGGACAGCCTCCACCCCCCGGATACCGCACCAAAAGTACCCCACTGCTTATTGGAGCCAAAACGGGATGAGCCATCTCTCCTCACCGTTATTTCTGCTGTATAGCGATCGTCATAGTCATATCTAGCTTGACCAAAGAAGCCAGCTCGCTTATATTCCGTATAAAAGCCACCCACGGAATAAGGTACGGCGGCATTCTGTAAGTACCTTAATACTGGATTTGGAAAGCCTCTTCCTTCTGCTGACGTAAGTTCACGGTTGGAAAACTTGTATTCATAACCGAGAATACCGGTGATGGTATGCCGCTCATTAAAACGGTGGTTAAAATTAAAATTGCCATTAGCATTGGTGTTCAACAGCCGGCTATCGCTATAATAAGAGGAGCCGCCATAGCTTGCAAAAGCAGGGATAGTAGAGGGACGATTGTTTTCATCTTTATTGTCGGCGAAATCAATGCCAGCAAAGCCTGTTACACCAAACCATGGTAAAATCTGATAGGTCAGCTGGATATTTGACACCGACTGATAGGAAGTCCCACGTCTTAGTTCTTGGTGAACCCCTTGCACAATATTATAACCTAGCAAATGCGCATT
The DNA here is from genome assembly GCA_035303945.1 of Cyclobacteriaceae bacterium. Classification (GTDB taxonomy): domain Bacteria; phylum Bacteroidota; class Bacteroidia; order Cytophagales; family Cyclobacteriaceae; genus DATGMS01. The sequence goes on from DATGQZ010000047.1 coordinate 16,066, forward strand.
GGGATAAGGAGCGAAAATGCCATCTTCATTGTATATAGGCAGGTTGGGGCGCGCCAAGTAGGCCGAGACAAATGGACTGTTGACATAGTTTCCCCGTTCAATTGAGCCATTGGTAACCTGTCGGGACAAGGAAAGGTTTGCATTGACCGTGAGATGGGTCAGGGGCTTATGGCTAAGGTTTAGCCTCCCCGTACTTCGGGTATAGTCGGATTGGATCACTTGTCCCTGATGGTAGGTATGCGAACCTGAGAGATAAAATTGGGTCTTTTCATCCCCTCCTGACATGGACAGGTCATAGATGCTTAGCCGGCCGGTTCTGTACATGGCATCAACCCAATTTGTATTGGTTAATTCTCTATCCCCTGGACTGCCGTATATGGCTTCAGCATCCTTGGGGTCCAAACCGGCGTTAATGTATGCTTGTCGTTTTATTGATGCGAGTTGATTGGCATTCATCACGTCGTATAGCTTCAAAGGTTCCACGATTCCTTCCTGCACCGAAAGCCGCAATTTGGTTCTTTCATTCCCTCCTCTTTTGGTGGTGATTAATACCACCCCGTTGGCCGCCTGTGCGCCATAGATAGAGGCAGAAGCTGCATCCTTTAGCACTTCTATGGAGGCAATATCATTAGGATTGATGGAAGCAAGAGCGTTTTGAGAACCTTGGCCTGAAAGTCCAGCAGGAGATATCTGCACCCCATCGACAATGTACAATGGCTCCGTGCCGGCATTGACAGAACCCAGCCCCCGCACCTGAACACGCAGGGTCCCACCGGGTTGGCCACTATGGGAAGTCACCTGAACGCCGGCTATCCTTCCCTGCATGGCTCGGTCAAAGGACTGGAGGGGCAAATCCTGGAAAACTTCGCCTTTGATCGATGAGATAGTACCGGTCAGCTCCCTTCTGGTTTGGTCGCCGTAAGCGGTGATCACAACTTCTGTCAGTGAGGCCACTTCAGGTTCCATCAAAACATTGATGACCGAGCGGCCATTGACAGCCACCTCCTGTGTTGTCATCCCCACAAAACTGAAAACCAGCACGTCATCTTCTTCCAACACATTAATGGAGTACCGTCCATCAATATCTGTGGCAGTACCAATGATTGTTCCCTTTACCATTACCGTCACCCCAGGGATGGGCATACCATCTTCAGAAGAACTTACTGTTCCGGAAACCGTTCCCTGTGCAAGAGAACATAGGCATATCAAATTTATCAATAGCCCCAACAGTATATGTTTATTCATACCATATCCTCAAGGTTCACCAATATCAGCCTTTGGCTGACCAGTAGCTAAGTTACGTTTTAGAACGGTTTAAATACAATAAAAAAGAAATTTCAGAAGGGAAAAAATTATTTCAAAACGATTTCTATCCTGCGGTTAAAAGCGCGGTTCTCTTCGCTGTCGTTTGGCTTGAGCGACTGTTGATCTCCCATCCCTTTGACCTGCAATCGATCGGGAGCAATTCCCTGTTCCTCTAAGAAAGCCTGTACACTCTCTGCCCGCCGTAAACTCAGATTTTGATTATATGCAGCATTGCCTACATTGTCGGTATGCCCGGTAATCATAATGGACAATTTGGGATTCTCTGTCAAAAAATTGTACAGCCGTTTCAACGAACTTTGGGATTCGGGTTTTAATTCTGTTTGATCAAAATCAAAAAACACATTTTCAAATATAAACTGCTCTCCCGCTACCGCTGGAGAAAGTTCGATCTGCATATTGTTGATGTTTTTCAAGCTGTCTTTTTCCACATTATAGATCTTTGGTACAAAGCCCGGCTTTTCCACATATAAACCAGAAAAGGTTTTATCCGGATAAATCATAATGAAAGCCCCAGATTCACCATCCGATCGAAATTGATAGAGGGTGCTATCATTGTCCAAGCTTACCAAAGATAACCGCGCATCCAATGGCTCTTTGGTTTTGGTGTTGATGACTTTTCCTTGGGTAATTATCAGTTTTTCTCCTAAGTCAATTTCCTGAGGAAAGTTAAACCGATAGAGCAGGGAGCTATCCACTCTACCCTCATGGTAGGTGTTTTCAGTGTAATAGGCATAATCCTGTTGCGCCGTGATAAATAATGCTAGCTGATCTTGGTGGTCATTAATAGGATACCCTAAATTCACCGGTTTTGTAAATTCACCATTTACAATTTTTGACATGAATAGATCTTTGCCCCCAAATCCCATATGACCATCAGAGGCAAAAAAAAGCTGCTCGTTGTTGAAGTAAATAAAGGGGGAAACTTCGTCTTTATCCGTATTGATCACATCACCCACATTCTTGACCTCTGACCAATTGCCATCAGGCATACGCCTAGAGTACCAAATATCATTGCCACCATAGCCTCCCCTTCGGTTGGAGGAAAAGAAAAGCATACTTCCATCCGCAGACAGCGAGGGTTGGGAATCCCAAAACCTGGAGTTAATGGTTTTTCCCATGTTGGCTGCCTTCTGCCATTTCCCGTTGACTTTATAGGTGATATAAAGATCACAGCTTCCAAAGGAATCTGGAGCGTCACAGGAAGTATAAATCAGAATATTGCCATCGGCGGAAATCGTACATGTCCCTTCGTTATACCGGGTGTTTAAGAATGAATCGATAGGTACAGGCTCAGCCCAGCCCTCATCTTCATAATAGGATACATAGATATCTTCATGCTCATAATTGTTGAGCCCATCCCTTTTTGTAAACAGAATCTTTTTGCTATCCGCGGTTAGGACAGGAAAGTACTGCAATGTAAACTGGTTGAGGGGAGCCGGTAATCGCTCTTTGGTAATATTTTTCGGATTTTGCAGTTCCCTTTTTATAAAGTCCAGCTTCTTTTTGAGCGATCGGTAGTAGGTTGATTGCAGAAATTCAGGGCTCAGTAGGGGTTCTGTTGCTGCCATTTTTTGGAGCGCAAGATCAAAAGCACCTGATTGCACGTAAATGTTGGTGATGAGCCAACCAAACTCTCCGGCAAAGCGGTTGTTACCCGCTTTTACCCGCCGGGCGCCCCGTTCTGCAATTTCCAATGCCTTGTCGTGATCACCCCTTGTAAGCAGCAACTGCGACATTTTTATATAGGATTCAAAAAAGTCAACGCTTCTTTCAAACGAAGCTTGGTATTTTTCTATCGCTTCATCATAGCGTCGTGCCTTGACCAATTCTTCAGCTTCTTCATGAAGCTTGATCGCTCTTCTGTCAATAATAGAATATTCCTGCGCGGATAGGCTTATACTTGTTAGGAAAAGGCAAAGCAACAGGAGTACTTTTCTCATAGATCAGGGGATATCCATAAATTTATGAGTTTGCAGGGAAATTTGCCAATCAGGATGGCTTTTTACATAGTCTATAATAAGATTTGTGAAAACATGCGCCTTGCTCCATTCCGGCTGCAGCAGCTTGCGGCATGCTGGACGCACCAAGGAAGCGTGATGCGATGCAAAGGCAAAATCACTCTTGTGAAACACAACCACTTTTAGCTCATCAGCCTTTTCGTATATGGAAGGATGTGGTTGCTTGAACTTTTTAGGGGAAAAACAAACCCAGTCAAAGGTTCCGGAAAACTCGTGGGTTCCTGAAGTCTCTATATTGATGGTAAAGCCATTTTCCTTTAGAAGCTGTGTAAGGGGTCCAAGCTGATACATCAAAGGCTCACCACCCGTTATGACCACTAATCGGCCGGGATAGGCCAAAGCACCTCCCACTATCTCTTCAACTGACTGAACAGGCCACCTGCCGGCCTCCCATGATTCTTTGACATCACACCACACACATCCTACATCACAACCTCCCAATCGGATAAAATACGCCGGGTAACCTGTAAAGGTACCTTCTCCTTGAATTGTGTAAAAAGCTTCCATCACGGGAAGCTTAAGTCCCTGCGCTACCGCCTCTTCTAATACCATATTAATTTTTGTTAATGCGGGTGATTGAACCGCCTAATAAATAATTGTTCTGCAAAGATAGTCAATTTGGAGGGAATTTCCTGAATCCTCTCGTTAAGAGAAGTACATCATCCATAATAGGAATTTAATGGATCATGCCACTCATGGGTTTGCGATATTAAGTAAAGCAAAAGCCCCGGCGAAAGTGATTTGCTTAACACCGAGGCTTCTGTTTTGCTACAAAGGCAATACTATCAGCTGTATATTTTCTTCTCTGCCGACAGCAAGGTATTATAGAGCAGGGAAGCAATGGTCATGGGGCCTACGCCACCAGGTACTGGCGTGATGGCTGATGCCTTGGCCGCTACCTCATCGAATTGGACATCCCCCACCAAACGGAAACCGCTCTTTTTGGAAGCATCTTCAATCCGATGTATGCCCACGTCAATCACCACTGCACCTTCTTTCACCATATCAGCGGTGACAAAACCGGGTTTACCAAGTGCAACAATTAAAATATCTGCTGTCTTTGCAATTTCAGGTAAATTTTTTGTTCTGCTATGGGTTAAGGTAACAGTACAGTTACCGGGGTTATCATTTCTGGCCATCAATATACTCATAGGAGATCCGACGATATGACTTCTCCCGATGACGACACAATGTTTGCCGGAGGTTTCAATTTTATACCGCTTCAGCAACTCCACAATTCCAAAAGGAGTAGCAGCGACATAAGTAGGCCAATTCAATGCCATCCGTCCCACGTTGGCAGGTGTAAAACCATCCACATCCTTTTCAGGCTTGATCTTGCTGGTCACCTTCTCTACGGAGATATGCTTAGGCAACGGCAGTTGCACAATCAAGCCATCGATATCTGGATTTTCATTGATCTCCTCTACTGTTTTCAGCAGCTCTTCCTCACTAGTATGCTCGTCCAGCCTAACTAATGTGGAGGAAAACCCGACCTGTTCGCAAGCTTTTACTTTAGCTCCCACATAGGTTTGGCTAGCTCCATCGTTGCCTACCAATACTGCAGCCAAGTGGGGAATTTTTCCACCCTCAGCCTTGATCTCCAGTACTCTTTGGGCAATCTCGTTTTTTATTTCTTCGGAAGTTTTCTTTCCGTCTATAATGATTGGCATCTTTTACTCCTTTTTATGATGAAACTCCGCAGCAGTCTTGCATTTTCTTGTTTAGACATCGCTACTGAAACAGGGGATGTTGAAAGACAAAGACTGGAGACGGATGACCAAAGTTTGATTTCCCAGCTATCTGATTTTGTTGATCAGCGGGCTTTATGGCTTCTCTTAATCCAGCTTCAGCACCGCCATAAATGCTTCTTGTGGCACCTCCACATTGCCGACCTGTCGCATACGTTTCTTACCCTTCTTCTGCTTTTCCAACAGTTTTCGCTTCCTAGATATATCGCCACCATAACATTTTGCCAACACGTTTTTACGCATGGCTTTGACCGTTTCACGAGCAATGATCTTGCTACCGATGGCGGCTTGGATAGCGATTTCGAACATCTGTCTTGGTACCAGCTCTTTTAGCTTCTCACAAAGCCTTCTCCCCCATTCATAGGCTTTATCTCTATGAACAATGGCTGATAAAGCGTCCACTACCTCACCATTTAACATGACATCCAGCCTTACCATGTTGGAAATTTGGCTGTTTGTCAACTCGTAGTCCAAAGATGCGTAGCCGCGAGAGATTGTTTTAAGCTTGTCAAAAAAGTCAAAAACAATTTCGGCCAGTGGCATATCGAAGGTCAGTTCCACCCGGTCGGATGTGAGGTACACCTGATTTTTGATCTGCCCTCTTTTTTCCATACACAATTGGATCACCGGACCTACATATTCTGCAGCAGTGATGATCGAAGCCTTCACAAAAGGTTCTTCTATATGCTTATATTTGGTGGGGTCAGGCATATCGGAAGGCGCGTTGATGTACTGGTATTCCCCATTGTTCATCAAAGCCTTAAACTGTACGGAGGGCACAGTGGTAATCACTGTCATATCGAACTCCCGCTCTAGCCGCTCTTGAATAATTTCCATATGCAGCATCCCCAAGAAACCGCATCTGAATCCAAATCCCAAGGCCGCTGAAGTCTCCGGCTCCCATACCAAGGAAGCATCATTGAGCTGCAGCTTTTCCATAGAAGCCCTCAGTTCCTCAAATTCGGTAGTATCCACGGGATATATCCCTGCAAACACCATGGGTTTAACATTTTCAAAACCCTGAACTGCCTGGGCACATGGTCTTTTTACATGGGTGATCGTATCCCCCACTTTGACTTCCTTGGCTACTTTTATACCGGAAATAAGGTAACCCACATTTCCTGCACTGAGCGCTCCCTGGGGCTTTTGTTGAATACCTAGAATACCGATTTCATCAGCATCATATTCTTTTCCAGTATTGACAAATTTAATTTTGTCTCCTGTTCGGATGGTGCCGTTGAAGATCCTGAAAAGTACCTCCACCCCCCTAAAGGGGTTGTAAACGGAGTCAAAGATCATGGCCTGCAATGGCTCGTCTGGATCTCCTTTGGGTGCTGGCACACGTTCGATAATGGCATTCAGGATATCTTCTATTCCCAACCCCTCCTTACCGGAGGCAAGGACAATGTCTTCTCTATCACAGCCGATGAGATCCATGACCTCATCCGCCACCACTTCGGGCTGAGCGCCTGGAAGATCGATTTTGTTGAGGACAGGAATAATTTCCAGATCATGCCCTAAGGCAAGATAAAGGTTTGAGATGGTTTGGGCTTCCACCCCCTGAGAGGCATCGACAATTAGCAAAGCGCCTTCGCAAGCCGCAATGGAGCGTGATACCTCGTAGGAGAAATCGACGTGACCAGGAGTATCAATCAAGTTGAGGGTATACTCTTCCCCTTTATAGGTGTATTTCATCTGGATGGCGTGGGATTTAATGGTAATTCCCCGCTCCCTTTCCAGGTCCATATTGTCCAACAACTGCGCCTGCATCTCGCGATCGCTGACGGTTTTGGTCTGCTCTAGCAGACGGTCTGCCAAGGTACTTTTCCCATGGTCAATATGGGCGATAATACAGAAATTTCTTATTTTTTGCATGTCCATTCTGGGAGCAAAAATAGTAAATTGTCACTTCTTTATCGTTATACTCAGGATTAAATTCTACTCTGGATTTCTGCTAACCAGAGATATATTCGATCTTTACACGCTCAAAGCAAATCCCTGGAACATGGGCTATAACGGCTCTCAACAAAAACCTGATAATGTATCAACTGTTAAAAGATGGCAACGAAACTTAGAATCGGAATAGCAGGGTCCATCACCTTGACCTTGTTGTTGGGCTGCTATTGGGCTTTGGCGCCGAGCAAGATCAATATTTCCCCTGACCGCCCATTGGTTTGGAAGGATTTTAAGCAGGTACCGTTGATAAACGGTAACGAGAGCATCAATGCCATCTGTATCAGTACGACGGATTTCAAAATCAACCGCATCTACGATGAAGGTGACCACAAGCGTATTGATTTAAAAGCAGCTATTGCCCTACACGAGGATCGGTCACAGGTGTCTCTACAGTTTTTGAAGAAGGCGGACGGCGAAACAAAGAAGCAAGTGCTGCATCATGAAAATGGCCATTTTAAAATAGCTCAAATCATTGGGAGAAGAATCGTCCAAGCGGTAGATTCATTTCATTTCCATCCTGAAAACTATCAAACTGAACTTGACTCCATCGTCAGGAGGCACTACCGAGAGTGGAGCAAGCTGGATCGGGAATATGATCTTGAAACCACCAAGCCACGCAATGTTGAGAAACAGCGAGAATGGGATGTATGGTTTAAGCAAGAACTGTTAAAAGTAGGAGGCTAAAGGACGAAACAGTCGACATTGGACCTACAAAAGTATCACCTAAATCAGCCAATTGTTGACCATTGCCGCAAGTTCCCTGACAGAAAAAAAATTATGAAAAGTATAGCAGAAAAGAAAAAGCAACAAAACATCAGTGAGTACATCATCTATATGTATCAGATGGAGGATCTCATCCGTTCTTATGCGTTTAATATAGCGGATATCCGTCAGTATGTTATTGCCCATTATCCTATAACCGAAGAAGAAAAAAAGGATGTCAGCCATTGGTTTGAAGCCCTTATTGCACAAATGCAATTGGAGCGCATAGAAGACTCGGGGCATCTGTCGGAGGTACAGGGGGAAGTGGATTCATTGGCGAGGATCCACTGGAGCCTGTTAAAATCGGATGCGGATTATTTTGAAGTTTACCAAAAAGCGAAGCCTTTCGTCATTGATTTTGTTATGGCTGCCGAAGGACGTGAGCTGGGCCATGAAATCCAAATTTGCCTGAATGGCATCTATGGGCTCTTGTTGTGCCGGCTAACCGGCAAAAAAGTTTCGGAGGAACTGCAACAATCCGCGGAGGCTTTTGGCACAGTGCTGAGTTATCTGAGTGCCGTATACCGAAGTTAAATTGATCCGGTTGACCAGTAATAGCGCTAGTGGTAGTGAGAAGAAAATTAGGGTCGTCAAAACAATTGACAACCCCATTTATATATAACTTATTCCACGTATTTAAAATTATATGCCGGATCAAAATCCTCCAAGAAGCCCAGCATCAATTCAATAACATGTTCTATATCTTTTTTGCTAGCTGTCTCCACGGTCGTGTGCATGTATTTCAAGGGGAGGGATATCAAAGCTGAGGGCACGCCTTCATTGGAATAGGCAAAAGCGTCGGTATCGGTGCCCGTGCTGCGCGAGGTAGCCGCCCTTTGGAAAGGGATTTCACGCGTTTTCGCCGACTGGATGATCAGATCCAAAAGCTTCCTGTGCACCGAAGCGCCATAGGTCAGCACGGGCCCATTGCCCGCCACCTGATCGCCGCTGGTGATTTTATTGTACATCGGCGCGGTCGTGTCATGGCATACATCCGTGACGATGGCCACGTTCGGTTTAATGCGGGCGGCGATCATTTCCGCGCCACGAAGGCCGATTTCTTCCTGTACTGCGTTGACCACATACAACCCGAAAGGAAGTTGGGTGCCCTTTTCATGAAGTCTTCGGGCCACTTCAGCAATCATATAGCCACCAATCCTATTGTCCAAGGCTCTGCCAGAATAGAAGTTGCCGTTCAAGTCCAGCAGTTCATCCTGAAAGGTCACCACACAGCCCACGTGAATACCCATTGCTTCCACAGCCTGTTTAGATCGGGCACCGACATCGATGAAGATATTTTCTAATTTGGGTCCTTCTTCCTTCGCTTTGTCACGCACATGGATTGCCGGCCAGCCAAATACCCCAGGAATAATTTTCTCCTCCGCATGTATATTGACGCGCATTGAAGGCGCAATCATATGGTCCGAACCCCCGTTGCGGATCACATAGATGTAGCCATCTTCTGTTATATAATTGACAAACCAAGAAATTTCATCGGCATGTGCTTCAATCACGACTTTAAACTCCGCGTCTGGATTGAACACCCCTACTGCTGTTCCGTAGTTGTCTGTAAAATATGTATGGACAAAAGGCTTGATATAATCCAGCCAAATCTGCTGCCCGGAAGCCTCAAATCCAGTCGGAGAGGCATTATTAAGATAGGTGTAGAGGAAATCTTCGTTCTTTTGCATTTTATTGTTTATTGGAATACAGTCGACAGTGCACTGACCACTGCTGCTCATAGTTGACTTAAGGTGTTTTTTTAAAGTTCGATACTTTCAAGTAAACTGTCATTTTTTAGTGTAGTTTCGCGAAATCTTGCTCATCAATAATATTTCTTGTTTGGACAATAGTAAGACCGTTAACACCCTCAAGGGCTTATCTAACAGAAAATCTGAGAACCCTTGGCTCATTGCACCCGCTTGGCTAATGCAACCGCTAGATTTGCAAATTTAAATCCCATCACGATCAATCTTAAAAACATGGAAGATCAATATCGGAAATTTAACTGATTTGGAGAATTACTCTCACTACAGCACAACCGTCGACGGTGGTCTGGCGACCACTCTCTTAAAGTGGTATATTCCCATGTTTCTTACGCGGTAGCTTATCTACTTTGTTTTCAAGCATTTTAAAGCCCTTGAGCAGCTTTATTCTGGTATCTCTTGGCAAGATCACTTCATCGATAAAACCTCTATTGGCAGCCAAGTAGGGATTGGCAAATCTGGCTGTATATTCGTCTACTTTCTCCTGAAGCTTAGCTTCTGGGTCGTCTGCCTTTTGAATTTCTTTCCTGAAAATAATTTCGGCGGCTCCCTTGGCACCCATTACGGCAATTTCCGCACTTGGCCAAGCAAAATTCAGATCTGCTCCAATGTGCTTGGAATTCATTACGTCATAGGCACCACCATAGGCTTTTCGGGTAATTAACGTAATGCGAGGCACTGTTGCTTCGGAAAATGCATACAGCAGTTTGGCGCCATGGCTGATAATCCCGTTCCATTCCTGCTCTGTTCCGGGAAGGAAGCCAGGCACATCTACCAACACCAAAAGCGGCACATTAAAACAGTCACAAAAACGAACAAAGCGAGCTGCCTTCACGGAAGCATCAGCATCCAATACTCCCGCCATAGACATCGGTTGATTGCCCACAATTCCAATACTGCGACCTCCGAGTCGGGCGAAGCCTACCACAATATTCTCGGCAAATTCTTGATGTACTTCTAAAAAAGAAGCTTGGTCCACGATCCCATCAATCACTGCTCTCATATCGTAAGGCTGGTTGGGATTGTCTGGAAGCAGCCCGTCCAGCATGTCCCGGGTTTCGTTCTCCTTGCTTTCGTAAGCATAAGACGGCGCGGTATCTTCGCAATTTTGAGGCATATAACTTAACAGCTGCTTGATGCGGTTGATGCACTCCAATTCATTGGCGCAAGAAAAATGAGTGACACCACTTTTAGTGCTATGGGCGCTGGCACCACCCAGTTCCTCGGCTGTAACATTTTCCTGAGTGACGGTCTTGACTACATTAGGTCCGGTGACAAACATATAGGAAGTATTTTGCACCATCAAAATAAAGTCGGTGATAGCAGGAGAGTACACAGCACCACCGGCGCAGGGCCCCATAATCGCCGATAGCTGGGGGACCACCCCTGAAGCAAGGGTATTTCTATAGAAGATATCGGCATACCCGCCAAGTGAATTTACCCCCTCTTGTATTCTTGCACCGCCTGAGTCGTTCAAACCGACTATGGGAGCCCCATTTTTCATTGCCAAGTCCATGATCTTGCAAATTTTTTCGGCATGTGTTTCGGAAAGTGAACCTCCAAAAACGGTAAAATCCTGTGAATACACATAGGTGAGCCTTCCTGCTATGGTACCGTAGCCCGTGATAACCCCATCTCCCAAATAATACTCCTTGTCCAAACCAAATTCCTTGCTCCTATGCGTTACAAAACGCCCAATCTCCTGAAAAGAGCCCTCATCCATCAGCAAATCGATCCTTTCCCGTGCGGTAAGTTTGCCCTTTGCATGCTGGGCAGCGATCCTGGTCTTGCCACCTCCAGCTAAAGCCTCTTCATTTTTTTCCTTTAGGATCTGCATTTTTTCCTGATTGGTCAAACTTCCGTTTGCGCTGATGGGCTTCTTCATGTTTAATTGCTTGTTTAGGTTGCTTCAAATATAACCAGGCACAAGGTAACAATAAAATGCAGCGCCCGTAGCGCTCAGTAAGCATGGTTGATAAAAAGATACCTCGTCAAGTTGCTTGTTAAAACACATACTGAAGCCCGGCCATCGCTCTCAATTCAAAAAGCCAAAACCTTTGATCACTCTCCCATCGCGCCAACTCCACCCCTTTATAAGGTGATGTCACCTGTTTTTCGTACGTTTGAAAGCTAAGGGTGGGTGCTAGGAATAGCTTCCAACGAGGACTAACTTTCAAGCCATTTAAAAGTCGTATTGCTGTTGCATTGCTTGTTACCTCACTAAAATCGTTGATGACTTGTCCTACGAGTTCCGCATCCAAAGCATATCGTTGACGATCTGCCAGATGTGCTCCCAGGCCCGTTTCCAGCCCATACACTGGAGAAATTGCCCCTCCATATCCAGCTCCTAGAACCCCATAGAGTATTTTTCCTCCCGAGCGGAAGGTCAGGGTGGTAAGTGCCGATTCGTCCACCTGAAGGGAAAGGCTTTTCCGGCCATCTTGAATGAAATTAAGCAGCCCCACAGGATAACTGCTTTCCCTGGCGATGTTGACCAGCCCGAGTTGGATCCCCTTAATGCTTTCCGCTCGATTTACAAAACCCGCAATTTGATGCCTCCCAGTTGATGCTTGGTTAAATATGCCAGCCACCTGTATGCCCTCAGAACAGTCTGATGCCCAGTTGGCCAGGCCAGCAAGCTGCACACCCCTCGCCTCTTTGGCGCGGTTGAGCAGTCCTGCAATCTGATGACCTGTTTTTGCCTTTGCTAAGTTGATGATTCCAGCAACCTGTAACCCTTTTACTTCTTTTTTTGTATCATTGATCACCCCTGCCACCTGAACACCTGAAAACCCCTTCAACACGGTGTTGCTGACTCCTGCAGCCTGAAAGCCCTTGCCCTCGCCTCCCACCACATTAACCGCTCCAGCCATTTGAAAATAATGCACATCTCTTTGGTTGATGTTAAAAATTCCTGCAGCCTCGAAGCCATCAACTCCGGCCGTGTATCCACCAAGGATATTTAAGGAAAATTTGTTGATCATCTGGCTGTTGAACATGCCCTGCGAACTTAACCCCGGCGCCAATGACATCTGAAAGGGACTTTCCGCAAAAAATCCTCCCAGATTTATTCGTTGAACACGCTGCCTAAAGCCAATAAACATCCTACCCAGAAAACTTTCCTCCACCTCCCCAGATGAGCCATCTTCTTGGTAATAGCGGAACATATTTTTCTTTCGAGAGGCTTCTATTTCCACTGCCGGCAAAATCATGAAAGTGGTATCTTTATACTGCTCCTTGCTTAAGGTAAGCCAGACGGCATGGGCAGATTTTACGCGGATATTGAAGTATCCTGCCTCATCCGTCAGCACAGATTTTAAACGGGATTTGTCATAGACTGTAGCATGGGCTACAGGTGCTCCAGTCCGCTTGTCTCTTACATAACCCTCTACGGTCACCTGCCGTGCTTCCACATCAGTTTCCGCTTCAAAGTCTAAAATTCCCGGCGCGTAGCGTATAATGACATAGCCCGGGAGCTCCTTGAAATCAAACTTATCCCCCAGCGCTTCGTAAAGGAAATTCTGCAAAGAGCCACTGTATTGGGTTAGTCTTAACGGTTGTTTAGCAGAAATGGCTGTATCTAGGTAGGAGAAATAAAAACCCTGATCCTTAGCGATTTGATCCAGCGCATCAGCCCTACTGACGCTTCCTTCCCATTGGTAACTTATTGTACGTTGCAATAGATCTTGTGCCTGCACATCCAGCTGGAGCCAGACAAGCGTCAACAAACCTACCGCCAGCCTTTTATATTGAAATTTCATGAAAGGAAAGAAGCGCTTAAGTTAAGCATTAATATAGAATCCTATTCTTTCCCTCCCCCGAAATCCTTAAGCCTAAGGTTTCTTTTATCACTTCTAAATTTTGATCCAAGGAGCCATACTCCAGCGTAGTTGTTAGACGTGTTTGACTTAAATTCTCTGAGCCAATGGTGATCTGCGCATCATAAGCCCGGTTTAAGGCTTCAATGATTTGCAGCAACGGCACTTGCTGGGCTTCAAATTTATTGTTGACATAGTACCGGTGAAGCTGATTGTCGGCTTGTAGCACTTCTAGTTGCTTTGTCGTTAGGTTTGCCAAAACTTTTTGACCGGGCTTTAATAGCAGCTCCTGCCCTTCCCAAGTAACTGCTACAGACCCTTGATCTAAGATGACGTGGGTCTGCTCTCCATCCCTTTGCACATTAAAGGAAGTTCCCAACACCTCAACCTTCACCTCTCCCGCCTGTACAAGAAATGGCCGCGCCACGTCCTTTTTTACTTCAAAGTACGCCTCTCCTTGCAAAAGCTTAGCCTCCCTTTCATGGCCGAATAACTTTTGACGATAGCTCAGCTTTGCTTGCTTGTTGAGCGTCACAATAGTGCCGTCCAGCAATAATTCTTTTTTGCTACTACCTCCTGCCTCCAACATTACTTCCGCAAAATATGCTCTCCCTCCATGCGGCAAAAACGACAGGACTATAATCCCCGCCAACATCAACACAAAAACAGCGGCGACTGCTCGGGTCCAGGGGGAGAAAAACTTGATCTTACCAGATCGTCCTCTCCTATTCTTGAAGCTTTCCCAAGCCTCATTTTCATCCACCTGCCCCTCATGAAGAAGGATTTTACTCTTGTCCCAAGCCCAGGCCATTTGCTCATATTCCTTACGGTGATCAGGGTGTTCTTGCAGCCATGCCTCTACCTGCAAGTTTTCCTGGTCTGAGCTTTCGCCCAATAGATATTTGATCAACAGCTCCTCTTTCATCTCACGATTAGGTATAAGCTGGTAAGAACAATTACGATGACCGGCATAAATTCCGCCAATTGGCTACGCAGCAACTTCAGGGCTTTTCCCATGTGTGCCTCTACCGTCTTCACCGAGATGTCCAAGCGATCAGCGATTTCCTGATATTTCAATTCTTCAAATCTGCTGAGAAAAAATACCATTCGGCATTTTTCCGGAAGCAGGTCAAGGGCATGTTTAATTTGCGCGGCTAGTTCTTCCTCTTGAAAGGCCCTGCTCTCTGTTGCTTCTTCCTGCTGATGCAGTTGCAATTGCTGCTCGGAATGCTTCATTCTCACTTTCTGATGGTTAAGATGATTGATACTGCTGTGATACACCGCTTTATAGAGATAAGCTTTGACAGAGCTAGTTATTTTTAGGGTGAATCGATTTTCCCATAATTTTAAAAAAACCGTCTGTACAATTTCCTCTGCATCGGCAGCATCTTTGACTATGGCTAAGGCATAGGCATGGAGGGCTTTGAAATGTGCTTTAAAAACCTTTTCAAAAGCCTTTTCATCCACCCAGCCTTCTTGCGCTATCTGCTGTGCTGAAACTAGCAATTCCTAAATTGATTATAAGTTATAATTAGATAAGGTGTCGCTCCGATTTGATCCAAGGCGTTGGAATTTGCTCATAGTTTTACCTGAACCCCGAAGGTATAACCCAGGTGAATGGATTTATGTAAGTGCCGCGGACTTTTTTCCCATATAGGCATTTTGAAGAGATCTCCATTATCTAGATTATGAACCGTGTAGTTGATACTGGGCCCTGCATAGAGATAGATGCGATTGCCTAAGCCAAGTTCGGGAAGCAGGCGCAGCCCAGATTTGTTGTATTCCAGTCCGTGGAAATCGGTTGAAAATATACTAAAGCCCTCGAAATCCAACCGAAAAGGCTGTGCATCCACTAATTTTAATCCCAGCCCTGCTTCTGCGCTATAGAGGCGGGTTTCATAGTCGAGGTTAGCACCCAGTCCCAATATGCCGTACAATTTTTGCCCTCCGGACCTGAAGCTGACCATGCTGTTAAACACTTCGTCTGTTGACAATCCAATCCGTTGCTCTCCATTCTTTACAAGATTGATCAATCCTAAGGGATAGTCACTGCTATCGGCTATATTGATCAAACCTGATAGCTGCACCCCTTTTACCACCCGCGATTTGTTGACCAAGCCCGCCATTTGAAATCCATCGACTTCATCTGCGATATTAATAAGGCCTCCAATCTGAGAGCCTTTCACTGCTTCTGCCACATTGGCCACGCCTCCGATCTGCACACCGTCGATGCTGTTGGCGAGGTTTACCACACCTCCGGCTTGCATGGCATGCGCTTTATCGGCTTTGTTTATCACCCCTGCCATTTGAACGGCTGCGGCATCATGACTGAGGTTAAATACGCCAGCAAACTGAGCGCCTCGGACAGCATTACCCGCCCGGTTGAATACGCCTGCCATTTGTACGCCTTCTACGGCACCTTGTACATCGGTCCATACACCCGAAGCCATAAAGCCTTTACCATCACCTTTAATTATACCTCCTACTCCGTATAAGGCGACTCCTTCTTCTCCACCCGATACGCCTGTGATAGCATGTACGCTGAAGTTATTACTGATTTCTGGGGCCGCCATCCCATTGGTACTGATGGGATATATAAGACCGATATGTGCAGGACGACTTTCCTGGGCAAGGGAAGTAAGATAGCACGTGAACAGAAAATAAGCGACGAAAGAAGTTTTTACAGTTCGATTCATGATTAGAAAATTAATGTGTTTTTATCTGAGACAGGTATGCCGGCCCATACCCTTAGTCCAGACGGAATTTTTTTACTTTTTGCTGCGGCGTCTGTAAAAATCTGGTAGCCATCGTAAGTAACTGTGCACGAAAAAGTTACAAAGAAATCAACGATTTTAATTTCTAATACAAAAAAATGCAGTAGGCATTTATTTTTATTCCTTTTGTAAAACAATTCCGGCAAACCTTATGCTTTTTAAATAAATCTTTATATTCGCACAACTGAATTTTAGCCGTTATGAACGATAAAAAAGCAGCTGTTATTGACTTGGGCACCAACACATTTCATTTGTTGATGGTAGAGCTGCTTGATAACGGTTTTGAAATTTTATATAAGGAAAAGGTACCTGTCAAAATCGGGAAAGGTGGCATCAGTCAAAATAGAATTACCGATCACGCCCAGAAACGCGCCTTCCACACGATTGGTCACTTCAAATCGCTTATCGACGGCGAAAAAATTGAACAAATTCACGTTTTCGCCACGAGTGCCGTAAGAAATGCTGTCAATGGGCCCGATTTTGTCAAAGACATACAAAAACGATTCGACCTTAAGGTAAATGTCATCAACGGTGATCATGAAGCTCAATTGATCTATGAAGGCATCAAACTCAGTGGAAGCTTGAATGGGACGACCGCATTGATGATGGACATTGGAGGAGGCTCGGTAGAGTTTATTATCGGTAATGACAAAGAAGCGTTTTGGAGACAAAGCTTTGAGATTGGAGGGCAAAGGCTTTTAGACCTTTTCCCTTACCACGACCCTATTCTGCCGGAGGAAGTTGATCGGTTGAATGTTTTTTTGGATCAGCAACTTGTTCCCCTTGTAGAAGCCATTCAGCGATATAAACCTTTGCAGCTTGTAGGGGCTTCCGGCACTTTTGATACGCTGACGGATATCTACTATGCGTCTCTTAACGTGTCGAAAAGCAAAGGCATGAACACCTTCAGCCTTCCGCTTGCTGCCTTTGCGGAAATGGCGGAGAAGCTGAAGACGTTGAACAAAAGCGAAAGGTTAAAAATCCCAGGAATGATTCCCATGCGTGTAGAAATGATTGTGGTAGCAGTTTGCCTGATTGGAAATATTCTCCGACATTTCGAAGCAAAAGAATTAGTATGCTCCACCTATGCACTAAAAGAAGGGGTAATTGCCCAATTGCTGCATTCAAGGGAAGCCTTGTTTATTGGCTGAGGAGTAGCTGGTTTCCTTTGCGGAAAACTCCTTGTTTGCTTTATGATGAATTTTACCTTAGAACAATTACAAGCCTTTACCAAGGCTATTTTAGTAAAGATAGGCTGTTCTGAAAAAGACGCAGCAACGGCCGCCGATGTATTACTATCCGCCGATCTTCGGGGAGTGGATTCGCATGGTGTAGCCCGTCTTTCCGGCTATGTAAGATTGTGGGAAGCTGGACGGATCAACGCTACTCCTGATGTAAAGGTCGTGTATGAAACCCCCAGCACCGCAGTGGTGGATGGGGACGGAGGGCTCGGTTTGGTTGTCGCCCCCTATGCCATGCAAGTAGCTATAGAGAAAGCCAAATTTGCTGGCACCGGCTGGGTTGCAGTCAAAAATTCCAACCATTATGGTATTGCTGGCATACATGCAATGCAGGCATTAGCGCATGATATGATCGGTATCTCACTTACCAATGCAAGCCCCTTGGTGAGTCCTACATTTTCATCAGAACGTCTGCTAGGTACAAACCCAATCGCTGTTGCCATTCCAGCAAAAGATCAACCCCCATTTGTCGCAGACATGGCCACTACCACTGCCGCCAATGGAAAACTTGAGATTCTCCAGCGGAAGGGCGAAGAAGCTCCTTTGGGCTGGATTCAGGACAAGGAAGGATTTCCCACTACCTCTCCTTACGGCGTAAAGGAAGGAGGAGCGTTGTTGCCCTTGGGTGGTGATCGAGACCACGGGAGTCATAAGGGTTATGCCCTGGGATCTATTGTGGATATACTGTCAGCGGTATTGTCTGGCGCCAATTATGGACCATGGGTGCCGCCTTTTGTTGCTTTTTTAGAGCCTGACCCCAATCCGGTCGGTGAAGGCATTGGCCATTTCTTTGGCGCCATGCGTGTAGATGCTTTCCGACCTGCGGAGGATTTTAAAGCCCATATGGACAACTGGATTAGCCGCTTCAGAAGGGCCAAAACTACACAAGGTTTTGACAAGGTGCTGATCCCGGGCGATCCTGAGCGGGAATTAGAAGCCGAAAGAAGGGAAAACGGGATTCCCCTAATTAAGCCGGTAGAAGATGATCTAAGGAAGCTAGGAGAAAAATTTGGCATATCTTTAGGTTGAGGAAGGCTTTCCGTTTTTACGAATGCCTTGTTAAAGAAGCGTTGCGTAACCTAACGCTCCAGCTAGAAATCCGTTCAACTCACCATCAAGGAGCATAAAATGATCGTTAATTATACTGAAGCAGGATGGTTAATTATTACGCAGCGTTCACATGGTTTGCTGGCGGCTCAAATATGTGCACAGTGGGACAAAAGAAAACAGCCTAATCGATGGGTGGAGACATTGATAGCTACTGCGGAGCATGATGATGCACATCATGAAATGGAGCAGGAAAATCTATTGGAAGAAACCGGCGGCCCAAAAAATTTCAAAGCCATTCCCTTTGAAGCAGCTTACTGCGAAAAGCTTCTCAATCTCGCTTTAAGTAAGGGGCGGTACATCGGCTTGCTGATCTCCCGACATATCCAATTCCTCTTTGCACAAGATCCTAAGGCAACAGCTTATTGTACTGATTTAAAGAAAAGGGAAAAACAGTGGCTTAAGGAAGCCCACGCCACAAAAGAAGAAATAGCCAAAAGCTATGAACTACTCGAGTTCTGCGATGCCCTCTCCTTACTGATTTGCCAACAGGCAGTGCAGCCAGAACACCGAGCAATCGAAATCAGCAAAGGTCCCGATGGAAAGTCCTATCAATTAAGAGCTGCCGACAGCAAGCGATTGATTGTATCGCCTTGGCCATTTGAAAAGGACTCATTTACTGTAAATTTTGAGTCACGCTTATTAGAACAATTGACTTTCAAAGACACAAAGGAGTTCAAAAGCATCTTCTTTTCCACTGCAGTAAAATTACAGGAGATTGTCATCTCCAATGACAGATAAAACAGTTAACTTTTTGATTTTTTGAAAAAACAGATAAAATAATGTGGCGATTTTTTAACAGATGCCATAAATTGCGACAGCTAAACCAGAGATAGGTTCAACCTATTTTTTACTCCCCAACCGTACGGTTATACTTCTTATACTCAGCACTGATTAGATAAACCATGTTACCAACTAAAACCCTTTTATGAAAACGCAAAAGTATTGCCTACGCCTTTTTCAATTCCTCCTCCTCTCATTTTTTCTGATCAGCTGCGCCGACAAGGAGGATACTGTACCGGTACCGGAACACCAATACCTCATTTCGGCGCAGAAAATAACCGAAGTTTCACTGACCGAAATCAAGCAAAGAGCCGGTTTATTGGCTGGTCTGGCGAAAAATGAGGTCAGTGCATACAAGCTCACTTATCATACTGTCAATCTAGACCAAAGTCCGGTCACAGCTTCCGGTCTCGTGCTACTGCCGAACAACATTGACTCGCTCAGCCTTTTAGCATTTCAACACGGTACTATCCTGACGCAGGAAGAGGCGCCGTCTTCCTATCAAGCAGCCGGAAACATGGAAGCTTATTTAGCGGGAACTTTGGGCGCTTCATTGGAGAAAGGATATATGGTGGTGATGGCCGATTATCTGGGGTTTGGAGAAACCAAAAATATGCTGCACCCTTACCAGCACCGCGCCAGTTTAGCGTCCTCCAATTTGGATATGTTAAGGGCCGCAAAAGAATTTGCTGCCACCATGGATCAGCCCACCAGAAAAGGGGTCATTCTAGCAGGTTACTCTGAGGGCGGCTTCGCGTCTATGGCCTTGCACCAAGCCATTGAAGAACATGCTTCCAGTGAGTTTACGGTAGCTACCACACTAGCGGGAGCAGGTGCCTATGATATGCTGAGCACCGCCAAATGGGTAGTAAGTCAGAACCGGCCCCTTCCCGATAAAGCCGCTACTTTTTACACCTGGGTGTTGCTCACCTTTAATGAGATCTACGGTATCAACATGCCGTTGACAGAGATGCTTACTCCGAGCAATGCCGAAAAGGTAGCCCAAGCCATTGGCACGGGGAATCCTCTGGCTGCCAACCTTAGTGATGACCCAAGCGAACTTTTCACCCCGCAGTTTATTCAAGGAATTATACAGGATACCAATACTGCGTTCATTCAAGCACTTCGCGACAACAATGTGTATGATTGGAGTCCAAAAGCTCCTGTAATGCTTTCTCATGCACCAGGTGATGATATTGTCCCTGCTCTCAATTCGGTGATAGCGGAACAAGCTATTAAAGCAAGAGGCGGATCAGGCACGTTAATTCCTTTGGGAACTGAAAACACCAGCCATCGGGGCGGCATTCAACTGTATCTCGCTTCCGTGTTAAACGCATTGCAGTAAATAAAAACAGGTTTCTGCGGTTCAAAATCCATTGGCAATACCTTGCAACCAGCCTGCCTTGCAGGGTGAAATAGCAGAGGAAAGAAAAAAGCCATGAAGGTTTAAATCTTCATGGCTTTTTTACTACTGATTTACTTAAGTATCAGGCCTTATCCACTTGACACCGCAAAGTCGATTTAACATGGTATCCTCTATGAAAAGCACTTAATTCGGCATCACGGCTTCTCCGCCTCCGCCTTCTTGTTTCAAATCTTGGTTGTCGATCGATCTTTTTCTTCTAGGGGTTTGGCCCACACTCATTTTGCCAATCCTATAGCTGAAATTGATCTTGAAGTTCATGTTCTTCATCGTGTTGACGCTCCTTTGGTTGATGGTCGGCGATTTTATTTCACCCTTCATTTTAAATTCTGAGGTCAAGAAATTTTCCGCACCAAAACCAATGCTGCCTTTCTTATCGGCAAATTCTTTGTTAAGGTTCAATCCATAGACCCTGAATCCGCCTTGGCTTCCTTGAAGCTGAACCATTCTGCCCCTACCAAAGCCAAAGGCTTGGATCACCCAAGTGTCCGTTATATTATAGTTACCAAACAACCTTCCACTCAGGACAAAGCCCTCATTGGTTGCTCTGTAGTTAGGGTCAGGCAAGCCATTGTCCAAAACAGCATAGTAGGAGTCAATACCACCATTTAGGGAAAACTTACCTGATAGGCTGATATTGGTGAATAAACTTAAACCATAAGCCTTTTCACTACCAATATTTTCAAAGGTAGTATAGATCACACCATCATCCTGAACAGTTCTTACCGACTGGATAGAACCGGTTGTGTTCCTGAAAAAGCCGGAAAGATTTAGAGATGCCACTTTATAAAAGGTGTTGTATCCAATTTCGTAGTTGTCGGAAAACTCCGGATCCAACAAAGGATTACCCTGGGAAATCTGCAATGGGTTGGCAGCTTGGATGTTAGGATTCAAGAACTGAAGAGATGGTCGCTGAATCCTACGGTTATAGGCCAGCTTGATCATATTTCCGTTGTTCAACTTCCGGCTTATATTCAGACTTGGCACCAAGGTACCATAAGCTGGAATCTCAGCAGTTTGCTCGCTCCTGAAGTCAGCATCAATATGCGTATATTCATATCTAAGTCCCCCTTTGACGGTGTAATCTTTCAAAAAGCCAAGAGTATAGGACAAGTAACCTGATGTGACATTCTGTTGATAATCAAATTCATTGGAGAGCTGTACATCATCCAGCTGTTCATAGGGTCCGTCAGCACCATCTGCCACAAAATACGCATAATCACTATTGGCTCTTCTCATGATGTTTTTGGCACCATATTCCAAAATTTGCTTATCGCCAGTACCTACCGGTGTTACATAATCCAGTTGGATCGTAAATTCCTGGTTATTGCTGGCATTGTCGTTCTTTGTTCTGCTGACAATGGTTTCAAAGTCGTTATCAAACAAACTGTTCACAAAGTCATTGGTTCTGTTGTTACGGCTGTACAAGCCAAGGATGCTGAATTCCTTGCCTTTTCTTTCATAGGTTCTGGTATAATTGAAGTTCACATCAATGTTATTGGACAGGTTGTCCATATTGACTTGCCTCAGCAAGCTGTTGATTAAAATTTCATTCATATAGGTTTCGGAAAGCAGATTATCTTGTTCGCTTTTAAAGTTGAACATCCCAAAACCTACAGATGCGGACACCCAATTGAACTTATTGATCTCATAATCCCAGCCAAGATTATACCTGCCCATCAGGTTATTCGTTCTAGTATCGGCACTTTGGAAAATATTTGAAACTGAACCGTCGGGATTGGTTACGTCCTGCTCATTGGCAAATGATCCTTTGACATTATAGCCTGTGCGGCCGTGCCCACCAAGCGTAAAACCCATTTTTCCTTTTCTTAAGCTGGCATTCAAACCCAAGTTAGAGCCTCTTAATCCGGCGCTGCTGTTGATGCTTAAGGAAGCCCCTTGCAGGTTATTCTTTTTGGTGATGATGTTGATTATCCCTCCTGATCCTTCGGCATCGTACTTGGCGGAGGGAGAAGTGATCACCTCCACTGACTTGATTTCATCGGCAGGAATCTGCTTCAATGCGTCTGCTACACTGCTTGCTGCAATAGTGGAGGGTTTGTTATCTATCAGCACACGGATATTTGAGCTCCCACGCATGGAAACGTTACCATCTAAATCTACCGAAAGCATAGGCACGCGTCTCAACACATCTGAGGCATCGCCGCCAACGGTTGTCTTATCGTTTTCTGCATTATAAATGGTACGGTCTACCCTTTCTTCAATCAGGTCTCTTTGGCCTCGTACAGTGACTTCTTGCAAGGCCACTGACTCTTCCTCCAGGGCTATGTTGCCCAGTACAAGGGAAGTTTTGCCAGCAGTTACAGTGACGGCCTGCTCCAAAGCAGTGTATCCTACAAAGCTTACCTGCAACGTGTACTTGCCTTCTTTAAACCCGGCAAGAAAAAATTCCCCGTTGTCATCGGCCACACCGCCAGTAATGGTCTTGGCTGTCCCCGCCTCCAGCAACACCGCCGTAGCATAAGCAATAGGCTGACCTGTACCTTTGTCCACCACCTTTCCGGTAATTTGGTAGGTCACATTTTCCGTGACGGCAGGTTGTTGGGCCAAAGCTTCCACGCCTGTGTTGAGCATCAGGCTCGCAGCCAATAGAAATAGTAAATAATAGGATTTCATTCGGTTATTGTTTTTAACAAAGTTTTGAAAAGTGCATGGTATAAATCAGCAAGCAAAAGAAGATATTGTTTAGTTCAAAAAAAAATCAAATAGACAGGACAGGTGGATTTGTCGATGGAAAGGCTATTAGGCAAGATAAATGGATGACGCAGGGCGTATGGCCGTTTTGTCGGCTCAAATTGACCTTTCAGGGGCGTGTTAGGGCATCCTGTAGATTAGTCATAACTTTTAGAAAACTTTACCTTATGTTTAAGCGTATTTTCATATCTTATAGAAAATGAGCGCATTTGCTGACCAGAAGAAACTCCCTATACTGCTGCATATTTCCGCTTGGCTGCTATTAGGGATGTTGCTGTTTTTTTTGAACCCCCTAGCTTGGAAAGTCTCACTGCCCGATGAATTTTGGGCGCGGCAATGCATCCTCTTGGTAATGCTGGCAGGGGTATTTTACCTTAACGAACACATTTTGGTTCCGCGGTTTCTATTTATAAAAGGGAAAATTTGGTTGTTTTTAGCCATTGTCTTAACCATTACCTTGATGCTGATGTTGACCCTGCAACAAGTAGAGCTTTGGCTGAATTTGCCCGAACTATTGCACAAGGCATTTCGACCGAATGTGCCTTATGTTCCGAAGAGGCATCTTTTTACTATGGATGTATTTACCATCATGACCACACTGCTCTGCCTCGGGGTAAGCACCAGTGTCGCCACGGTAAAGAAATGGCAAACCGACGAGGCGCTGCGGAGGCAATTGGAAGAAGAAAGGGTCAATTCTGAGCTTTCCTACCTGAAAGCACAAATTAATCCTCATTTTTTCTTTAATACCTTAAACAATATTTACGCGTTGACCAGCATTGATATTGATAGGGCAAGAATGGCTCTACACAAGTTGTCGCGCATGATGCGTTATGTGCTGTATGAGACCGAAAAAGACCGCACCCTACTCAGCAAGGAAGTGGATTTTATCAAAGATTTCATTACTTTGATGCGATTGCGCATTTCGGAGAAAGTGCAGATTACGCTAGATATACAGGAGCAGTTTACCGATACCATCATAGCACCCATGTTATTGTTGCCGTTTATAGAGAACTGCTTTAAGCACGGTATTAGCTCCCAGCAAGAGAGCAAAATTGTCATTCGGCTAAGCTTGGAAAATCAAACCCTCCACCTATACACTTCCAATACCATTGCGCCGTCCCACAAGGCAAGCGTGGAGAGCCAAAGCCGTGGGATAGGACTCATCAATACCAAAAGGAGGCTCTCCCTTATCTATCCTGCCAAACACACCTTAGCTATTGACGATGCCAATGCAGAAAACGAGTACCGGGTGCATCTAAAAATTGATCTGAAATGGAATTAAAATGTATTGCAGTTGATGATGAACCTTTAGCACTGGAGATGGTAAGCGCGTTTATTCGTCAAACTTCCTTTCTTTCCTTAGTAGGTCAGTTTGAAAATGCAATAGAAGCACTTAGCTATCTCAATAAGCATGAAGTTGACCTGATATTTCTCGACATTCAGATGCCCGACTTGACCGGTATGGAGCTGGCCAGGGTATTGGAAGGCAATAAACGGGATCGGAAGCCCAGAATCATTTTTACCACTGCCTACAACCAATTTGCCATAGAGGGCTATAAGGTGGACGCCTTGGATTACTTGCTGAAACCATTTAACTATGAAGAATTTCTCAGGGCAAGCACCAAAGCGTATAACCTCGCCAACGTATCCCAAACTCAGGAAGAAGAAGAACAGGCGGAATATCTTTTTCTCAAGGTAGAATATCAGCTGGTCAAAGTAATGCTGAAAGACATCATTTTCATTGAAGCTTATAAGGATTATGTGAAGGTTCATCTGACAAACAAACCTGCGCCACTGCTTTCACTTACAAGCCTTAAAAGTCTAGAAGATCTTCTTCCCGCTAAGCAATTTATGCGTATTCACCGTTCTTATATTGTCTCCCTTGACCATATCCAATCGATTACAAAAAACTCCGTGAATATGGGACATACCACGTTAACTGTAAGCGACAACTACAAAGAAACTTTTATGGCCTTTGTCAACAAATGGATCAACTAACCGCGCCGTAAAACGAGATTTTTTCTTTTCTTCAAAAAAAGTTATCTTCAGCATAAAAACAGTATGATGACCGAGGATCAAAAGAAATTCATGCAATTGGCAATTGAACTTTCCAGAAAGGGGATGCAGTTGGGCCATGGCGGCCCTTTTGGTTGTGTAATTGTAAAGGATGGGAAAGTTGTTGGCCAGGGATTTAACAGTGTGGCTGGCACTAACGATCCCACAGCGCATGCCGAAATAGTAGCCATAAGAGATGCTTGTCAGCGACTCCAATCCTTTCAATTGGATGGTTGTGAGATTTATACCTCTTGCGAACCTTGTCCCATGTGTGTGGGAGCGATTTATTGGGC
>DATGQZ010000048.1:0-20668 GCA_035303945.1 Cyclobacteriaceae bacterium
AAGGCAAAGGGATTTCCTTCTGCTAAGGAAAGCTGGCTTAGCAGAAGGAAAAAAAGAATAGAGAATCTTGCTGTCATGAATAAGGTTTATAAACCCGAATTTATAAAAATCCTCGGCATTAAAGTGAATTTTTGCGTGACGGCATGGTACAGGCCTTAATCTGTATAAGAAATCCTTCTTGAGGCTTTTCTCATCAGGATATTGATCAGGTCTTCTGTTGAGCTTCCGAAAGAGCCCGATACTGCTTTGTTGTAGTTAACCAGAAGCTCGACTTGTTCGGCATTGTAAATCGAGAGGTTAATGATGGCTTTATTGGTTGAGCCGTAAAAACCTACCAACATTCCTAAAGCCAGTGAAGCGCCTTCAGACATGGATTTATTGGTTTCAAAAGTACCCATGATGACCGCATCTACGCCAAGGATTTCGGCCAGTTCGTCGGGGGTATAGTCGGCCATGTATCTCTGTGTGATATTGTTGCGGCGCAGCAGGGCGTTGGTGGTGTTTGGATCCTGTACTTTTATCTTCAGCTTTTGCTGTTTGTCCCGTTTCAAAAATCAGGAGTACATAGCCGATTGAATACTTAAACCCTCAGACTCTTCCAGTTTTTGGAGCTGTTCGGGTGTAATGTCTTTCATTTGCTTTGGCCTGAGGCTAACCGAAGTTTTAAAGGGGACAATGGCTATGATTTCGTGGGAAGCCGTCAGCCGGTCGAAATCCGGGTTCTCATAAAGATGGGTCTGGGCATGGGTCATATAGACCATGCCCACAAAAAACAGGGACATTAACGCTTTTTTCATGATGTAAGCCTATAAGGAGGAACAATGGTTTAAGAAAAATGCCTCAAAAAATCCGAGCCTGATTCTGTTCAATAATTGGGGAATTTTATGCAAACGTAAACTGAAATTTTCATTATTCCATTCTCTAGTAAAAAAATATTTTTCTTAAGAATTTGACCGCCAGTAGCTTATGGTGGTGGTTGTATGGGGATGGCCTCACCGCTAGGTCCTAAATCGTCGGGCAGCATAAAAAAAGCGAAACCTATTCGGTTTCGCTTTTTACGCTAATTTCTATAGCTTCTCCTGTTTCATCCAGGAATTTGTACTCCGTCACTGGTAGTGAAGAATCCCGTACCAACTTGACCCATTTGAAATACTTAAAAAACCATTTGACCCTTCTTGAAATAATGCCTTTTGTGAAGTAGGCATACAAGTAGGGGTGGAGGCCAATCATTATCTTTGATTCGTTTTGGTTGACAGCAATGTGTTCCAGGTCTTTTTCAAGTTTGTCAGCCACCAGGATAGAAGCCTGAATTTTTCCCGTTCCGTTGCAGGAAGGGCAAGTTTCTTTGGTGACTATATTCATTTCGGGTCTTACCCTCTGCCGTGTGATCTGCATGAGACCAAATTTGGTAAGCGGCAAAATGGTGTGTTTAGACCTATCATCTTTCATTTCCGCCTTCATTGCTTCATATACCGCCCTTTTGTTGTCGGCTTTTTTCATATCAATGAAATCGATGACGATGATCCCTCCCATATCCCGGAGGCGAAGTTGTCTGGCAATTTCTTTTACGGCCACCAAATTGGTCTTCAAAGCCGTAGTTTCCTGGTCACTTTCCTGATTGGATTTGTTTCCGCTGTTGACATCCACCACATGAAGGGCTTCGGTATGTTCGATGATGACATATCCGCCCTGTGGAAGACTAACAGCTTGTCCAAAGAGGCTTTTGATCTGTTTTTCTATTCCAAAACTTTCAAAGAGCTTAGCTTTTCCGTTGTAAAGCTTAACAATTTTTTCTTTTTCTGGGGCAATGGATCTTATATAAGATCGCATTTGGTCATAGACTGCTTCATCCTCTACTGTGATTGCATCGAATGATTCGTTGAGCAGGTCCCGAATAATCGAGGACGCCATACTCATTTCTCCAATAACCTTGTCTTTACTTTTGGATTTGGCCAACTTCTTCATCCCATCTTCCCAGGACTTGACCAGATTACTCAGGTCTTTATCCAGTTCCGTTACGGATTGCCCTTCAGCCACGGTTCTGATGATAACACCAAAATTGGCAGGCTTGATGGAGGTGATGAGCCGTGAAAGCCTTCTTCTTTCTTCTGCACTACGGATCTTTTTGGATACGTTGACAGCGTTGGAAAAAGGCACCAGTACCAAGTAGCGGCCGGCTAAGGAGAGCTCACAGGATAGTCGCGGGCCTTTTGTTGAAATCGGCTCTTTTACAACCTGAACTAAGATTTGGGTATTTTTAGAAAGGACTTGGGAAATCTTTCCCAGCTTTTCTATGTCAGGTTCTGGCTCAAACCCTTTTAAAGTATAGTTGCTGACGTTGTTGTTCTTGACCTGTTTGACAAACTTAAGCAGGCTGTTTACTTGAGGACCCAGATCCTGATAATGCAGGAAAGCATCTTTTTCATAGCCTACATCAATGAAAGCAGCATTAAGCCCATTGACGATTTTGCGTACCGTGCCAAGATAGATATCACCAACTTTAAACTTGCTGTCGTCTTCATCTGTGTGAAGTTCGACCAAGCTTTTGTCCTTTAAAAGGGCGATTCGACTACCGTTTTGAGCAGAATCGATTACTAATTCCGTACTCAAATCGTGTCTCCTTTTCTAATGTTAATGAACGTTTTGTTTAAAATAAACCAAGAAAATTATTTCTTGTTCTTATGTCTGTTCTTTCTCAATCTCTTTTTACGCTTGTGAGTAGCGATCTTATGTCTTTTTCTTTTTTTACCGCAAGGCATAGTCAATATTTTTTAAAGTTGAACATTATTAAAGTCTGTCCAGGTAGTTGTCCACGCCGGCGAGGATCTGTGGATCGTCCGTCAGTGTTTTTACTAACTGAAGCTGTGTTTTTGCTTTGTTAAGCTGCTTTGATTCATAGTAGCTTACACCCAGGTAAAATTGACCTTCAACATTACCTGGGTGGTTGGCCACTAGGTCTTCAAAACGCTGTGCAGCCATTTTATATTGGCCAGACTGCATTGAAAGCACCCCCATATTAAAGAGGGCCATTTCATTGGTCGGGTCCTCCTCCAGTATTTCCCTTAGCATGGTGATTCCCTGCATAGGGTTGGTGGAAGACACGTGTGTCATTGCAATTTTTGTTTTTAAATCAAGGCGACTTGGATCGTTTTCCAGCACCTGTCCCAAATATTCCCGCGTTTTGTTGGCAAGATAGCTGGTCTTTTCAGGTGTCATCGAAAATCCATATGCCTCATAGTACGCATTGCCCGCCTTTTCGAGGTGTTCAACGTCAGCAAATTTATCAGCCAAAAGCCCGTAAAAATACGCAGCACTGTCCAGCTTGCCGGAAGATTGATACACTTTTCCTATAGAATCAGCTAAGATAGTATATTTTTCCCTATCTTCCTCACTCTCCAATTGAGCCTTGAGCTGATCGACTTGCTCTCTAGCAGCCGCTGAAAGCGCGTTCTCGTGGTTGTCGGAAAATGAAGGGGCAGTACTCACCGATCCGCTTTCATCCATCACTACATCATCCTGGGAGTTGTCCACCACTACCGTGGGTAGGGAAAATAGGACACTTACAAGGATGATACCGAGGATAAGAAAGATGATCTGTGATTTTTTCATGGATGAATGGTTTCAGGACTATTCCTGAGGAGCAAGTTCTTTAACTTTTTTGCTGTTTTTGATCTTGTCAACGAACACTTTGGAAGGCTTGAAAGCCGGCACGTAATGCTCATCGATTACAATGGCGGTATTTTTGGAAATATTCCTTGCAATCTTCTTGGCTCTCTTCTTGTTGATGAAACTGCCAAATCCTCTTACGTAGATATTCTCCCCTTCGGCCATAGAGTCTTTAACTACTTTAAAGAAGGCCTCAATGGTCTGGGTAACATCATCTTTTTGAATACCCGTCTTTTCCGAAATCTTCGCGATTACCTCTGCTTTAGTCACTGCTTTCTTTATTTTTTTAAGTTTACTTTCAAATTAGGCTAACAACCTATTAACCAATTATTTTTGGGACTGCAAATTTATACTTATCCATCCAATATAAAAACAAATTGCACAAAATTACCTTGTTTTGTTACGCAATACAGCATCCTCTTAAACCTCAAAAATTTTGAATAGCAGTGTTTTTGCAAAAACCCTTCTGCGCTGGTATCTGGTAAACAAACGTGATCTGCCTTGGAGAAATACCAAAGACCCATATATCATTTGGCTTTCTGAAATCATTCTTCAGCAGACCCGGGTAGCTCAGGGGCTGCCTTATTTCAATCGCTTTATCAATAGGTTTCCCAGCATCGAGGACTTGGCTGCCGCTCCCCTTGATGAAGTGTTGCGGCTTTGGCAGGGATTGGGTTATTATAGTAGAGCGAGAAACCTCCATGCCTGTGCGCAGGATATTGTCAACAATAGGCGAGGGCAATTCCCTACTTCCTACAAGGAGCTATTAACATTGAAAGGTGTGGGTAACTACACAGCAGCGGCTATTGCCTCTTTTGCTTTTGGGGAAAAAGTTGCGGTCGTTGATGGAAACGTCTATCGGGTCTTGGCCCGATATTTTGGGCTGGCACATGATATAGGCAGTAGCTTGGGCAAAAAAACTTTTGAAAGATTGGCCAACGAAGTAATGCCGGATGCTGCTCCTGATGAGTATAATCAAGCCATTATGGAATTTGGGGCCTTGCAATGCGTACCCAAAAATCCGGCCTGCAATGAGTGCCCGCTAGCTGCCGGCTGCTTTGCGTTCCGTCAGGAGATGGTGGCACAGCTACCCCTTAAGGAAAATAAGGTAAAGGTCAGCCAACGGGCCTTTCTTTATTTTCACGTGACCTGCGGGAATAGAATTTGGGTGAAGCAACGGGGTCCCAAGGACATCTGGCAGGGGTTGGTGGATTTCCCTTTGGAGGAATTAGAAAGCATGGATGGATTTGATTTAAATCATTCACGCCTGCTGGCTGAACTCCAAGCGTTTAAGCCCACAATAGATTTTGATCCGGAAAAGAAATACAAGCATATTCTCACCCATCAAAAAATATTTTCAAACTTTGTGCGGGTGCTTATCCCTCAAGCACAAGTCGCCAATGCGGAAAAATGGGCTTTAGATATGGGTTATTTTCCTGTAAATGAGGATCAACTTGAGGAGTTAGGAAAGCCGATTCTTATCGTAAAATATTTGAGGGATCAGAAATAATTTTTTAAATTCATAAACATTTTATCAACTTAATCATAAACAACTATGGCCGGTGTAAACAAAGTTATTTTAATTGGCAATCTGGGGCAGGATCCAGAAGTGAGGCATCTAGAAGGCGATAAGGTAGTCGCCAATGTGAGTTTAGCTACAACGGAATCATACAAGGATAGAAGCGGCCAACGCGTCGACATGACGGAATGGCACGACCTTGAGTTGTGGGATGGCTTGGCTAGAGTAGCCGAGCAGTATCTCAGGAAGGGCAGCCAGATATATGTGGAGGGCCGGATAAAAACGGATACATGGCAGGATGAGCAAGGGAATAATCGGAAAAAGGTCAGAATTAGGGTGAATTCGATGACCATGCTGGGTGGAAGAGGCGACAGCAATGGAGGCAGCACTAATTATGGCAGCCAATCTTCTCCATCTTCCCAAACAGCTTCTCTTTCCAACAATGCCATGGATCAAGGGGATGATGATCTTCCGTTCTAAACGAATATTTTATATATATCAGGATAATCATTAATTTTGTATAAAGTTACATCAAAATTAAATGGACGACGACCCCTATCCGAGTATGTTGCTTTTGGCTGAAATCATCGAGGTTTCAGCCGGCTTTTGGCTGATTAATGGGCTTTTTTTTATCGCGCTGCTGCTTTTCTCTGCGCTTGTTTCAGGTTCAGAGGTCGCTTTTTTCTCGCTTTCTCAACAGGATTTACGGGAGCTTCAATCCAAGGCTGACGAAAAATCACAGCTGGTACTCAAGTTGGTAGCCAGTCCCCAGCGATTGTTAGGCACTATTGTCATACTGAATACCTTTCTGAAAATCTCCATCATCACCTTAGGTACCTTTATGAGCTGGACCTATTTCGGTGGGCAGGGTTTACAATGGGAGGTAATGCTGTCCGTAGGAGGGATTTTAATCTTTACCCTTGTGTTTTTAGGAGAAGTAGTTCCTAGGGCTTATTCAAATAATTTCAGAATGGCTTATGCTCGAGCCTTAGCCCAGGCAGTATATGTTTTTTCCATCATACTAAGCCCAGTTTCCTCTTTTTTTAATGCCATCAGCAACGTCATAGAACGCCGGATCGAGAAAAAAGGCTATTCCCTATCTATTGACGAACTGCAGCAGGCATTGGAAATTACCACTGCCAACACCACCTCAGAAGAGAAAGACATATTGAAAGGTATCGTCAATTTTGGTACCCTTACCGTAAGGCAGGTGATGCAGTCGAGAATGGATCTGACAGCAGTGGATATTACCATGGACTTCCACGAGCTGATGGACAAGATCAATAAAAGCGGTTATTCACGGATTCCGGTATATAATGAGACGATTGACTATATAGAGGGTATTCTTTATATCAAGGATCTTCTGAGTCATATTGACAAAGAGGAGGATTTCGAATGGCAAAAATTGATCAGAAAAGCCATGTTTGTGCCGGAAAATAAAAAGGTTGATGTCCTGCTAAAGGACTTCAAGAAGCACAGGGTACATATGGCCATAGTGGTGGACGAGTATGGCGGCACATCTGGCTTGGTAACGCTGGAGGACTTGATAGAGGAAATCATTGGCGAGATCAACGATGAATTTGACGATATTGAAGATGTCAGCTTCAAGCAGTTGGATGAACATACCTTCATTTTTGAAGGTAAAATTTCCCTGAATGATTTCTGCAAGAAATTGGAAATCGAGTCCCATATTTTTGACGATGTAAGGGGCGAAAATGAATCCTTGGGTGGCTTGCTGCTAGAGCTGAACACGCGCCTTCCTACAAGCGGTACCAAAATCGTTTATGATCAGTTTGAATTTACCGTTATGGCGGTTGATGCGAAGAAAATAAAGAAGGTGAAGGTTTTTGTTCGGCCTGATCATCAAAAAAGTTCGAAGATCCATGCCGATTGATCCCTGCCTTTTTGAGGCGTAAATGTCTGTTGTTCCGTTATTTGTCTATAGCATTTGCTGCTGCGACGAGCTGAGAATTCTACATACCGTTTTTTCCCAGTCATTGCTAAAAAAAGATTTCAATTTCCCGTTCATCAATTTTTTTTAAAAAAAAACCTTGCTGTCTATTTTTTTATTTTGACCCTTCCATAGATGGAGTTATCGCCAAAAGATGATTTTTAGGTTTGGTTTCGGACCTGTTTTTTAAACTTCGCTGAACATTTCGCAAAAATCGCTTAAAATGGTAACGCAATAGCTACTTTTCATTAAAGGCAATATTTCGTAATTAAATTGACTTTGTTTCATTTTTATTATTCTTTTGTTGAAGAAAGTTTAAAAAAAGATTTTTTCTTTGTAAATTATTCATCCGTAGAGTACAACATAACGCTAGACATAATGAGTGAAGGATTATACCGTTCGGAATTTGAACATGATGCCTGTGGCATCGGAGCCGTGGTAAATGTCAAAGGCAATAAAAGCCATGAGACAATAAGTGATGCCTTATTGATGCTCAGCAACATGGAGCACCGAGGGGGGAGGGGAAGTGATCCTAAAACCGGTGATGGAGCAGGGATCTTGATTCAAATGCCTCATGCGTTTTTGAAGGACGTGGTGCTGCGCAGCGGCTTTTCGCTGCCGGAGGAGGGGAGTTATGGCGTTGGCATGACTTTTTTTCCCAGAAATAAACAGTTGTACAAGAAGTCCAAAGCAGCATTAAACGAAATATTGGAAGAGCTCGACTTTGAGCTGATTGGTTATAGGGAAGTACCCGTAGACGAGACGGTTCCCGGATCAGGTGCTTTAGAAGTGATGCCTTTTATTGAACAGCTCTTTGTAAGGCATAAGAAAGGCTTAAAGGGCATCGATCTCGAGAGGAAATTATATGTCCTTAGGAACTACTCCTCTAGGGAGATCAATACCAAGATCCCCGGGGTAAACAATTCCTTTTACTTTGCCAGCCTAAGCGCATTCACCATGATCTACAAAGGTCAGTTGAGAACAGATCAGGTGTTGGCATTTTACAAGGACCTGCAGAACAACAAGCTCACTTCAGCCTTAGCTATCGTGCATTCCAGGTTTTCAACCAACACTTTCCCTAACTGGAGACTTGCCCAACCTTTCCGATATATTTCCCATAACGGGGAGATCAATACCATCAGGGGCAACCTCAATAAAATGAGGTCTAAGGAAAGCTTGATGAAATCGGTGTACTTCAGCGATGATGAATTGAGCAAATTGATGCCGATCACCGACAGCCAGTTTTCAGATTCGGCCAATCTCGACTTCATGGTTGAGTTGCTGACGCTTACCGGAAGGTCATTGCCTCACGTGATGATGATGCTGGTGCCAGAGGCTTGGCAGGACAACGCCACCATGGATAAAAAGAGGAAGAATTTCTATAAGTTCCATGCAGCTTTGGTTGAGCCTTGGGACGGTCCTGCTGCGTTGTTGTTTACCAACGGGAAAACCTTGGGAGCGACCTTAGACCGAAACGGTCTCCGTCCATTAAGATATTTTATTACCTCTGACGATCGATTGATCTTGTCCTCGGAAGCCGGTGCATTGCCCATTAGAGAGGCTGTTATCACTGAAAAAGGTAGGATTAGCCCGGGCAGAATGCTGCTAGCTGATCTGGAAAAAGGTAAAATCATGTTCGATGAGGAGGTTAAAGCGTCTGTGTGTGAAGGAAAGCCTTACGGAGAATGGTTACGCAAAGAGCGCCTCAAACTGCGTTTGATGCCTACACCTAAAAAGCTGACCATTCCCTATAGTACAGAAGCTATCAAGAAAAGGCAAACCATCTTTGGTTATACGACAGAAGATGTGAATACCATTCTCGCGCCTATGGGCTCAAGTGGTTACGAAGCGCTTGGATCTATGGGAGCAGACACGCCTTTGGCGGTGCTTTCAAAGCAAAGCCAGCACATTTCCAACTACTTTAAACAGTTGTTTGCTCAAGTTTCGAACCCTCCCATTGATCCTATCCGGGAGCGGATGGTGATGTCCTTGTTTACCAGAATAGGAGAAGGTTCCAACATATTGGAAGAAAGTCCTCAACACACCCGCCAAATTCATATTTCTCAACCGGTCCTTTTGAATGAGGATATGGAAAAAATCAGGAATTTGGAGGAGAAGGGATACTTCTCCCATACGCTCCATGCTAATTTTATCGCCGACCACAAACCGGGAAGGCTATTGGAAGCCTTGGATAGAATCTGTAGGGAAGCCGTTGAAGCCATCAAGAATGGCAAAAACATATTGATTATTTCCGACAGATTGTGTCACAAAGACACAGCGCCTATACCATCATTGTTGGCTGTCGGTGCGGTTCATCACCATCTGGTCAATGAAAAAATCAGAACCAAAGCCGGTATTGTGGTAGAAGCAGGCGACATCCGTGAAACCCATCACTTTGCAACAGTGATAGGCTATGGTGCAAGTGCAATAAACCCTTATTTGGCATTGGAGACCCTGATTGACCTAAACGACAACGGCAAGCTGGGTAAACAGCTGACTCAAAAGCAGTTGTTCGAAAACTATAAAACTGCGATAGGCAAAGGTTTGTTGAAGGTGTTGTCCAAAATGGGTATCAGCACGCTTCAATCTTATCAGGCTGCCCAGATATTCGAAGCCTTAGGTTTGGGGCCAGAGGTGATTGAGAGATGTTTCAAGGGCACCATCAGTCGTATCAGCGGGATCTCCTTTGACGAATTGGCGGAGGAAGTACTGGTGAGACATCATGCAGCCTACGAAACAGAAAATGTCACTTTAGAAACCGGTGGCGTTTATCAATGGAAGAGAAGGGGTGAGGCGCATATGTTCAATCCCGAAACCATCCATCTGCTTCAGAAGTCGACCAAAAATAACGACTACGGGCTTTATAAGAAGTTTGCCGAGAAAATTAATAACCAAACCAGAGATGCATTGACCATCCGTGGTTTGTTTGAATTCAAGAAGAGTATTTCCATTCCTGTTGACGAAGTAGAGCCCGTGGAAAGTATACTCAAGCGTTTTGCCACTGGAGCGATGTCGTTTGGCTCTATTTCCCATGAAGCGCACACTACTTTGGCGATTGCCATGAACCGTATCGGTGCAAAAAGCAATAGCGGCGAGGGAGGGGAAGACGAAATTCGTTTTGCTAGAAAGGAAAATGGCGATTGGGAAAGGTCTGCCATCAAGCAGGTGGCTTCGGGGCGTTTTGGAGTGACTATTAACTACCTTACTAACGCCGATGAGCTTCAGATTAAGATGGCTCAAGGTGCTAAGCCCGGCGAGGGTGGACAGCTTCCTGGTCACAAAGTAGATGATTGGATCGGAAGAGTGAGACATTCAACCCCCGGTGTGGGACTGATTTCTCCGCCACCTCACCATGATATCTATTCCATCGAGGATTTGGCCCAGCTAATATATGATCTTAAAAATGCCAACAGAAAAGCACGTATCAATGTGAAGCTGGTATCTCAGGCAGGTGTTGGAACGGTGGCTGCCGGTGTGGCCAAAGCCCAATCCGACGTTATTCTGATCTCGGGTGCTGATGGAGGAACAGGTGCTTCGCCTTTGAGCTCCATCCGCCACGCAGGATTACCTTGGGAGCTGGGTCTGGCAGAGGCACACCAAACTTTGGTGAAGAACAACCTTAGAAATCGCATAGTGCTACAAACCGATGGGCAGTTACGAACAGGAAGGGACTTGGCCATTGCAGCATTGTTGGGTGCGGAAGAATGGGGCATTTCTACTGGGGCTTTGGTCGTAGAGGGCTGTATCATGATGAGAAAATGCCATTTAAATACCTGCCCAGTAGGTATCGCGACACAGGATCCTGAATTGAGAAAACTCTTTACAGGTGATCCCGAACATGTGGTAAACTATTTCCGATTCTTGGCTCAGGACCTAAGGGAAATCATGGCATCACTCGGGTTCCGAACCGTAAACGAGATGATCGGCCAAAGCAACGTGCTGAAATCTACGGGCCACCTCAATCATTGGAAATGGGATAAGCTAGACCTTAGCCCTATCTTCCACAAAGTAGTAGCTCCTGACCATGTAGGGATTTACAAGCAGATCGATCAGGATTTCAAACTGAAGAGGGTATTGGATAGGAAGCTAATCAAGAAGGCCCATCCCGCGCTGGAACAGGTCAGCAAGGTAACAGGCGATTTTGAAATCCGAAATACCGACCGAACTGTGGGAGCTATGCTTTCTAACGAAGTGGCCAAAATCTTTGGTAGCGTAGGTTTACCTGATGAAACCATTCATTACAAGTTCCACGGTTCTGCCGGACAAACCTTTGGCGGTTTCTTAGCACGAGGAATTACCTTCGAGCTTGAAGGGGAAGCAAATGACTACTTTGGCAAGGGGCTGTCAGGAGGCAGGCTTATCACCTATCCCAGCAGAAATGTCAACTTTGCCGCAGAAGATAATATCATTGTTGGAAACGTGGCTTTCTACGGGGCTACTTCCGGCCAGGCATATATCAACGGAAAGGCTGGTGAACGTTTCTGCGTGAGAAACTCCGGTGTGGAAGCAGTAGTTGAAGGTATAGGGGATCATGGCTGCGAATACATGACCGGCGGGCAAGTGATTGTCTTAGGAGAAATAGGAAGAAACTTTGCCGCTGGGATGAGTGGGGGTACCGCCTACATTCTTGAATACAATGTGGGTAATGTAAATAAAGAAATGGTAGATCTCGATCCCTTAAATGAAGATGATTACATCATTATCAAACATGCCTTGAAAAAGCATATAGCCTTGACAAAAAGCAGCCTCGCTGAAACCATGCTAAAAAATTGGGATGCCACCAAGGAACATTTTATTAAAGTGATTCCTGTGGAATATAAAGAGGTATTGAGAAAGCACGCTTTGGAGCAAACCAAAACATTGATTTAAAATGGGAGAGAAAGAAGGATTCATCAAATATAAAAGGGAAATGCCCTCCAGTAGATTTCCCAAGGACCGTATCAACGACTATAGAGAAATCTATGAACCGGTTAAAATAGAGACTGTCAATAGACAGGCGGCTAGGTGTATGGACTGCGGTGTCCCTTTTTGTCACCATGGTTGCCCATTGGGTAACATTATTCCCGAGTTTAATGATAAGGTCTATAACAATGAGTGGGAAGAGGCCTTCCACATCTTAAGGAGTACGAACAACTTCCCTGAATTTACAGGAAGGATATGTCCCGCACCCTGCGAAGCTAGCTGTGTATTAGGAATCAACAAAGATCCTGTTACTATAGAACTTATAGAAAAGGAGATTGCCGAACAGGCTTATAAGCATGGTTTTGTGAAGCCAAAAGCAAATATTCAAAGGACCGGTAAAAAAGTGGCGGTAATAGGCTCTGGTCCTGCAGGTCTTGCGGCTGCTGACCAGCTTAACCAGGCAGGTCATGAAGTAACCCTCTTTGAAAAGGACAACAAAGTCGGCGGCTTGCTGCGCTACGGGATTCCGGATTTCAAGCTGGAAAAATGGGTGATTGACCGTAGGGTAGAAGTAATGGCTCAAGAAGGAGTGAAGTTTGTCACCAATACCGAAATCGGATCCAGCATCAAAGCCGAAGATATTCTGCATCAATTTGACGCAGTGGTGCTTTCCACTGGTGCCCAACAGCCACGCGATTTAAACATTCCGGGGAGAGATTCAAAAGGGGTGTATTTTGCTATGGAGTTTTTAGGGCGCCAAAATCAGGTGATTTCTGGAGAGATAGCAGAAAATCCTATTCATGCAAAAGGCAAACATGTAATTGTGATAGGTGGAGGTGACACGGGCAGTGACTGTATAGGTACCTCCCACCGCCATGGAGCGGCTTCTGTTGTGCAGTTAGAGCTTTTGCCTAAGCCACCCCAACAAAGAACGCAGCTGAACCCTTGGCCAGAGTGGCCCATGACCTTGAGAACTTCGTCCTCCCATGAAGAAGGTGGTGAGAGGAGATGGTCTGTGTTGACCAAGGAGTTTACCAAAGATGCCGACGGGAATGTCACCGGTTTGAAGATCGTTGACATTGAATGGAAAGAAGTAAATGGACGCATGCAGTTTTTTGAAATTGAAGGCACAGAAAAAGTGTTGCCTTGCGACTTGGCTTTCCTTGCGATTGGCTATACTGGTCCCAAGCGGAATGGTTTGCTGGAATCATTTGGCGTGGGTTTATTGGAAAATTCTCTACCTAAATCAAAAAATTATCAAAGTACGCAAAAGGGTGTATTCCTAGCTGGGGATATGCGACGAGGCCAGTCCTTGGTGGTATGGGCTATTGCGGAAGGAAGGGAATGTGCCATTCAAGTGGACTTGTTTCTCCAAGGCAAATCCTCCCTGCCTCAGCGTGATAGGTCCCACTTTGCCAATGCTGAATTTGTGGTTCAAGATTAATAGACTGTTTTTTTGTTAATGATAGACAAAGATCTGCTCTGTTTGGGGCAGATCTTTTTTTATCTGTACTTCAATAACCCACTGATAATTAACTGATGAGGGGGAGGAAAATCTTCAAAAAATGGCAATAATTATTCTTCTTATTTTCCCTTAAAATTTTTCTTTCAACGGGATTAGTTTATTTTTATGAGGATACTCCAAAACTTTTATTTCAATGAGCTACATACATTTTGATAAGACGCAACTGATCAATCTTAATTATTCGCTGGAAAAAGAAATCATACGGGCCAATCGCTCAGGCTGCTATACAAGTACAACAATCATCGGTTGCAACACCAGGAAATATCATGGTCTTTTAGTAGCTCCGCAGCCACAGATTGATTCTCAGCTGCACGTGATGCTATCCAATGTTCATGAAACCGTCATTCAACATGGATCAAGCTTCAATTTGGGGATCGCAAAGTATCCTGGTAATTATTATCCTCGTGGTCATAAGTACTTAGAAGACTTTGATACAGAGCCTATACCTACGTTGACCTATCGCGTCGGAGGGGTGTTGTTAAAAAAAGAGATCATATTAGACAGCAAGAAAGATCGGGTGATGATCCGCTATACCCTTCTGGATGCGCATTCGGCTACCAAACTGCGGTTAACTCCCTTTTTGGCATTTAGAGGCCATCACACGCTTTCCAAAGCCAATACCTATGTCAACAAAAAATTTGTAAAAATTGAGAAAGGGGTCCAGTTCAAGTTGTACGATACCTACTCACCTTTGTCATTGCAAGTTTCCAAAGAGAATGAATTTGTGCCTGCTCCTGACTGGTATTATAATATCGAATATATCATGGAGCGGGAGCGGGGATATGAATACCAAGAAGATCTATATGTTCCTGGTTATTTTGAATTTGATATTAAAAAAGGTGAAGCCGTAATTTTTTCTGCTGGTTTGGAAGTGGCGGATCCCGACACCCGCCAACAATCCTTCCAAAAAGAGATCAGCAGGCGGATACCGCGCAACAATTTTGAAAACTGTCTGAGGAACTCTGCCGGACAGTTCGTCTATAGGAGAAACGGCGAAACCCGCGTGATTGCGGGATTTCCCTGGTTCGGTTGGTGGGGGCGTGACACCTTTCTGTCCCTGCCTGGATTGACTTTGACCCAAGGTGATTCGGCAACGTTTTTAGAAGCAATCGATACCATCATCAAAGATTTAGATGGCCCCCTTTTTCCTAATTTGGGCAGTGGAGCGCAAAAGAACAGGCATTCGATCGATGCTCCACTGTGGTTCTTTTGGAGCCTGCAGCAATACATTAGCATGACGGGAGATACCGAGACCGTCAAGCATCGTTACCTTAATCATCTCAAAACAATTATTGATGGCTTTATTGTGGGCACGGATTTTAATATAAAAGTGCAGGAAGATGGACTTTTAGCGGGGGGCAAAGAGGGAATGGCGCTGACCTGGATGGATGTAATTACGCCAGAAGGACCAGTAACGCCTCGAACCGGTTGTCCGGTAGAAGTAAATGCCCTGTGGTATAATGCCCTATGCTTTTATCAATCTTTACAACCTCAGGACTATGTTGAAGCACTTATCGACAAGCTTACTATTTCTTTTGAGGAGAATTTTTGGGAAGATGAAATGGGGTACCTTGCCGATGTGGTCAATAATGGACAAAGGGATTGGTCTATACGCCCCAATATGATTATTGCTACTTCGCTGGAATATTCGCCACTAAACGAAAATCAGAAGGCACAGGTCCTGGAGGTAGTGAAGTCTAATCTTTTAACAGATCGTGGTCTCCGCTCATTGGCGCCTAGTGATCCGCAGTATAAAGGGTACTATCACGGCAATCAAGCACAGCGCGACCGGGCTTATCATCAAGGTACCGTATGGCCCTGGTTATTAGGGCATTTTGCAGAAAGTTACCTAAAAATTCACCGAAAGGCGGGAATAGCATTTGTTCAGAAACTGATAAAGGGATTTGATGAAGTGATGACGCAATATGGTATAGGTACAGTGGCGGAAATCTACGATGGAGACCCGCCTCATAGGCCTAAGGGAGCCATTTCACAGGCATCTAG
This sequence comes from Cyclobacteriaceae bacterium, assembly GCA_035303945.1. Classification (GTDB taxonomy): domain Bacteria; phylum Bacteroidota; class Bacteroidia; order Cytophagales; family Cyclobacteriaceae; genus DATGMS01. Next base: position 15,568 of record DATGQZ010000048.1, read on the forward strand.
TATTGGGGAATTATTAAGAATGATGTACATAGTGAAAAAATTCTAACGTATTTTTTATGAAGGTATTAATGTTTGGTTGGGAGTTTCCACCTCATATCTCTGGGGGACTTGGGACTGCTTGTTATGGCCTCGTGAAGGGCATGGAACATCACCAACAAAAAGTCATCTTTGTAGTTCCCAAGCTGTGGGGCGACGAGGATCCCTTAGCCGAATTTGTGAATGCCAGTGATATACGCGTCGACTACCGGGAGAGGAAGTTTAGGGAGATTTGGAAGAATTTAACTTATCTTGAGGTAAGTTCATTCCTGATTCCTTATTTAGGTCCAGAGGAGTTTAAGAAGTTCACGGATGTGAGCCTACACGACAGGGCTGATATAGACGACAGTATTTTTTCTGATCGGTTCGAGTTTAGCGGCACCTATGGAAAAGATTTGATGATGGAGGTGTCGCGTTACGCCCTTGTAGCGGGGCAGATCGCCAAAGACAAAGAGCACGACATCATTCATGCCCACGATTGGTTGGCCTTTCCCGCAGGGATAGCCGCCAAAAGAATCAGTGGTAAACCGCTAATCATACATGTCCACGCTACTGAATTTGACCGGACCGGTGAATCGGTCAATCAACAGGTTTTCGAAATTGAAAAGTCGGGGATGGAAGAAGCAGACCATATCATTGCGGTAAGCCAGCTGACCAAAAATATTATCGTATCTAAATATGGTATAGCGGCCGAAAAAGTCACCGTGATTCACAATGCCGTCTTGGATACGAGCATTATCAAATCCTCAGTTCAAAAGAGAGTTCCTGAAAAAATCGTCACCTTTCTCGGTAGGATTACCTATCAAAAAGGACCGGAATATTTCATTGAAGCTGCCTACAAAGTGCTGCAACGGGATGACAACGTGCGTTTTGTGATGGCTGGCTCGGGCGACCTGCTCCACAGAATGATTTTACGGGTTGCGGAGTTAAGGATTGGGACTAAATTCCACTTCACCGGTTTCCTCAAAGGCAATGATGTGGATGAGATGTACGCGATGAGTGATGTTTATGTGATGCCATCTGTGTCTGAGCCATTTGGAATTTCCCCTCTGGAGGCAGTACGGCACAATACTCCGGTGATTATCTCGAAGCAATCCGGCGTTGCTGAAGTGTTAAACAATGCCATTAAAGTAGATTTTTGGGATATTGATGCTATGGCCGATGCCATATTTGGGCTGTTGCATTATGAAAGTATTTCAAAAATGTTTCGGGATATGGGAAGTGAAGAATTGAAAAAACTCAAATGGGAACATGTGGCTGCCAAAGTTATTGCCCTCTACCAGCAAACGATAAAAAATTAAATCTATGAGAACTATCTGTTTTTACTTTCAGGTGCACCAGCCCTATAGAATAAAGCCTTATCGTTTTTTTGATATAGGCGACGACCATCATTATTGGGATGATTTTTCTAATAGGAGCATCATGAGGAAGGTTTCGGAAAAATGCTACCTGCCGATGAACGCTTTGCTGCTGAGGCTGATTCAGAAATACGAGGGAAGGTTTAAAGTATGCTTTTCCATATCGGGCACTGCATTAGACCAGTTCGAAGCCTATGCCCCTGATGTGTTGGAGAGCTTCCAACAGCTGGTAGCCACAGGGCAGGTGGAGCTTCTGAACGAAACCTATACCCATGCGCTTTGTTCCTTGAAGAGTAAAAATGAATTCATTGATATGGTGGAGAAACACCAACAAAAGATCAAAGACCTCTTCAATGGATACACTCCCAAAGTCTTTAGAAACACCGAGTTGATTTATTCTGATGCTATTGGTGAGATGGTGGCCAGTCTAGGTTATGAAGGCATGCTGACAGAGGGCGCGAAGCACGTACTGGGATGGAAAAGCCCCAATTATGTTTATGTAAATGCCATAGAACCTAAACTCAAGGTTTTGCTGAAAAACTTTCGACTGAGCGACGATATTGCTTTCCGGTTTTCCGAAAAATCTTGGGCAGACTATCCGCTGACGGTGGAGAAATTTGTGGATTGGATCAATCAAATTCCTCAGGAGGAAGAGGTGTTGAACTTATTTATGGACTATGAAACTTTTGGCGAGCATCAGTGGGCGGAGAGTGGGATATTCGATTTTATGGAGCACCTGCCTGAGCGGGTGTTCAGTCATTCCAATTTTACTTTTTCCGTACCATCAGAAGTCATCACCAACGCCCATCCGGTGGGAAAAATTCACGTGCCAACGCCCATATCTTGGGCTGATGAAGAAAGGGACTTGACTGCTTGGCTGGGGAATGATCTTCAGGATGAAGCTTTCGATAAATTATATCAACTTGAAGAAAAAGTAAACTTATCAGCGGATCCGGCCATTCAGAGAGATTGGAAATACCTACAGACCAGCGATCACTTTTACTACATGTGTACCAAATTCTTCTCTGATGGAGATATCCACACCTACTTTAGTCCTTACGAAAGTCCCTATGAAGCCTTTATCAATTATATGAACGCGTTAACTGACTTTACTTTGCGGCTTAGGGAGGAGGAAAAAAAGCGGGCTCCCATCATGGATTAAGCTTCCTTTTCCGGGGATAAAAAAAGGGAGTGCTAAACAAGCCTACTCCCTCTTAAATTAAAAACCGCCCCAAAGTTGGGGCGGTTGTCTTATACAGCTACGTTATCGATATTCTTGAAGTATATCTGCTTGTCCGCATCAAGATCCACCAAAACGGCTGAGTCATTTTTAATATAGCCACTCAGGATTTGCTTAGACAGCTCATTAAGTATCAGTCGCTGCATGGTTCTCTTCAGCGGCCGGGCGCCAAACTGAGGATCAAAACCTACCTCACCGAGATAATCCAGCACCTCTTTGGTGGCATCTATTTCAATACCTGACTCCTCCAGGCGTTTCTGGATTTCCCGCCATTGAATATCTACAATTTTTCTAATGATAGATTGACTCAAGGGCTCGAACATGATCACCTCATCGATACGGTTGAGGAACTCTGGTCTTACTGATTTCTTCAGCATGTCAAATACTTCTGCCTTCGTATCCTCCATGACCTGTTCTTTATTCCATTCCTCCATTTCAGCAAAACGTTCTTGGATCAAGTGAGAACCAATATTGGTAGTCATGATGATGATCGTATTTTTAAAGTTCGCCATGCGGCCTTTGTTGTCGGTAAGTCTACCGTCATCCAGGACTTGAAGAAGTATATTGAACACATCTGGATGTGCTTTTTCTATCTCATCCAATAAAATAACAGAATAGGGCTTCCTTCGCACGGCTTCGGTCAACTGTCCGCCTTCATCATATCCTACATAGCCTGGAGGTGCACCTATTAAACGGCTGACGGCATGTCTTTCCTGATACTCCGACATGTCAATCCTCACCATAGCGTTCTCATCATTGAACAGATATTCCGCCAGCGCTTTCGCTAACTCGGTCTTACCCACCCCTGTGGTTCCCAGGAAGATAAACGAGCCTATTGGACGTTTGGGATCCTGCAATCCCGCCCGGCTTCTCCTCACCGCATCTGCTAGGGCTGTAATGGCTTCTTGTTGCCCTGCCACCCGCTTGCCTAATTCCTCCTCAAGATGCAGTAATTTCTCCCGCTCACTTTGGATCATTTTGGAGAGTGGAATACCAGTCCATTTGGATACGACTGCCGCTATATCCTCTGCATCGACCTCTTCCTTCAGCAGGGAACTACCTGCCTGCATTTCTGCAAGTTGCTTTTGGAAAGAGTCAAGTTTTTTCTCGCTTTCGACGATTTTGCCATAGCGGATCTCTGCTACCTTTCCATAGTCACCGGAGCGTTCTGCCTGCTCCGCCTCTAGCTTGAATTGCTCAATGTTCTCCTTCTCTCTTCTGATACCAAGGATCACTGCCTTTTCTCCTTCCCACTTAGCTTTTAAATCTTGCCGTTTTTCGGACAGATCAGCAATCTCCTTGCTTAACACTGCCTCTTTATCGTGATCTTGCTCCCTGCGGATGGCTTCCCTCTCGATCTCCAGCTGCATAATCCTGCGGTTGAGTTCGTCCAGTTCCTGCGGGAGAGAATCTATTTCCATTCTCAGGCGAGCAGCTGACTCATCCATCAGGTCAATGGCCTTGTCCGGAAGAAATCTATCGGTAATATAACGTTGAGAGAGTTCAACGGCGGCAATTACCGCATCGTCCTTGATACGTACGCCATGATGGAGTTCATATTTCTCTTTTATACCTCGAAGGATGGATATGGCATCCGCAGCATCTGGCTCATCCACCAGTACCTGTTGGAACCTTCTCTCCAATGCTTTATCCTTCTCTATATATTTTTGATACTCTTTCAGCGTGGTGGCACCTATGGCATGCAGTTCACCCCGTGCCAACGCAGGCTTCAGCAAGTTTGCGGCGTCCATAGCACCTTCACCTCCGCCTCCAGCGCCTATCAAGGTGTGGATCTCATCGATAAATAGGATAATCTCACCATCTGAATCGGTCACTTCTTTGATGACCGCTTTAAGTCTTTCTTCAAATTCCCCTTTATACTTGGCACCTGCTACTAACAAACCCATATCCAAGGCAACAATGGTCTTGGATTTTAAATTTTCGGGAACATCACCACTGATAATGCGTTGCGCCAATCCTTCTACTATGGCGGTTTTACCGACGCCTGGTTCGCCTATCAAGATAGGGTTGTTTTTGGTCCTCCTGGCCAGGATCTGCAGGACGCGGCGGATTTCTTCATCCCGTCCAATGACCGGGTCAATTTTCCCCTTTTTGGCCAGTTCATTTAGATTTTTGGAGTAACGTTCCAGCGATCTATATTTTGATTCTGCGTTTTGATCTGTCACTTTATTGCCTTTTCTAAGTTCTTTTATACCCTCGATTAATTGTTTTTCTGCAATCCCCTGCTCTTTTAGCAGTTGGGCGGTCTTATCATTTCCAGCTAAGATGGCCAGGAGCATATGCTCTATTGCTACGTATTCATCTCCAAAGGGCTTCATGTAATCCTTCGCTTTGGTCAAAACTTGATTGGCCGCATTGGAAAGGTATGGTTGCTGACCGCTCACTTTTGGGAAAGACTTAATAATGTCATCAAGTTTTTGGGTGATTATTGCTTTGTTAGCACCCA
>DATGQZ010000049.1:0-14501 GCA_035303945.1 Cyclobacteriaceae bacterium
AGGCAGCCATTGATCTTTTTCATAGGTCCGGAAATTATATCGATTAAACATCTGAATATAAGATGATTCTTCTACATTTTATCGGCTTGTCCAAAAAAACTTCCTATCCTTGATCATTGGCAGATCCACCTCCCACTGAAATGCTACTGATCTATCCCATGTATCACGCAGGGAAATAAATAGAAAAAACCGATCCTTCCCCCACTTTACTTTCCAGTTCGATCCTCCCGCCCAGATTATCTACCATCCTTTTAACAATTGCCATGCCCACACCGGTACCTTTGCGGTCATAATGCAATCTTCCATACATTTCGAACACTTTATCCTTGTCCGCTTCCGTTATTCCAATACCATTGTCACTCACCCTCAGCAGGACATGAGCATCATCGGTCTTATAGGATGTCAGTTCTACTTTTGGTTCACGTCGGCTATCCCGGTATTTTATGGCATTAGAAAGAAGATTTTGAAGAATACTTCGCAGATGTCTCAAAGGGATATCGACTTTTGGCGCCTGGCTAAAGTCAGCGGTAATTACGGCTCCCGAATCGTTAATCTCATCTTCTAAATCCAATAGAATATCTTCGTAAACCTGCCGCAGGCCGACTTTCTTCGTTCGGTTTCTTGCTTCCTCCTGTTCCCTGCCGATATCTGAAAGCTCGCGGATCTTGTTTCTGAATCTCGCGATAGACTTCTCCATCATGGACAAAAACAAGCTGGGATCTTCTCCGCTGTTTTCCTTTATTTCTCTTACCAAGCCCTCAATGTTATTAATAGGCGCCTGCAAATCATGTGAAGCGGTATAAACAAACATTTCGTGGTCTAAAATGACCCTTTCCTGCTCTTCGTTGATCCTTTTCAGCTGGTTTTCCAGCACCTTCTCTTCATTAATATCCTGAACAATTTTCAGCATAAACTCCCCACCTTTTTCATCTTTAATATAGATGCTTTCCCCGTGTACCCAGATAGGACGACCCTCGGCATGCTTTAGATAATTATCGTCATTATGAGAGCCTCTTTCCATTACCCCTTTCAACTCTTTCTCAGGAAGATGTTTTTCCAGATCTTCCTCAATAAACAACATGGAAAGATTCTGCCCGACCAACGTTTCCTTGGAATACCCGAAGCTTTTCTTGAATCCATAGTTGGCATCTAAGATATATCCCGTGGGATCCATGACTAAAATGGCTGTATATTCCGCATTTTCGAACATCATCTTAAAAAATAAAGAGCTATTAAAAATGGGTCGTAAATTTTCATTAGCAGGAATTTTTCGCCGATTTTTCATTGATAGATTGGTTTTATATAGACAATTGGTTTTGGCCAATGGTAACATTAAGCGACTTGAATTTAACTCATTTATTATCGTATATGAAAGCCATATTTCAAAAACATTTCCCAAATAGGTTTTGAACTGGAGGATTTCAAACCAAAATTATACGCCTCTTTGCAAACAGAAGAGACCTAGTCCCATTGATCTCCCTCGATGATTGCCACGTAACAATTTTTTAATATTCATTTAATATCCAGTTTCCAAACATTAAGTATAATCCTCTCAGATTTGCAGAAAAATTACCTTGCCACTAGGTCCATCTATTTCTGCTATGAAAAATAAAAGCTTGCTCGTCCTATTCTTCAACTTCTCTTTGGTTATCACCGCCTTAGCCCAACAGGGCATCATCCGGGGAACAGTAATTGACCAAGACTCCGGCGAACCCCTCCTGGGTGTGGCTGCTTTAATAGAAGAAAGCAATATAGGAACGGTATCAGATTTTGACGGAAATTTTGAAATTCAAATCCTGCCAGGCCAGTACACCCTGCAGCTGTCCTACGTGGGCTATGGCAAGATCACCATACAGGATATAGAGGTCAATGAACAACAAGTCACCCTGCTGGAGAACATCCGGATTAAAGAAGAGCTTAGCGAACTCGGCGAAGTGACTATTACTGCGGCGATGCTAAATACTACCGAAGAAGCATTATTGACGGTGAAGAAAAAAGCTCCTAATGTGCTCGATGGGATTTCTTCCGCCAATTTCAGAAAAATAGGCGATTCCGACGCCGCATCAGCCATCAAGCGGGTACCTGGCGTCTCCGTCGAAGAAGGAAAATATGTGTATGTCCGTGGACTGGGCGATAGGTACACCAAATCCACCCTTAATGGCATGGATATTCCTGGATTGGATCCTGACCGAAATACCGTTCAAATGGATATGTTTCCTACCAGCCTCCTAGACAATATCATCGTGGTCAAATCCTTCACCGCAGATCTTCCCGCCGACTTTACGGGCGGGATCGTCGATATTGCTACCAAGGACTTTCCTGACGAAAAAATCCTAAACATTTCCCTCAGTACAGGCTATCATCCTCAAATGCACTTCAACAACAACTACCTTAGCTACCCCGGCGGCAAATTTGACTTTTTAGGCTTTGATGACGGTACCAGAGCACTTCCGACGGGAAAAAGTGCATCGCTCCCCCAGTACCCCAGCGTAGTCGGCAGGCCCAATACGGATGCAGGTCAAGCTTTCAGGAGAGTTTTGAATAACTTCAATCCCAACTTAGCAGCCATGAGAACAGGGAGTGCTATGGATTTTGGCCTTGGATTTAATCTAGGTAACCAGCTTCCCCTCGGCGGCAACAGCTTAGGCTATACTTTTTCACTTACCTATAAGAATGAAACGGAATATTTTGAGGGAGCTCAATATGCCCGCTACGGAAAAGGAAGCCCGAACAAGACAGCCTTAGAGGTTAGAGAGCACCAACAAGGAGATTTCGGGGTGAACCAAGTTTCGCTAAGTGGTTTGGCAGGAGTAGCGTTGAAGACAGAGCGTTCCAAATACAAATTAAATCTCTTTCACGCTCAAAACGGCAGCTCTAAGGCGGGTGTCTTTTTATATGAAAATTCCGACTTGGGCGCCAACTTTACTGCTAATCAGCACAACCTGGAGTACAGTGAACGGTCTATGACCAACTTGCTGCTGGTTGGGACCCATTACAATTCCGATGCAAGCTGGGAGGTAGAATGGAAACTTTCCCCTACCTGGTCGCGCATTGTGGATCCTGACATTCGCTATACGCGGATTCGGACTGACGGAGGAAATTATAGCATTGGCTCCGAATCCGGCTATCCCGAGAGAATTTGGAGGTTTTTACATGAAAGAAATTTAGCAAGCAATGTAGGGGCTTCCAAAGACTACAGCTTATTTGGCCACGTAGCTAAAGTTCAAATGGGCGGTGCCTACACCTACAAAAACCGGGATTACCAGATCAAGAACTTCCAGATCGTTCCGCAGGGCCTTTTCATTAATGGAGATCCCAACCAGCTGTTCCAGCCCGAAAACCTCTGGCCCATGAATAGTAGTGGAACGCTGGGAACGCGTTACGAGGCATTGTTTTTACCCCACAACCCTAACGAATATGACGCGGTATCAAACACTGCAGCCTTGTATATCTCTAATGAATTCAGTCCAGCCCAAAATCTTAAAGCCATTGTAGGCCTACGGGCGGAAAAGTACGATCAGGTCTATACAGGCCGCAATCAGCAGGGTTTGGTTTTAAAGAACCAAAAGGTGCTGGATGACCTGGATCTCTTTCCTTCGCTTAATTTGATTTACGCATTAAACCAAAATCAAAACCTCCGTTTTTCATTTTCTAAAACCATTGCAAGGCCTTCTTTTAAAGAAGCCTCATTTGCAGAAATCCTTGATCCATTAACAGGCCGCTCCTTTATGGGAGGTTTCTTCCAGGACATCAATGCTGATGGAGAAGTGATTTGGGATGGTAATCTCAAGGCTACCCGGATTGATAATTTGGACCTTAGATGGGAGCTGTTTCAGAAAAAAGGCCAAACCATAGCAGTCAGTGGCTTCTATAAGTCCTTTGACAATCCTATAGAAATTGTTCAATATGTACAGGCTCCCAATAACTTCCAGGCCAGAAACGTCGGCAATGGAAAAGTTACCGGTGTAGAGTTGGAGATCCGACAAAACCTGTCTCAAATTTCCTCTAGCTTGGAGAATCTATCTATCAACGGCAATGTCACCTTGACTGATTCAGAAATAGTCATGACGCCCACTGAATTCGCTTCCCGCAAACAAAATGAAAGAGCCGGGGAAACCACACGCAGCACCAGGAAGATGGCTGGACAAGCCCCCTATATCGTCAACGCCGGTCTCTCCTACAACGGCCCAACCAATGGTCTGGAAGCCAACTTGTATTATAACATCCAGGGAGAAACCTTGGAATACGTCGGAATCGCCGATAAACCCGACGTGTTCACCGTCCCTTTCAACAGTTTAAATTTCAACGCCAACAAAATCATCGGCAACAGACAAAACATGCGTCTCGGCGTTGGCATCAACAACATCCTAGGGGATAAAAGAGAGTCTGTGTTCCGGTCCTTCGGAGCGGAAGATCAACTGTTTGAAAGCTTGAGACCAGGAACAAAGTTCAATTTGAACTTTAGTTACAGCTTTTAAATCACCTGATAAACTTGATCCTGATGAATCGAGGGCGGTATAGCTGAGGATTATCATGAAGTTCTTCAAAAAAACTGAAGGAGTTCACATTATAGCTGATAAGCAATTCCCCCTCTTTCGATAGACTAGGATGTGCCTTGGCATTATAGGTAATGTAGTTCTTTTGTTGCATCTCTTTGGCTTCATAAAGTTCGATCACCTCGCCGAAGGGACCAAAGGGGCTGTCAGCTACCCTCATAGCCACCACCGGACTTAGCCCATCGAGGGTAAACACCAAGGCATAGCGGCCGTCAGGAAGAGGAGAAAGGCTCAATTCATTGGATACACCTTGTGTGACGAAGCTTACGTCTTCCATCTTTCTGCTCCAGTTTTTGCCGTTCCAGAACCTCCAAGCTTCAAAGTTTTCGAAATGTTTTGGCAGCACCCGTGCGACCATCAGGTGCTTCTCCATTCCCCTGACGCCAAAGACGTACACGTAGCCGTCAGGATCCGGGGCACCTGCTTGTCTCGTGTTAACGTATATTCCCGCGCCAAAACCTCCATCTTCAAACCGGAGAGGCGTTTCAATTTGCCTTTGGGCTACAAAAGGCATACTGTCATTAAGTGACAGGGCTATTAAATCCGTACCCATTTCCCGGAACGACCACTCCTCCCCATTATCCGAGTTTCTCATTCTGTAGGCAAAAATATAGAGGGTACTGTCAAGATCGGGATTGATAAACCCATCTCCTAGCCAATAGTAATCTTTGTTTTCAGCAGACGGCGTATGGGGGACAAAAAGTGATTGTGGTCTGCCCTGGGGATCCTTTGCCCATTGAAAATATATATTGTCAGCCTTAGGATAATCCCCTTGCAAATAAGCCAAACTGTTATTGACCATGGAAAACCCAGGCTTTAAAGAATCGCCTTCGATCTCTCCAATCATCGTGTCACTGAAGATCACCAAGTTTGTTGCTTGTGAAGAAGAACCATACTCCTGTCCGTCGAGGGGGATGGCAAAAATACCATCCCCACCAAACCAGCCGGTGTTCCTTTTAAACAGTGCCGTCCATCCTTCCGCCTCCTCTACGATGAAATCTTTGCCCACGATCCAGCTTCCTGCTCCTTCCGCATCGTGCACCGAGGGACGGGACTTGGAGGCATTACAGCCGAAAAGCAATAAAAAACAAGCGGTCGAAAGGGCAAGGAGACGGGTTTTTATCGCTGAAAACAAGATTCGTTTTATTTCATCACCTCCACACTGGTAAGTTCAGGCCCTCCGCCCCGGTTACCACTACCTGCAACCACGTATAAAGAGCCGTTTATTTCCACCAATGGGAAACCGTGACGCCCTTGCTCCAGCCTGTTAAGGAGTTTCCAGCCTTGACCCGGTTCAAAATATTCCACCTCGTTATGAGCCGCTACTTGGCTGGCACTCTCCCCACCGATTACCACAAAACCACCGTCATACGCCAAGGTAGAACTACCAGCCCTCTCGGTGGGCAAGTTGTGCTGTGCAGGAAGGGTCTCCCATTTATTGGTTTTAAAATCATAGACATCTACCTCTGCATAGGTCAATTCGAAGCCGTGTCCTTCCTTGGCAAAGGACTTTCTTCCGCCTACCGCATACAGCTTATTATCCACCACCACTGCCTGAAAATGATCCCTCACCCGTGGAAGGTCGGGCAAAGTTCTCCACTTGCCAGTGGCAGGATCATACTCATCAAAATAATTTCTATTATCCGCCCAATGGCCGTCTTTTATGCCGGCGACGAGATAGAATTTATCATCTTTTACTACCAGTCCAGCGGCTCCTCTCCTTCTTTCTTCCGGAATTTCATGGCTCTTGTCCCATGTGTCAGTCTTTGGATCGAAAATATACACATGACTGATGGGCTCTTCATGAGGATAACGACCACTAAGGGCACCAATCACATAAATTTTGCCTTTGTGGGCTACTGCCTGAAAATGATGCATTTCCAAAGGAGGCATGGACATGGTTCTCCATTGGTTGGTGGCTGGATCGTATTCCTCCACAGCTTTTTCACCACGGCCACCGATTAAATATATTTTTCCGTCTACAGCAGCCCCCGAACATTCGTGTCGTGCTGTACAGGTATTTTTGGTATCACGCGTTGACCATGATTGGCCAAGTACCGCTGGAGAAACACTTAACATCAGCAGTAGCAGGAATAAAATCTTTATAGGGTTATGCTTTTTCATGTATGTTTATTGTTGCTTTTCAAAAAAAGAGAAAGAACCAATAGTAATACTCCTCTTAGGAGCTTATTCATAGCGCAAAGATTCAATAGGGTCAAGGCGGCTAGCCTTGTAAGCAGGCACAAATCCAGAGATTAAGCCAACAAAAATACAGATTGCAAAGGCCACTAGGATCCACAGCCATGGAATCAAAAAGCCACCAGGACCTACAAAATTAGCCACCAAGTTCCCTATACCAATGCCCAACAGTACTCCCAAAATCCCCCCTAAGATACAAATAACAATGGCTTCGATCAGAAATTGCTGGCGGATCCGCAGCGGGGTTGCTCCTAAAGCTTTCCGGATACCTATTTCTCGGGTACGTTCTGTTACAGACACCATCATAATGTTCATCAGCCCAATGGATGCGCCCAATAAAGTGATGAATCCAATCCCAAATCCTCCGATCCTTAAGTAGCCCGCGACTTCCTCCAAACTTTCGCCCAATGACTGGGATTTCACTATCTCAAAAGAATCTTCTTCCCCAATCCTGTCTTTGCGGATATTCCTCATGATGCCTGTAGCCTGCCCCATTTCATATTGGAGTTTGGCAGGGTCAGAGCTGGCTGCCGTAATGGCATATCGAAAATTGCCGTTTTTGTCCAGTCGTCTTGCATTCTCTAAAGGAATAATGATTTCGCGGTCTGCTCCGGAATCTCCTCCCACGGCACCCCGCTTTTCCAGCACCCCCACAATGCTGTATCTATTACCATAAAAAGAGATGTATTGATTAATCGGATCTTCGTCTGAGTTGAAGAGCAAGTCAACCAACTCGGTCCCTATAACGCACACATTATTGCCATACTGGCTTTCTACATTACTGAAGCTTCGTCCTTTTTCGATTTTGAGTCCTTTGATCAAAAAGTAGTTTTCATCCCCACCTGTTATCCTGACATTCGGATTCGTCGTTTTGGAATTTCGTTTTATTTCGGCACTGCCGGAAACGCGCGTAAAGGCAGTGGAAATCCCTCTTCCAGCATATTCTTCTTTAAAAGCCTTAGATTCCCTATATGATAGCGGTGGATAAGATTTTTCTGCTACCCCGCCGGTCGTCACCCGTGTTCCTGAACTTCGCTTAGAGCGCACATCAAAGTTGTTGGCACCAAAACCCGAAAAACTCTCTTCAATTTGGGCTTTCATACCATCAATGGCGGTAAGCATAGCTACCAGCGAGGTGATCCCAATGGCAATAATTAAACCTGTCAAAATGGTTCTCAGCAAATTTGACCTCACGGATCGAATAGCTTCTTTTATATTTTCCAGCAGGTTCATAGGTTCTGAATTTTCAGACAATTTATGGATTTACAGGCAAAAAGATAATATAAGGCAGGTTAAAGTTATTCGGAGCACTAATTTTTATTTAACTTAAGCTGCAATAAAATATAACCGCACAACAGAAACCATGGAACCCATAAGAAAAGAAGATCTAAGTCAGGAGGTTTTTGATATCTATGACGAATATGTACACAGTAGAATTGACCGACGGGAATTTGTACAGAAACTTTCTGCCTATGCGGTCGGCGGCATTACGCTTTCCGCTTTGCTGTCCTTTCTCCTTCCTAACTACGCTGCCGCCAAACGCTTTCAGGATGATCCGCGTTTGATCACCAGTTATGAAGACTATAACTCCCCTAACGGGGCGGGCAAAATGCGCGGTTTGCTGGCCCGACCAGCTGATAAGACCAGTAAGTTACCTGGAATCATTGTGGTTCATGAAAACCGTGGATTAAATCCTTATATTGAAGACGTGGCGCAGCAAGCGGCCTTGGACGGCTTTATCGCTTTTGCTCCCGATGCCCTCACACCCTTGGGTGGCTATCCCGGTTCAGATGATGAAGGCCGAACACTTCAGGCCAAAAGAGACCGCGAGGAGATGCTCCAGGATTTCATTGCCGGCTATGAATGGCTGAGCAAGCATGAATACTGTACAGGAAATATAGGTGTCGTTGGCTTTTGCTTTGGAGGCTGGATATCCAATATGATGGCGGTTCGTGTGCCCGAACTCAAGGCAGCGGTACCATTTTACGGCGGCCAGCCAGCCCAAGAAGATGTATCGAAGATTAATGCCCCTTTGCTTATCCACTACGCGGAAAATGATGAACGGGTAAACGAAGGTTGGCCTCCTTATGAAGCTGCGCTTAAGCAACACCAAAAGAAATATGCTGTTCATTTTTATCCCGGCACCAATCACGGATTCCACAACCACTCCACGCCCCGATATGATGCGGAAGCAGCTGAGTTGGCATGGAACAGAACTCTGACCTTTTTTAGGGAGCATTTAAAATAAAAAGGTAAAGGAGCTTCTCCTTTACCCCTATTTTTTACTCATGAGACAGTGGAACCAATTTTGCCTTGAGATCTGGCTCAGCCATATCTCTATCGAAAGGAAACATGGGTCTCTTGATCCTGTTGAATTCCAGCCTTTCTAAATCTTGATCCACACCTCCTGGCGTCAATGCCATGATCCAGTCTGCACGCATGTCGTATAGCTCCGGTACAAGATATCCAATTTTCACCACCACGATATCTGTGTCGCGAGGATTGAGTCCTAGGCGGGTAAAATCACCCTCTCGGTGGTATGGCTTACGTTTTTTGGTGATGATTACCGAAACGCTGCCCACTTGCACGACTACTTCAGTCTCTGCATGTTGATCCCCATGCTCGATTGCCCGAACAGTGCCCTCGAGCAGGATTGGTGGACTAAATCTATCATCTACTTCAGCGCCTGCGTAGGCACGGATTTTACCTCCCACACCGACTTCCATGGCCTTTCGTATTAAATCAGGACCTGGAAGGGAAGCATAGATCATGGACGGACCGTGTACTGACTGAAACTCCGGCCTCTTTAAAATTTGATCCAAAGTCCACGTCACGTCCCCTGCACCCCCGGCTGTAGGATTGTCGCCCATATCACTTATCATAAAAGGCTTTTTGTCACTGGCAATAGCCTTGTCCAAGCTTTCCTTCAGAGAGGCGGTAGGTGCTATAAACTCAAACTCATTCCTTACCTCCCAAAAGCTTTTTGCCAAGTATTCCGCTGTCGAAGTCACCTTATCTTTGTCGTCACCCGTTACCATTACTACGGCATGGTTTCGAGGTTCATCCGCCCAAGGATAGCCTACCCAAATTGCAGCATCCACAACACCTGCTTGATCTGCTGCCGGCGCTACTTTTGCGTACAAGGATTTGCCAGGGTCTACTCTTGTACTTGTTTTTTCGCCGGGCAGAAGAATCGGCACCGGAACCCATGCCTTATAGACTGGTTTACCTTTGCCACTTTCCAAACGTTCAAGCAGGTTATCCACTGCCCTTTGTTTTGATTCTAAGGCATCTTCGTGGGGTGCCATCCGGTAGCAAGTGATTAAATCCGTATGTTTGGCCAATCTCCATGATACATTACCGTGGAGATCCATAGAGGTAGAAATCACCGTCTCCTCTCCTACCACTTCCCTTATTCGAATAATAAAGTCACCCTCAGGATCATCCAATCCGACCACACTCATCGCGCCATGTATATCGAAAAACAAGCCATCATAAGGAAGGTTTTCCTTTAGCATTTTCAAAGTTTTGTTTACCAGCGATTCATAGGCTTCTCTGCTTACGATTCCGCCGGGCAGCGCATGACCTCGTAAGGTCGGAAACCACTGTGCTCTTTTTCGTTGTGGAGCATTCTCCGAAAGGAAAGGATAAAATGTAAAAACATTATCTCCTACCCTGGCATGAAAGGCCTCTTCTTGGGTAACTGCAGGAGAAAATGTGCTCGATTCAATGGCCAAACCTGCAATGGCAATACGGGGAAGCCCTGAAGTGGCTTGCCCATAGGCAGCGGCCGTGAGCAGCAGCTGGATTATGATGAGGTTGATAAATTGTTTCATATCGCAATATGGCCAAAAAATCGCGGGATTAGGAGCGTAGCAGACGATTTGTTATCCATGCTGGCACAAGCCTATTAACGAAAACAAAAAATAGGACGACCTAGGGCTCGTCCTCAAAAAACGCTTTTACACCGTTCCATGTATGCGTTTTACCGCAGTGTGGGCACACGGTTTTCATATTTTTGAGCCCACTGAGGTCGGTGTGTCGGGGGAATCTATATCCCGTGAATACATTTAATTTAGTGTTTGGACATTTAATAAACAATCTATACAACATAAGTAGCACCTGATGGCCGCTAAAAATCTTCACCTTCAGGATTTATTGGTGAATTACATATAAGTCAGGAATGGTGCCACGGGGTTTAATATGACCCCTTTAGGAAATCGCCACGAAGTATTGCAAAACCGTATTCATAAATTTCTATAAAAATAAGACAACTTCATCATCATCTACATTAAGTAAAATATTATAAAAGTATAGTTCAATTTCTAATTGTTGAATAAGCCCTTCCGCTTATGTAAAAATTGACTTTTAAAAAGAAAAATTGGACAAAACCAATAAAAGGAGGCGAAAAAGTGTAGACAAAAAGGTCAAATTGCGGACTTGAAAAGAATTATGGACCGTACACGCTCGTTCAAAGCAAAAAAGCCTTTCGGGTGGTCCGAAAGGCTTTTGTGGAGAATAACGGATTCGAACCTTTATCTCCTATAAAATATTGTTTTAAGCAATAGCACTAAAATACATTACTCTAGATGTAAAACGCATAAAATTGCAAACGTTCACTTAAAATTCCTAACAAAAAAACTGCACCAGTATTTGCACCACCGATTTTTAAGTCTCATATTTGACTAAAGAAACACTTTTAAGATGGGGTATACAATTCGATTTGAAATTAGAAAGGATGTTGCTAATAAAGCTGGAAGGAGCCCAATTTCATTGATTTTATCAGTCTCACAAAAGAGAAAAAGAATTGCTACTGGCGAAACAATACACCGGGTGAATTGGGATCCTGTAAGTCAGCGTGCTAAATACGTATCGAAAAAGGAGATCAAGGCTATAGATCCTCATATTGATTTTGACAAACTGCCTTCTGCACGTGAGATAGCTGAACTTAATGAGTGTATTGACGGAATCGACCGCATGGTAAGAGAGTCAGCCAAAAGATTTGAGTTCGAAAAAATCCCGTATTCTGTTCAAATGCTTGCAGACGCTTTCAAGAGTACACTTATTCCAAAAACAAAGGTTGACCAATCGAACAAGTACATTTTTAATTACATCGATAAATACATTGAAGAGAATGAACCGAGTCGGGCAAAGGGCAGCTTATCCGTTTATAAGCAACTAAAACGACATTTGGAAGCATATCTGGCCCACCATCGTGTTAATATCAAATTTGAAGATATTGATATCGCTTTTTTCAGATCCTTTGAAAATTTCCTTATCAAATACAGATCAATCAACAACATAACAATAGCTAAGCAGCTTAGCACACTTAAGACCTTCATTGGGTACGCGCAATCAGACGGGATTAAAGTTAGTGATAGCTTTAGGAGGTACAAGGTCAGCCGACAGGCACTAGAAGTTATAACACTTACAGAGGATGAGTTTTTAACGCTCTACAATTTGGATCTGAAAGGCAATAAGCGCCTGGAGCAAGTCAGGGATGTATTCTGCTTCAGTTGTGTCACAGGGCTCAGGTGGAGTGATCTGAACCAGTTGAAACGCGAGCATATCAACGGTATGGAAATTAGGATAACTGTACAAAAAACCCAAAGACCACTAGTTGTTCCATTAAACGTGTATGCATACTCAATTCTAGAAAAATATTCAGAAAGGTCTCGACCCCTTCCAGTGATTTCAAATCAAAAATTCAATGACTATCTTAAAGAGCTTGGGAAGATGGCAGGAATTGATGAGCCTGTTGAAATTGTAAGATATAAAGGTGCCACAAAAATTGTTTCTACACATCCAAAATATGAACTTATCACAGTCCATGTTGGAAGAAAGACATTTGTGACGCTTTCATTAGAAAAGGGTATTCCTGCCGAAACTGTCATGGCCACAAGTGGACACTCGGATTATAAGAGTTTCCAACGGTATGTAAATGTAACTGAAGAAAGAAAGAGGGTCGAAATGGCGAAAGCATGGGGCGCCCCAGAATTAAAAAAAGTTATTGGAGGAACTGACTTATGAACGTACGCGAAGATTTCGAAATAGAGCTTCAAAATTGGCAACATCCTTATAAAGATCTAGCTACTGAACATTTGAAGGAAGAAATGTTTAAGCAATTCAAAATGCTTAATCCTGTACCTAAGTATTCTATCTATCTCCACACTCACAAGGCCGAATTGGATGATCTTGCTCGGAAAGACCTGTTAGATAAATCCCAAACATCTGTTAGAACAACAGAATTTGACAAGAAGGTTTATCAATACGTTGATGAGTTTGATAAAAAGGTTTCAGAAGGAGAAGGCCATAATTATGAGGGGAGATATTTAAAAACTACTGAAATTGCTCAATCACTTGCCAAGCTAACGAACATAATCCATCGATTCGAAAGATACCATTCAACTGGAAAGGATAAGAATAAAACCGTGAAGAGCCTGGCTGACGATTTTAGCCAGACATTGAATAGGTTAGGAAACGCGCGATTTTCCAGGGATGTATTGCAGCGTGTGTCAGATGACGATGGTAATATTAATTTGCTTGTTGATCATATGATGGGTGTTTTAGACGAATCAGAATACAACAAAAGGCATGAATCCTATTTGATTATGAAATCAACATTTAATCATTTTTTAAGAAAGTTCGTCGTGGTTGATAAATCTGAAAGGAAGTACATCCTTCCCACAGACGTAATAATTCAACTTAAAAATAATTTTAGTGGGGATCTATGGGAAAAAGGAATAGACCTAGCTCAATTTCTAGAATATTGGCTAGAAGGGGGAAAAGAGCATAATCTTCCTATCTGTAAAAACAAGATAAACAACGTAGTCTATTTGCTTGTATTACTTAAGGGCCGTACAGGTTATAAAGAGTCCGAAATTGCACAGGCATTAGGGATAAAAGGATTTAAAGAGAAAAAGAGCAAAATACTAACTAAGGCTGACAGACCGGATCTAGTTTCAATTAAGGACAGATTAAAAGATATGGGACTTTACAATAGGTCCTCGTATTGAGTAGAAATATCATCCAAGGTTGCCTAGGTTGCCTCTTTTCCTCAAATTATTTTATTTTATCTACATAACTAACTGATAATCACTGATTAAATATTGCATTTTTGATAAGGCAACCTTGGAAGGTTACCTCTTTGGTTAGCACCTTTGATCTGTAAACAACAATATTATGGAACAGATCGATTTAAAACCATTCCTAGAGCCATTTATCAAGGGACTTGTAAGGTTGACCGTCAAGGAGTTTTTAGATACCCGCCCGCAGCCCGACATCCGACAGATTGATATCATCGATGGCAAAGAGTTGATGACCAGACTTGCTATTTCGGAGCCTACTCTAATCCGTTGGAGGAAAAGAGGAAAGGTACCTTTTATGGAAATTGGAAGCTCCATAAGATATGATTGGTTTAAAGTGTTAGAGGCGCTAGAAAAAAAGGGGGGCAAGCATGGGTGAGTCAAAAAAAGAAAGAGCCCCCCGGCAAGAGCGCTCTTTCAATAACATCAGAATTGCTAGGGAATTTCCCCGGAGCAAAGGTAATAATTTTTTAGATCAAAGGATTAGAATAATTAAAGCATGGAGGAGTGGCCCACCTAAAACCATGCTGGAAATCAGCGCTATTACCGGAATTGAACGCGCAAGCATCTGTTGGTTTGCCCGAGAATTCAGACTTAATAATTCTATCCGTCTCGTTTCAACTGGAATATGTTCGATCAGCAAGCACAGAGCGGGGAGATA
>DATGQZ010000050.1:0-189123 GCA_035303945.1 Cyclobacteriaceae bacterium
GGTGACATGAACTACAGGGATATCAATGGTGACGGCGTGATCACTGATGATGACTTTACCATCATCGGCAATGCGCAGCCGGACTTTATCGGTGGATTTACCAACACAATCCGTTACAGAAACTTTGACTTGAACCTGTTCATGCAGTTTTCTGTAGGTAATGAAATTTGGAATGCGGCAGGCAGCTATCAGGAAGGAATGTTTGCCAACGGATTTGACGATAACAGTACTGCCAATGTACTCGATCGTTGGAGACAAGAAGGTGATATCACCAATGTCCCTAGAGCGACAGTAGAAGTGTCCGTAAACAGAAACAACCAAGCCAACACCAGCAGATTTGTGGAAGATGGGAGCTATCTAAGGGTTAAAAACCTCACTTTGGGATATAGCCTGCCGAAGTCGGTGATCAGTAAAATATCTGTACAAAGCTTAAGGATTTATGCACAGGCACAGAATCTCTTCACTTGGACAGGTTATTCAGGATTCGATCCTGAGGTCAACTTTGCCGGTACAGACAACAGGACATTAGGAGTTGATTTCTATACCGTTCCCCAAACCCGAACTATTACATTAGGCATTAATTTAGGATTTTAATCATGAAAAGCATTTATAAATATTTCATCTATTCCCTTCTCGGAGGAGCCATCGCGAGTTGTGACGTGTTGGATCACGCTCCGGTGAATCAGGTTGAATCTGACGTCGCTTTGACGGATTCCACCTCGGTACACCTGGCATTGGCAGGAATGTATGATGCGCTGCAGACTACCGATCTGTACGCTATGCGGTTCCTTTACTACCAAGATGTTTACGCGGACAATATGCGCTTTGTAGGTTCCTTTACTACAGATAATGAAGTGAACAGCAAAAGGATAAACCCTACGAACCTGCAAATAGCCGAAACTTGGGGAGCATTTTACAGGGCGATCTCAAGGGCTAATTATATCCTCGATGCGCTTCCTGCTATTGATTTGACGCAGGAGAGAAAAAACCGTATCAGTGGAGAAGCAAGGTTTATGCGTGCATTTGTCTATTCGGAAATGGCCAAAGTTTGGGGGGGTGTGCCCATTGTTGAAAATGCGGTGACCAATGCCAATGAGCTTAACCTTAACCCAAAGGCCTCTCTACAGGAGCTTTACGCTTTTATTATCGATGACCTCAAGTTTGCCGAAGCCAATATTTCTGATGCCCGGCCATCCGTCGGTCTGGGTACTAAGCCATATCGTGCCTCAGGGCTCTCTGCCGCTGCTTTATTGGCTCGCATCTATTTGGAAAGTGGCGACTATGCCAATGCCGCCCTCAAAGCAAGTGAGGTAATTGCTTCTGGAGAATATGAGTTGGTTCGAGATTTCTCAGAACTGTTTAACAACTCCGCTAACGGCGAAATGATTTTGGTGTTGGACTTCTCCAACAATGACCAAAATTCCCTTTCTGTATCCAGTGATCCTACTACCAGCGGGCAGAAGTTCTACGTAAGGGATGAATTTGCTGCTCTTTTTGCCGCCTCCGCAGCGGAAGGTGATACTAGGGCAGAAGCCTCCATCAGCAAGGTCGGAGACATCAACCGGGTACAGAAGTATTTCCGTTCGGCATCCAATGATGACGATTTACCCTTGATCCGCTTGGCAGAAATGTATTTGATAAGAGCAGAAGCAAACGCGAGGGCCGCTGCCGCTGGAGCTACACCAAATGCTTCTGTACTGGAAGACATCAATGTTATCAGAGAAAGAGCTGGTCTTGACCCGGTTACCGTTGCTGATATACCTAGCAATGAAGCTGCGTTGACAGAAATTCTGCTTCAGCGAAGACTGGAATTTGCCTTTGAAGGACACCGTTTTGCAGATCTTAAGCGATTCGGACAGGCAGAATCGCTGTTTGGTCCGTCAGAAGCGTACAGGGTGTTATGGCCCATTCCTTTTGTTCAAATAGAAGTAAATCCAAACTTGGTACAAAATCCAGGATATTCCAATAACTAAAAAAAGGGGAGCTAAGCTCCCCTTTTTTGTTAAGAATAATTTTAGCTGAAGTGCCTTTCACTGCGTTAATTTTTTTATTCAGCATTTAGCCAATCAGAAATTAGACATAATGCCAACGGCTGTATTATTGATTGAAAAAATAAGACTTAAATTATATTTCGTGAAACACAAGCAATAATTTTTTAACAATATTTTAGTCAACTATCGACCGATTTGATTTATTGTTTATAATTGTATGATTTAAATGCCATTTTAATATTAAAATGGATTGTCTACTAAATCACCCGATCTGGCTATCAAGCCTTTATCCCAAATAACCACAGGAGCATTATTTATCAATATTTAATTGTTTATGAAAAAAACTCTACTCAGTACATGGATCTTGTTGCTTTTGTTCAGCATAAGTTCAATGGCACAGACCCGCAATGTTTCCGGGCAGATTCTCTCAAGTGAGGATAATCTACCCTTGCCTGGAGTGAACATTACAGTAAAAGGAACCACAAGAGGGGCAATTTCGGATTTAGATGGGCGGTATTCCCTTCAAGCTGCCAACAGCGACACATTGGTTTTCTCCTTTGTCGGCTTTTTAAGCCAATCTGTCACAGTAGGTAATCAAAGTACCGTTGACATAACCCTTAGCCCCGACACCAAAGTTTTGGGCGAGGTATTGGTAGTGGGCTACGGTAGTGTAACCAAAGGTGACCTTACGGGAAATATCGCTTCTGTAAAAGGAGAGGACATTGCTAACATCCCAGTGCCCAACTTTACCGAAGCGCTTCAAGGAAGGATGGCTGGGGTATTTGTAGAATCTTCCAGCGGTAAGGTGGGTGAAGGCGTCAAGGTACGGGTACGAGGTACTTCCTCCATCTCTGGAGGATCTGATCCCTTGTACGTAATCGATGGCATACCAGTGACTACTGGAGGTACCTTAGGCTATAGCAATCCACTTTCCGACATCAACTTCAATGATATTGCATCTTTTGAGGTGTTGAAAGATGCGTCAGCTGCAGCAATTTATGGTGCCCGCGCTTCAAATGGTGTCGTTCTGATCACCACCAAAAGCGGTGGAGCAGGAAAAACCAAATTTAACGTTGGTTATCAAAGAGGTATCAGCTCGCCTACCCGTTTGATCAAATGGATGAATGCTGCCGACTATGTAGAATTGACAAGAGAGGCTGCCATCAATTCCGATAGAATCGACGGCTATGATTCGACCAATCCTGACGAATACGAAGATTCTTGGCTGGAGTATGTAGAAAACCGTATGACCGTCCTGTCAGGCCATGGCGACTGGAGAAATTTGACCATAGATACAGATTGGCAAGATCAAGCCTTCAATGATGACGCCGGAATGACCAACCTGAACTTCTCTGCTTCAGGTGGAAATGACAAAACACGATTCTATGTCAGCGGCGCGTATGATAAGCAGGACGGTATCTTGATCAGAAATACCTTTGAAAGAATTTCCAGCCGCTTGAACCTTGACCATGAGGTTTCCGACAAGTTTAGCCTAGGTGTCAATTTCGGGCTTTCAAGGACCTTGACCAACCGCTTGTCTAATGACAACCAGTTTAACAACCCGCTCCAGCTCATTGCGATGGCCCCCATTTCGCCAGTACGTGATCTTGAGGGCAATCTTTACGACCGACCTGTAACTTCTTATTACAACAACTTGATCGACTCTGAAGATGCTACTTGGCAACAAACTGGTTTTAGAAACTTGGCTAACGTGTATGGAGAGTATAAGTTTACTGATGCTTTCAAATTCCGATCTGAATTTGGAACAGACATCCTCACCCAAAATGAAGATCGCTATTTTGGATCAAGGACAAATTCTGGAGAATCCACCAACGGCTACGGCACTTCCCAATGGGTAAGGATCTTCAACTACAACACCAACAACTACTTCAGTTACAATAAATTGTTCAATGAAATCCATCAGTTGGATCTCACTGCTGGTATGTCTTTCCAGATGAATGAAAGAGACTATACCTTTGTAGAAGGACAGGAATTTCCCTTGGACGCATTGAAAACTTTGGCCAGTGCCGCGGATATTACCGGTGGTGAATCGACCTTCACCAACTATTCGTTTCTATCTTATTTCCTCAGAGCCAATTACAAGTTCAACAATAAGTTCTTAATCACTGCTAGCGGAAGAATTGATGGATCTTCAAGATTTGGTGAAAACAACAAGTACGGATTCTTCCCTGCAGCATCTGCTGGCTGGATTGTTTCAGAAGAAAGCTTCCTCAGCGGGAACACCACTTTAAGCTTATTAAAATTGAGAGCAAGCTATGGGTTGACAGGTAATGCGGAGATCGGCAACTATGATCACCTCGGCTTATATCGTACTGGTGCTTATGGTCAAATCTCAGGTCTTATTCCAGATCAGATTCCGAACCCTGACCTTGTATGGGAAAAAACCAAACAGCTTGATTTGGGCGTAGAATTCGGTTTATTCAATGATCGCATCACGGGTGAATTTGACTACTATCACAAAAACACCTTCGACCTGCTGCTGGACGTTCCAGTACCGGGCACCACGGGCTTCTTAACCCAGACACAGAACGTCGGAAACATGAAGAACTATGGATTTGAGGTGGTGCTTAACTCATCCAATATTATTCGCCACAAATTCACTTGGACTTCATCCTTAAACTTTGCACGAAATATCAACGAAGTGACTGCATTGGCTGAAGGTCAGACGGCTATCCCTTCCGGAAGCTCAAGCATGCTCAATTCTATTACAGTAGGACATCCTGTAGGTGCTTTCTATGGCGTTGCCTATGCTGGCGTTGATCCTGCTAACGGTGATGCTTTGTTTTACAGCAACGAGGAAAAAACAGAAACCACCAATAATTACAATGCGGCAGCGCGTATGATTTTGGGCTCACCACATCCTAAGTTTGTAGGCGGTTTAACCAATACCCTTACTTTTGGGAATTTTGACATGAGCCTTCTATTTCAAGGCGTATATGGCAACCAAACCTTTCTGGCTGGCGGTCGCTTCTTTGCTGCAAACGGCGATTGGTTTGACAACGGTACCAAAGAGCAGATGAACCGCTGGAGAAATCCGGGTGATGTGACTGATGTGCCTGAAGCCAGATTCGGAGCTGGCAATGGAACACAGCCATCCAGCAGATACCTATCCGATGCTAGTTACTTGCGATTTAAAACCCTTACTATTGGGTATTCCTTGCCTTCTAACATCTTGGAGCGATTTAAAGTATCTTCTTTAAGAGTATATTTTACCGGTCAAAACCTTTTGACTTTCACCAACTACAAAGGATGGGATCCGGAAGTAAATGCTGACCATTTGTCCAGCTTCTACATGGCGAATGACTTCTATTCGGCACCCCAAGCCAAAGTTTATTCCTTGGGCATTAATGTTGGATTTTAATTGATAACACTATGAAAAGAAATTTCTTAATATACTTGTCAGCTTTTTCCCTGCTCTTTTCAGCTTGCGATGAAAAGCTGCATTTGCCCCCTGCGCAAGCTGTTGACCAAGAGGTAGCGTTAGAGTCTGACGCTAATGTGAAAACCGTCTTGGTGGGCGCCTACGACTTGGCCAGTTCTTCCCGACTGTATGGCGGAATTGTGATGTTGCTGTCTGAAATGCTATCGGCCAACAAAGAAATCAGATGGCAAGGCACTTATTCTGAACCACGGGAGGTGTTTAACAAAAACGTTTTTACCAATAACCTCTATGTGACGGAGCTGTGGACTGAGGCTTATGCCTTGATCAATAGCACCAACAACATTTTGGAAGCCATTCCTGTTGTCAACGAGGAAGACCAAGGAAGAGTGAGAGGCGAGGCTTTGTTCTTACGTGGATCGATATTTTTTGAACTCACCAAGCTATTTGCGCAACCCTATGTAGCAGGTAATGTCGGTTCTAATCTCTCTATTCCTCTAGTGACCACTCCAACCAGAGGTATAGATGAATCCAGCTTTGTTACTCGTGGGACAGTACAGCAGGCCTATGAGCAGATTTTGGAAGACCTAACGACAGCAGAGGCGCTACTTCCTGAAAGCAATGGTTTCTTTGCCACAAAAGCGGCAGCTTCCGCAATGCTATCCCGCGTGTATCTGCAAATGGAAAGATATGCCGATGCCCGTGATGCGGCAAATAGAGCGATTGCTTCCTCAGGCAAAGACCTCAATAGCACTTACGAAGCAGCTTTCAACAACACTCAGAATACAATAGAGGACATTTTTGCCATTCAGGTAAGTGCACAGGACGGTGCCAACCACATGCACTTGTTCTATTCTATCCCTGATTTTGGTGGACGCGATGGAGATGTAGTACCGCTTCAGCCTCACTTTGAACAGTATGAAGCAGGAGATGATAGACTGAGCCTGTTTTATACCGGAAGGGGCGAAACCCGCATCGGAAAGTGGAAAATGCAATACACCAACCTATCAATTATCCGTTTTGCTGAATTGCTTCTCACCCGTGCTGAGTGTAACCTAAGAGAGGGGACTGCCATTGGTGCTACACCTTTGGAAGATCTAAACCGCATCCGTACGAGGGTAAAACTTCCTGTCAAAACCACAGTGACGCTGGAGGATATCCTCAAAGAAAGAAAGCTTGAGCTGGCTCATGAAGGGCACTTTATCCATGACGTAAAAAGGACAAAGGGAAGCATCGTAGATAATACCAGCAGTGTTGTTTATCCTTACAATGATCCTAGACTTGTATTGCCGATTCCGCAGCGTGAAATAGATGCCAATTCCAACCTTATTCAGAATGAGGGATATGGATCCTAATTGATAAAAAGAGGCTACCGCAGGGTAGCCTTTTTTATGGCACAGCCCCTAATCCTCGTCGCATTTTACTATCTTTGAAACCTAAGCAAATGAATTTTTATGGAAGGAACAGTGCAAAAAATAGCCCTTAATGATGTTCATGTACAGTTAGGAGCCAAGATGATGCCTTTCGCAGGCTTCAATATGCCCGTAAGGTATACCTCCGATATAGAGGAACATAAGACAGTTAGAGAGGGAGTAGGGGTGTTTGATGTATCCCATATGGGGGAGTTTATGATAAAAGGCCCCAATGCTTTGGCGCTTATACAATGGGTTACCTCTAATGATGCCTCTACACTCAAGATCGGGCAGGCCCAATACAGTTATCTTCCCAATGAAACTGGAGGGGTCGTTGATGACCTGCTAGTTTATAGGCTTGCTGAAGAAGAATACCTACTGGTGGTGAATGCTTCCAATATAAAAAAGGATTGGGATTGGATCAACCGGCACAATACTATGGACGCGCAACTGGAAAATATATCTGACCGAATTTCTTTGTTTGCTGTACAGGGTCCCAAAGCCATAAATGTGCTTCAGAAGCTCACCTCCCTCAAGCTGGATGAAATTCCTTATTATCATTTTGCTGTAGGCGAACTGGCAGGTGTACCAGATGTTATTATTTCTGCCACAGGATATACCGGTGCTGGCGGATTTGAAGTATACATGAAAAATGAGGATGCATTGCACGTATGGAATGCTATCTTTGAGGCCGGAGAAGCTTTTGATATCAAACCTATAGGACTGGGGGCTAGAGATACCTTACGTTTAGAGATGGGTTTTTCTCTGTACGGAAATGATATCACGGAGGAAACCTCCCCTATTGAAGCTGGCTTGGGTTGGATCACCAAGTTTAATAAGGACTTTATCAATAGCGCGCAATTAAAGGCACAAAAAGAAGCTGGAGTGGAAAGAAAGTTGGTTGGGTTTATCTTAAGAGAAAAAGGCATACCTAGAGCACAGTACCCGATCTTTAATGCCGACGGAGACATTATAGGTGAAGTGACTTCCGGAACTATGAGTCCCAGTATGGGAATAGGCATCGGACTGGGCTACGTGAAAACTGCCTATGCAAAGCCCGGCACTCATATCGCCATTTCAGTAAGAAACAAAAGTCTGGTGGCAGTAGTAGAAAAACTGCCCTTATTAAAAAAATAGATCCTACTAGAAAGCCTTGCTTTCACAGACAACTATGCGTCAAATTGAAGTTTGCTTAAGCCCCGATCTGATACACCTTTACGATGTCAAGGACAAAATCGTGGTGGTAGTCGATATCTTCCGGGCTACCTCCACGATGATCACAGCTTTGGCAAATGGCGTAAAGGCAATTACCCCCGTAGCAGACCTCGAGACCTGCCGTGCCTTCCAACATCAAGGATTTGTAATTGCTGGAGAAAGGAATGGTCTTCCGGCTGAGGGGTTTGAGTTGGGGAATTCGCCGTTAAGTTATGTCAACCAAGCCTACCAAGGTAGAGAAATCGCAGTAACTACCACCAATGGAACGTTGGCGATTGAGAAATCAAAGCCAGGATCGGCAGAAATCCTTATTGGGGCTTTCTTGAACTTGCAGGTAACAGCCAACTACCTCGCCCAGAGAGACTGCGATGTGCTAATCCATTGCGCGGGCTGGAAAGGCCGCTTCAATTTGGAGGATTCTCTTTATGCTGGGGCTTTGATAACTGCTTTGTCCACATCGCATACGTTTAACTGCGATGGTGCTTTGGCAATGGAGGCATTGTATCAAGCGCATAAAGATGATTTATCTGCCTTTCTTCACAAAGCGTCACATGCCAAAAGACTTCAAAACCACAATATTGAAGCAGATATAGATTTTTGCTTGACGTTCAACAAATTTAACATCATTGGAAAGTTGGTCAATGATAAACTTATCGCTCAAACCGTCAGCACAGAGCAAACGATATTGGAACCATCATCAATAACATCAAGGTGAGGCAATTTAAGCCTCACCTCTTTTTTAATAGACCTTCAGCGGAATGAAGTGCCTCCCTGATATTGTCATGGATGTTGTCTTCTCCAACCAATTGACTCAGTTGTGATTCAACGAGCTCCTTTTTTACATCAGTATTGGCACCAGAAATAAGTACAACTGTACCTTTTGCCTGCATGTGCGAGCACATTTCCCTTAGTCTATTAATGGCTGTAGCATCTATAAAAGGAACATGCCTCATCCTCAGGATCAGTATTTTTGGCTGCCGATCAAGGTCCGACATGACTTCCTGAAATTTTTGAGCCGCCCCAAAAAATAAGGGGCCGTTGATTTCATACAGCACCACCTCTTTTGGTATCGCGTTAAGCTCATCTTCAAATAGCTTGTCCTCCACTTCTTTCGTCAGGAGCAAGTCGGTCGAAGGATAAATGGATGTCACTTCGCTCATACGCTTCATAAAGATGAAGCTTGCCAAAATCATCCCCACTTGAATGGCCAACACCAAATCAAAAAAGACGGTAAGGAAGAAAGTTGTCAGCAAAACGATTACATCCATTTTGTTACTTTTCATCATAGAAAAAAACAGATGCCACTCCCCCATATGCCAGGATACCACCACCAATACGCCTGCCAGACAGGCCAAAGGAATCAACTTGGCTATCGGGGCTAATACCAACATGATCAACAAGAGCACAAGGGCATGCACCATCCCGGCAATGGGCGTACGCCCCCCATTTTTAATATTAGTGGCGGTCCTCGCTATAGCACCGGTGGCGGGAATGCCACCAAATAAACCCGAAACCACATTTGCCGCTCCCTGAGCGACCAATTCCATATTAGACCTATGTCGACCTCCAATCATTCCATCAGCCACTACTGCTGATAGGAGGGACTCTATACTTCCGAGCAATGCAATAGCAATAGCCGGTTGAATCAGTGCTTGAATGGTTTCTAAGTTTATCTCAGGCATCACCGGAAGTGACAGTTTATTCGGAATGTCACCGAAGCTGGATTCAATAGTTGCCACCGGAAGCTCAAACCAATAAACTGCGCAAGTGCTCAGCACTATAGCTACGATAGAGCCTGGAATTTTTTTGGATATCTTTGAAAAACTTAAAGCAACGACAACGGTAGTGGCACCGATAGCAAAAGCAGACCAATTGATGCGGTCAAAGTTCTGGCCATAAAGAATCCATTTCTCCACAAAATCCGCCGGTACATTGCCTATGGGCAGACCAAAGAAATCTTTGATTTGTGAAGAAAAGATGATCAATGCAATCCCACTCGTGAAGCCAACGATCAAGGGGTATGGGATAAACTTCAGATAATTCCCCAATTTGGCAAAGCCCATCGCCATAATAATAAAGCCTGCCATAAACGTAGCAATGGTCAACCCTCCCACTCCATGCTCCTGCACTACTGCATAGACAATGACGATGAACGCTCCCGTGGGACCACCGATCTGCACCCTGCTGCCTCCAAAGGCAGAGATGATAAATCCGGCGACTACCGCGGTAATCAAGCCTTTTTCAGGCGACACGCCAGATGCAATGGCAAAAGCAATGGCTAGCGGTAAGGCTACGACACCGACAATAACCCCAGCCAATACATCCTGTGAAAATTGCTTTTTGGAAATACCCACTCGAAGCAGGGTAAACAATTTAGGTACAAATTCCTTAGTCATTTCTCAGCCTTTAAAAATTAAAAAAACAGCTAAACACCCGCCAGCTATTTAATCACATAAAAAGTCAAAGATACAAAAAATAGGAGACAAAGAGCTTTAAACCAATGGCTTCCCCGCTTCCTGATTTTCTAAATGAGCAAAATTTGTTATCGGTGCTTTTGAAATCGACTAAAGTCTTTACTGTATAGAAAAGGTTCTTTTAACGGAAGTAAAAATACCGTTCAGTTCTTCTCCATTTTCCCTAACAAGCTTTACACTTAGCGTATGTTGACCGGCTTGAATACCTTTAACCACCACAGGAGAAAGTTCCTTTATCTCTTGTTGCTGACCGTCAATTTCCACCAAGAATTTGAGTTTGTCTTCCTTCAGGCCGCCACCAATCAACAAAAAGTCAATAATGACATCTTCATCAGCAGTATACGTTTGTTTGTCTTCTGGCAGGTTCAATACCATGTAGGGCTCGTCTGAGGCGGGAAAAGGTTTGGAATCCCCAATGGTAAAGTCCCTATCGACATAGTTCCCAAATTCCTTCAAAGCCAGGCCTTCCTTATCAATCAAATAGGCAACAGCTCTGTAAGTGCCCGGATTGAAATCTTTTTGGAAGATAGGCAAATGGTAACTAATGGGGTTACCTCCATTTATAGACAATCTAAACTGAAAGCCCTTTAACCCGTCGGTAAAGGGGTAATTTTTGATGTTAAATTCAAATGGCACCCTACCGCTGGCAAAGTGCTCATTGCCCAAAGGACTATACATTTCAATGATTGCATCTGGGTAAGCTTCCACTTCATGCCTCTCAAACTGAAGCTGCTTAGAACTTTCTGTCGATGTCTCAGCATGCTCATGCTGAAGCTGTTGCGTTTCCTTTCTTTTGTTATCTGACCCACAAGCTGTCCCCATTATTAGAAGTGAACAAAACAATAGACGGATCAAAAAATCATTATTCATAAGCACGTTGAGTATATGTTAAAGATATTTAATTTTCAAATCAAAATGAACTACATTGCATCATAAAAGTAATTATTATGAGCAATATTCTATATGACGATATCCCCTCATTGGATCTAGCGGATTTCACTTCCGGAGATTCCGAGAAGAAAGCGGCCTTCGTCCAAGCTTTGGGACAAGCTTACAACAATATCGGTTTTGCTGCCATTAAAAACCATGGATTGACACAAGAACTTCAGGATAAGCTCTATGCTATCATCAAAAAGTTTTTTGATCTTCCTGATGACATTAAAGCAAAGTATGAGCATCCGGAAATCGGTTTCCAGAGAGGCTATACTGGTAAGGGAAAAGAACATGCTAAAGGTCGAAATACGGGGGATTTAAAGGAGTTTTATCATGTTGGGCAAGAGCTTAACGACATTCCCGAGAATGACCCAGTTAAAAACACCTATCCGGCTAACGTTTGGCCTGAAGAACTTCCTGAGTTTAAAACCATTGCACTTGAGGTATATAAGATCATCGAACAAGCTGGCAAGGATATGCTTAAGGCTATTGCTCTATACCTGGAGCTTCCGGAGGACTATTTTGAGGACAAGGTACTTCATGGCAATTCTATACTACGACAAATCCATTACTTTCCTATTGAGAATCCAGACGAAGTGCCGGCAGATGCAGTACGAGCAGCAGAGCATGGAGACATCAATTTAATTACTTTACTGATGGGCGCCAGTGCAGATGGTCTTGAAGTATTGAGAAAAGATGGCAAATGGATTCCCATTAC
The DNA here is from genome assembly GCA_035303945.1 of Cyclobacteriaceae bacterium. Taxonomy (GTDB): domain Bacteria; phylum Bacteroidota; class Bacteroidia; order Cytophagales; family Cyclobacteriaceae; genus DATGMS01. The sequence continues at coordinate 12,144 of DATGQZ010000050.1, forward strand.
AGCTCTTCCAGAACAACTTGTCGTAAACGTGGGGGACATGTTGGAAAGACTAACAAACAAAAAACTGAAATCCACGATTCATAGGGTAGTAAATCCACCAAGGGAGAAAATGAACACCAGCAGGTATTCTATCCCTTTCTTCATGCACCCGCGCTCAGAGATGAACCTCGCTTGCCTGGACAGCTGTATTGACGAAAACAATCCCAAACAATTTGCGGACGCAACCGCCGGTGAGTTCTTGGATGAACGCCTAAGGGAATTAGGATTAAAGAAATAACCAGAAGTGGTCCGGAGAGTCAGATATTACTTCTACCTAAAGGATGTGCTATTCCTCTCCATCACCGCATTTGGCGGGCCCCAAGCCTTTTTGGCCATGGTCTTAGACATCATGGTCAAAAAGCGGGGTTATATTACTGAGAATGATCTTTGGGAGTTAAACGCCCTTTGCCAGATATTGCCAGGCCCTACCTCCACCCAAACCATTGCTGCGGTGGGCTACAAAATCGGCGGACCAAATCTCGCCTATCTATCCCTGCTGGTTTGGGTTCTGCCTGCTACCCTGCTCATGATTGCTGCAGCCTTCCTCATTGATTTTCTACAAGAAAATACGGCAGGCACTTTAAATTTTGCCAAATTCATTCAACCCATGGCCATTGGCTACATTATATATGCAGCCAAAATAACAGTTGGCAAGATGATCAAAACCATGGAAGCTGCTGTCTTGATGATGATTGCGGCTTTTGTGGCATTTTTCTATAATTCACCTTTTATTTTCCCTATTATGCTGGTAATTGGTGGCGTTATTACCTCACTGAATTACCGCAAACAACCGGTTACTGCAGACAAACCATTGGTTAATATTCAGTGGTCCAATTTCTTCCTTTGGGGGGGTGTATTAGTCTTTGCAGCATTGTTGGGGCATTATACCGGCTTGCTCCCTATCAGGTTATTTGAGAACTTCTACCGAAATGGTAGCTTGATTTTTGGCGGAGGGCAAGTGTTGGTACCGTATTTATATACGGAATTTGTTGAGTTTAAAAGCTACCTGACTTCAGAGGAGTTCCTAACAGGATATGCCATTTCCCAAAGTGTTCCAGGGCCTACCTTTAGCATCAGTTCTTATATCGGCGGATTGGCTATGCGTGAGTATGGTGCTGTAGGCATTGTGACAGGAGGGCTGATTGCTGCAGCGGGAATATTTCTGCCAGGAACATTTTTGATCTTCTTTGTTACCAGATTTTGGGATGAACTAAAAAAATACCGACCAGTAAGGGCTGCCTTAGAAGGCATCAATGCGGTCAGCTGCGGGATGTTGATAGCTGCTGCTTACCTGCTGTTTGAACCATTGGAAAACAACCTGGTCAACATCGTGGCCATTATCGGCACCTTCTTTTTACTGCAATACAGCAAAATACCCTCTCCACTCATTATTGTTCTTGGCGTTATTGCTGGAATCGCTTTCCAATTTGCTTCCAATATAATGGGAGGCTAGTAAATCCGCCTGCACCAATACGCCCGGGCTTTGTCATCCAAGGTAGTAGTTGCTAACAAAAAATCCTCTCCCCCATCCTTCAGATAATACTTCTTTTTGAGTATATCAGGCTTCAAAGGATGATTACGAACCAAAACATTTACTGTTCTTGATGGAAAATGTCGCCTCAATTCCTTTTTATCCAATTTTACTTCCTGGATCACTTCGAATACCCGACCACAAAGTGGTTGAGGCAGCAAAGAGCTTGTATACAAATGGGTATTGGGATGTAGTTTTGATAAATTATATGCATGGGCAAACTTCTTGAACGCTCCCGCTTTTAACACAGCAGCATTTGGCTCTACAAGATAAGTCGCAGGCATGGCATATCGAATTTCAGCAGTTTTCTCCTGCTCAAAGGTGAAAGCGAATGTCTTTTCGCCCTCATCCTGCAGGTCCAGCGCTACAACCTCCACCTCGCTTTCCGCCTGCGTACGCATCAGCAGCACTTCCTTCACCTCATTTTTAACCGCCACAACAAAGGCCTTATTTACGCCGGGAAGTTCCTCCAGTGCTGCTTTAATGTCCAGCATAGGAGAAGCTTTAATAAGAATGTTTTTTGCCCGTTGCTGCATCAAATGCCAATGCTGTACAATGTCTGGCTCACAATCAGCCAACTTGTATAATTTCGCATTGTCTGTGCCCCGCCGGGCCGGGTCAACAAAGAGCCAGTCATACTTCATTTGATCCGCCTGTAGATGCGCTATGGCATCGCCATGCAAGCAGTGAAAGACCCCACTCTCATGATGGAGCAAAGCAAAATTATATTGGGCGAGCTTAACCAACTTTTCCTGCCGTTCCAGGTACACTGCTGTTTTAAATTTTTGCCCCATGTAAAAGGTATCCACTCCTAACCCCCCGGTAAGATCGATTAATGTTTCACCTTCTACCAGTTTGGCTTTATATTTTGCCGTAAGTTCAGAAGAGGATTGTTCTAAAGACAATGTCGCTGGAAACAGAACTTCGGGATGGGCCACCCATTCAGGGAGTTTACTAGCCACCTTTTGCCTGGCCATAACCTGTTGTACAGCCTCTTTAAGGTCAAAGTCTGCAGGAGGCTTATGCTTTAAAAGCAAAAGTGCAGGATCCTCCTTAAGGTGATCCTGCACAAACTGAAAAAACTTCTCGTTATACAATCTTGCTCTGACTATTTACACCAAGCTATATTCTCTAAGGTATTCCGCAATTTGAACGGCATTGGTGGCAGCTCCTTTTCTTAAGTTATCCGCCACAATCCACATGTTCAAGGTATTGGGTTGGGATTCATCCCTCCTCAACCTTCCCACAAATACCTCATCTCTTTTGTGTGCATTAATGGGCATGGGATAAACATTGTTTACAGGATCGTCCTGAACGACTACACCTTTGGTAGCAGATAGCAGTTCTCTAACCTCATCCAAATCGAAATCCTCTTTAAATTCAACATTCACCGATTCCGAGTGACCGCCCATCACAGGAATTCTTACCGTAGTAGCGGTAACCTCAATGGTTGGATCGTTGAAGATTTTCTTCGTTTCGTTGATCATCTTCATCTCTTCCTTGGTATAGCCATTTTCTAAAAATACGTCGATATGAGGAAGTACGTTTAGGTCGATTTTATGCGGATAAACCATGTCTCCGGCAATGCCATTGCGTTCATTCATCATTTGATCAACCGCAGCTTTACCGGTTCCGGTTACAGATTGATAGGTAGAGACAACGATTCTTTTGATCCCATATCTTTCCCTAAGTGGATTCAGGGCCAATACCATTTGAATAGTAGAACAGTTAGGGTTAGCGATGATCCGGTCATCTATTCTTAAATCTTTGGCGTTAATTTCAGGAACAATCAGTTTTTTGGTAGGGTCCATTCTCCAGGCCGAGGAGTTGTCCACGACGATGGTACCCACCTCCGCAAATCTGGGTGCCCATTCCAAAGAAGTGCTGCCCCCTGCGGAAAATATAGCTACATCAGGTTTTTTTGAAACAGCCTCTGCCAATCCAATCACCGTATAGGTCTTGTCTTTGAACTTGACTTCCTTACCTGCAGACCTTTCACTGGCTACCAACAGTAATTCATCAAATTCAAAATTGTGCTCAGCAAGCACTTCCAGGATTTCTGAACCAACCAATCCGGTGGCTCCAACAACAGCTAATTTCATTTTTTGTTTTTGTTCTTTTTATTAATTACTTATATTTAATCTGATGAAAGCCTTAACTTTTGTATGGGGTTTTGTTGCTTTTACCATACTAGGTTTAGATTTTTTATCGAAGACCGACACTTTCGATGCCCTGCAGGATTTTGAAAGCAACTTCTCTATCGTTGATTATCCTGAGGAATTTTTGCCAAATTGGTCTGCCAATGCAGTCCGGAGCAACTCCTCCAGGGTGTTCCAAGCTGCTGGCGAAGGATATGATGGTTCCCATGCACTAGGCATCCAGGCCATCGGTAGCTTCAACGCCGAAATTTACATAAAAACTACCACTAAAGGCCTCACCAACAACAGATTTTCTTTAAAAGCCAAAACAAAGCGAAATGGTTCCGGCAATCGGCCCGCCTCTGTCTACTTTTCTTTTTCTATAAATGGCACCGACTTCGATTCTCGCCAGCAAATCGGCGACGACCAAACATTCGCCAATGAAGATGGCGAATATAAATCCTTTGAAGGGAATATACCTGAAGCTTATTTGGAAAAGGAACTCATTACCATCAAAATGGAAGTGAACTATGGCGAAGGCAGTGGAAGCGCAGCCCGATTATATATTGACGATTTTTTAATCCATGGCTCGCTTGATGACCCATCTCCTAAGCATTTGCAAGTTCATGCGATAAGCTCTGATGCTGCCAACCTATTGGCTGTTCAGTTTAATCAACCCATTCTACTCAAGGACAATCAAGTTCCGTTACTTGATCATGGATACGGCACCCCCAAGAAAGTATCCGTTGATGTAGACATGCTGCTGCTGGAGTATGACGATTATATTTATTCCAATCGATACCAACTTCAACTGTCAAATATCACATCAGTAGAAACAGAGGAAATATGGAGCGATACAACCTTATATTTTGAGCTGGTTAAGCCTATTCCTCTTGGTGCATTGATCATCAATGAAATCATGCCCGATCCCAATCCCAAAGGATTGATACCGGAAGAACCTATTTTACCGCAAGGAAGCAGTCATGAATATATTGAGATATATAACGCTACTAACAAAGCGATTTGGCTGAACGGTGTATCCTACAATGACGGAGGGCTAGAGGAAGTCACTTTGGAGCCTCAATCATATTTATTGATTAGTTCGTTAAACAACAAAACTATATTTTCATCCTTTGGCCACACGGCAGCTGCCGTCCCTTTTAGAACCTTGGCCAACACTTCTGGCGAAGTTTTCATTAAGGATGCTTTTGAAAATGTGATTGACAGCCTTCCCTATACACAAGATCTATTTGACCACCCACAAAAAAGAAATGGAGGCTGGTCCTTGGAGAGGGTGAGCCCTAGGCTGCATTGTAACGACACGGATAACTGGAAAGCTTCCATTGCCAAGCAGGGCGGGACACCAGGTCGTATCAATTCTGTCTTTAACGCAAATCCAGTAATTCCTCCACTTGAGATTATTGGAATTCAGAGCCGAGGACTTCAAAGTATTCAAATCAGCTTTTCCAAAGCCATCCCTGAACAAAACCGAGCTGATGCAGCCTTTTTGTGTGACGACGATGTGCTTTCCGCAGTATGGATCGACGCCAGCCATGTCCTTTTGACTTTTCCTGCTGAACTCACTCACGGCGCTATATATAACCTTGACATTTATGATTTGTATGATTGTGCAGGCTCTTTACTGGCACAGCGCTCCTATGATTTTTTATATGACATAGAAGGGCCCAAAGTAACGCGAATTGCTAGTCTTGCTCCCGACGAGCTGCTCATTATGCTGGATGAAACGGCGATTGGCCCCACAGCGGTAAGTCCTTCCAACTACACCATCAATAACAGGGATGATCTGATTAAATCCGCATCCCTCCCAGATTCGAGCATCATTCATCTGATTTTACAACAACCACTTGAATTAAACCGACAGCACCGCCTGACCATTAAAGCGCTAACAGACAGCCAAGGAAACCATACCAGCAGTTTTGAAGCGAATTTCTGGATGGATGACCAATTGGATACGGTACAATGGACAGGGACTAACAGACTGACCCTTTATTTTCACATTGATCTTGATGAAGCTGCTGCTTCCAAGCCAGCTAACTATTTCCTCGACAAGGGAATTGGCCCTGCCCAACATGCTTTTGTGGATACGGACAACAATCGGCTGGTTCATGTTATTTTTGACCAAAACATACCGGTTAACACCCACGTCACCTTAACAACCCAAAATCTACAAGATACCGCGGGAAATTATATCAACAGTCACAAAAAGGCCATCTTTATTGATAACAGACCAATTGCTATTTCAAAGCTTCAGGTGCTAAACGACAGTTCTGTACATATTCTTTTTAACAAACCGCTGCAAAAAGAACTTGCTACCCTCAGCCTCAACTACATCATCAATCAGGAGGTTGGTCATCCAAAAGCTGTACAGCTGGTTAAAGCGGATGCCGTTATTTTAACCGTTCATCCGCTACGGGAGGGGCAGGAATATGCACTTACTGTCTCCGGCTTGCAGGATATTTTTGGTTTTTCGATGTCAAGAAATCTGAATTTCAGCTTCTTCTTTGACAACAGCGGTCCAGTACTTGTTGAAACCATAATTTTCACACCGTATAATCTAAAATTCAAGTTTAATGAACCTATACACCTGCCTCAACCAGCTCAAATCCTGATCAATGGGCAAGCTGCTGCTGAAGTCTCATTGATCGACAAGGACGAGCTACTCGCAGTCACCTCTGAAGAGCTCACCCAAGAAGTGATTCAGGTGCTGATCAGTAATTTATCTGACCATCAGGGGAATTCGACTGGAACAACCTCGTCGGACCTCAATAACGCAATAGCAAAATTGAGCATGGCGACCATTTTACAACAAGATTTAATTCAACTTACCTTTAATCATAGACTAAATCCAGAAGAGGCAATCGATCCTAAGCATTATAGTATAAATGGAAAGGCACCCGGCAAGGCAACATTATTAGAAAACGAGTTTGAAGTGGTGCTAAGCTTAGATTCAACAATGCCATTGTTGGAATCCTCCCAGGTGGAAATCCTGCCGATCCGAAGTCTCAGTAATAAGCCGGGGGAGAAAATCTCGCTAAAGCTTTGGTACGATGATCAGATCGAAGGTGTTTATCCAATCAATGCCCATCTGATACAGGTTGTTTACAAAGAAGCTTTAGACACGGCAACTTTCGATAAAAATGCTTTTTCCATCAGCGGTCAGCATCACCAGATTGAAGTCATAAGAAACAATTCCGATCCATTTTCACTGCAATTGGTCCTCAATCCGCCGCTAATAGCCGATCAGGAATACGAGTTGGTTCTCCCACACATGAAAAGCAGCGACGGCACTTTTATTCCTGGATCTATTCGTACTTTCCTCTACGATAAAAGCCCTCCCCAATTGGTTGGCATAGAAGCTTTAAGTGAAACTGAAATACTTTTGACCTTTAATGAAGCTTTGGACCCAATTCTATCAGTCGTTACCTCCTTCTATCATCTTGATGAAGACGTAGAACCTGCTGAAGTGATTTTAGTTGAACAGGACAACCAGGTGATTTTGGTCTTTGGTCAACCCATGATTTATGATGAGCAATACATTTTGACGGTGAGCGGACTAGAAGACCTACAGCGCAACGCCATCAGGGAGATCGCGCTGGCGTTCCGATTTGAAGGCCCTGTATCGCCTGGATATAGGGAGCTGGTAATAAACGAAATAATGGCTGCCCCTAAAGAAGGTCAGGATCTCCCCAATGTTGAATATGTAGAGCTTATTAACCTAGGCAACAGGATGATATCGCTAGCCAACCTTACATTTTCCAATTCCAGAAGCCAAACCGTAATACCAAGGGCCACCTTGCCTCCTGGAGAATTGGTACTGCTTACAGCTTCATCCAACAAAGATGTATTGGAAAAATTTGGCTTTACCTTAGGCCTATCCAATTGGCCGACCTTGTTGAATGGGGGAGATGAGTTATGGTTAATGGACCAACATGGCAAAGTGGTTGATCATATCCAGTACACAAATGCCAGCTATGGAGATGCTGAAACGGCACAAGGCGGCTATAGTCTTGAGCTTATTAATCCATATAACAACTGTGCTGATGAACATAATCTAAGACCATCTAAACACCCTTCCAGAGGAACGCCTGGCCAACCTAACTCCATCTTTGACGACAGCCCTGATATGACCGCGCCTAAGTTGTTAGAAGCGCTTCTGGAGGATGAAAAGACATTGGTTCTAAAATTTTCGAAGAAACTCCATGATGAGCTCGATCAGGTAACCATACATATAACCCCCCAGTTGGTGACCTCTTCCATCACCTTGGAAGGAAGCAATCTGGACCATATGGTATTATCATTCGCTGATCCTGTCAGCAGTAATTTACCTTATCAAATTTCCATACAAAACCTCCGTGATTGCGCAGGAAATCAAATCGATCCCTCCGCGCGTGAAGCTAACTTTATTTTACCCTCTCCGGCAGAAGAAGGAGATATTCTTCTCAATGAAATTCTTTTCAACCCCAGGACGGGATTCCCGAAATTCGTAGAACTATATAATCAGTCTAACAGATACATTGATCTCCAAGGCTGGAAATTAGCCAACATTGCAAATGAAGAAATAGCCAACCGACGGATAGTAGCTGATAAGCCACTGCTATTAGGTCCATTTTCGTTTAAGGTCTTCACCACAGATTCCCAACTCCTTAAGCAGGCCTACCCGTCTGGAAAAGAGGAAACTTTCGTGGAGCTTTCGGCTCTTCCTAGTTATCCCCAGACTCGAGGAACAGTGATTCTATTGAACCCTGAAGAAACCCTTATGGAGCGTTTTAATTATGACGAAAAATTTCATCATCCTCTATTAAACGAAGTAAGGGGTGTCTCTCTAGAACGATTAATGGCTAGACAGGAGACCAACCGGAAAGAGAATTGGCAATCTGCTTCCGCAGCATCTGGCTATGCCACACCTGGATATAAAAACTCCCAATCACAACAAGAAGGAATATTAGAGGCGGGCATTACTATAAAGCCTGAAGTGTTTGTACCCGACGCTCCTGGAGAGCAGACATTTACAACAATTAGCTATAGCATGGATAGACCCGGCTTTGTAGGCACTTTGCACATCTACAACATAGCGGGACAAATAGTTAGAGAGGTTTGCCAAAATGATGTATGGGGTAGTGCTGGCTTCTACACCTGGGACGGCACCGATAGCGCAGGAAGAAAGGTGAGACCCGGGTATTATATACTGTGGGCACAAGTTCTAAATCTCGATGGACAAATGGAGCAAGTGAAAAAGGCTGTTGTTGTAGGAACGAAATTCTAAAAAAAATCCCACTACAGCGTAGCGGGATTTTGTTGCACGTCAACCTTATTTATGGTAAAGGCTTCACCATAATGTCCTTGTAGTAGATGACGCTTTCAGGATCATGTGCCTGAAGGGCGAAGGTACCTCTGTCGAGTTTCTTTTCACCAGCATTAGCAGGTCTATTTGCATCTTCTGCTTCCACATATTCATTTACAATTTCACCATTGATCTTAACGGTTATTTTTCCGTCTTTGACAATGATATGTTCCGTATACCACTCATTATCCTTCACATATACTTCTTTTACATCGGCAAAGGAATAGACACTACCGGTCTTCCTCCAATCGCTGTGTGTCTGGTTGACCTGTATCTCGTATCCTTTGTCTGGCCAACCGCTTTCCTGAAACTTGGTGTGGATAAAAATCCCTGAATTGGCACCAGGCTCCGTTTTTACAAGCGCTTTGAATTCAAAGTTTTTGAAATCGTGGTTGTTGACAGGCCCTTCATAAAAAAGATGGGCTCTAGGGCCGTCAACCTTGATAGCCCCGTCGACCACTTGGAAAGACTGAGGATTTTCATTGACTCTCCAACCATCAAGTGACTTTCCGTCAAAGAGAGAAATCCAGCCTTTTTTATCGGCTTTTTTCTCCTTTTTGTTTTGTGCAAATGCTGTTGCGGTAAAAAGCACCAATACAGCGATCATGAGCGTTCTTTTCATTCTGCTTACAATTAATCGTTAAATAAAAGTGTGTTATCGGGTTATTGGGTAAAATACTTGAAATATGTTTGACAGCATGAGCGACCTCGCTAATCATCTTCCTTTACAGACTTGAAAAGCTGGTAAAAGGCAATAAACACTGAAGCAAAGCAAAACACCAGCACCCAAAGGGGAAAATGCATCTCACTGTTCTCTTGAACCTTGAGTCCTATCCATGTCCCTAAACCGATGATGGCGCACATTTGAAAGGCAAGACCGATGTATTTTACGTACGCCGGAGGCTTACCGTGAGAGGCCTTTTCCTTCATGTCCGCCATTCTCCTTAAAATTTGGTTGAATTGTCTGATGCTCACCGCTCATACTGCACTTGCCGTTAAACACCGCCCCGTTTTCGATAATCAATTTGGTAGCAGCAATATCCCCATTGATATAAGCAGTCTTTTTGAGATGAAGCGTACCCCTACAGCGTATCCCTCCATCAATATGACCAGACACCTCTGCTTCGGCAGCTTCGATATTACCGGTCACATGCGCTGACTCACCAATAACGATCTTGTTTTGAGAGATAAGCGACCCATCCACTTTTCCTTCGATCCTGATGTTCCCTTCCGTAGCAATGTCGCCTACAATAACGGTTTCAAGTGCCACCAGATTGCTGGAGGTAACAAAATCAGTCGTGGATCTTTTATCTTCATTAATATCCGGCATGCTAATCAAAGGTTATAAATTCCTGAGGATTCAAAGGGTTTCCCTTGTACCAAAGTTCCATATGAAGGTGCTGCCCGGTGGTTTGTTCGCCTGTATTTCCAATGATAGAAATTATTTCTCCACCCCTTACCGGATCACCTAGCTTTTTCAATAATACTGAATTATGCTTATATATAGAAATCAATTCATTGGAATGCTGCACGGTAATAACATAACCGGTTTCCAGCGTCCACGATGCTAAAATCACCGTACCGTCAGCAATGGATTTCACAGGCTCATTATCTGCAGATACGATATCCACGCCGAAGTGGTTTTGGGAAGGCTCAAAGCTACCCGTGACCACGCCCTTGAGTGGTGGAAAAAAATAGGCATCAGAAAATGATGAATTTGAGATGCTCACAAAACTGCTTTCATCCAACGGCTTTGACTGAAACTCCTCAATAATGCTTTTAGTCGCTTCGGAAGATTTGTACAAATCGATCGTCTGTCTGTTTACTTCCAAAGGAACTGAAGGATCGGCCACCACTGAGGTATCCTCTTCGTCTTCTCCAGCAATGATCCGCTTGATGTTTCTGACGTAGTTATCTTTAGCCTCCACCTCCAATAATAGAGAGTCCAAAGTTTCGGTGAGGGCTAAAATTCTCGCCGTATTTTCCGTTTCTATATAAGCCGGATCAAACCATCTCGGTAACACTGCTCTGGAAACAATCAGGGAGATGACAAAGCAAACCATAAAAAGGAAGACAAGCAATAATCCCACTCGGACTTTCGTAATAGTAAAGGAAGTAATGACAGAAAAATCCTCCTTCCGGCGTATAACAAACAGGAATTTCTTATCAATCCAGCTTTTGATTCTTTGTTGAAGATCCAATTTATAGATAGGTTATCATTTAAGGTGGCACAAAAATAGGATATTAAATGCAAGCATTTAAATTTTAAATTCAAAAGGACTAATTTGGCACTTGCTAATCAGAATATCTTAATGGGCAAAAAGCTCCTCTATATCATCATTTTCATTCATTGTTTCCTTACGGGCTGTTCCTTCCAAAAGAATACTTTTATTAATCGCTTATACCACAACACAACGGCCAGATTCAACGCCTATTATCTAGCTAAGGAAAAAGTAGAAGAGCTGGAAGAGAATATAATAAAGGACCATCAGGAGGATTTCTCACAGGTGCTACCAGTTTTTTATCCAATTGATAGTGCCACCATAGAATCTAACGCTGATCTTATAAATGAAGCAAGGGAGCTTGCGTCTAAAGCCATCGACTGGCACAAGATCAGCAAATGGGTGGACCCGAGTTACTTCCTTTTGGGTAAGCTGGATTATTATCAAGGCCGATTTGATGATGCTTCCAACACATTTAAATACCTCAATGTCAATAGTAAACAAAAAGATGTACGTCATTTGTCGCTGATACAGCTGTTGCGCTCATTTATCGATTTGAAAAGATTTGACGATGCGACGTTTGTAGTTGATTACCTCTCTAAGGAACCAGGTATAAGCCAAAACAATCTCCAGTACCTCTACAAGACATTGGCCTACTATTATGAAACCCGGGGAGAACAGGACATGGTGATTACTGCCCTGGATAAAGCGCTAGAAAACACTAAAGACAAGGACGAAAAATCAAGGCTGAACTTTATCATGGGACAGCTTTACCAGCGTGCGGGACTAGATGCTTTTGCCTACGATTTTTACCAAAGATCTTTGAGTGGCAATCCGCCATACGAAAGAACCTTTTTTGCACGGTTATATTCGCAGCAAGTCGTTGAGCTGGAAAAAAGCCGTGATCTAAGGCGAGTCAGAAGCTATTATGATGAACTCTACAAAGACCGCAAAAACATCGACCTTCGAGACGTTATTCTTTATGAAAAAGCCATCTTTGAACTAAATCAAGGAGAGTTGGAGGAGGCTATTCGTTTGCTCAACTTGGCAGCAGAAGAACCCGGCAAAAACCAACGACAAAAGGGTTATATTTATCAGAAGCTTGCGCAAATTCACTTAGAAGAAAAGCGTGATTACGCCGCGACCAAACGATACGTAGATTTGGCGCTTGAAAACTTCCGCAAATCAGATAATCAATTTCAAGAGCTTACATTACAGAAAGCAGTCCTGGATGATTACGTTACCAACTACGACTTGATTCACAAGAACGATAGCCTGTTGTATCTTGCACAACTTAGCCCAGAGGAACAGGAAGCCTATGTAGATCAATACATTCAAGGTGAAGAGGAGCGTTTGCTCAGGGAAGCTGAAGCTGCCAGCGCTCCAAAGTCCAGCAATATTTTTAACAGCTTACTGGCATTCGGGGGTGGAGGATCTGGAAGTAATTTTTATTGGGACAATCCAGTAGCCATGCAGAAAGGTGCCGTGGAATTTGCCCGCGTGTGGGGCAGTAGACCTTTAGAAGACCACTGGAGAAGAAGCAATAAAGGCTTTCAACAAGCACCTGAAGATGCTGAAACAGCACCAGACAGTGTAGTGGCTGAGGAAGCCGAGGAAGAGCGTGTGAATGCTATTGTCCTTCCCGACAAGAAAACGCTGCTCCAAGCGATACCCAATGACGAAGCCAGTCAACGAAGAATGCACGAAGAGCTAGAGGAAGCTTACTTCAACCTTGGTAAATTACTGTTCTTTGACCTCAACGAACCCGAACGCTCCATTTCCTATTTGGAGAAATTGATAGAGCAGTATCCCCACACCCAAAAAAAACCAGAAGCCTATTATACCCTTCACCTCGCTTCGGAGGAGGTAAAAGGAGCTGCTTCGACCTACTTGAGCCGCCTGAAGTCGGAGTTCCCAGATTCTCAGTTTACAAAATCCCTTGATAATCCAGGGGGTGCTACCGGAAATGAAGCCAATTTAGCGGCTGCACGGGAATATCGTACAGCATACCAGCTGTACACTGACGGCGAGTATCAATCTTCAAGAGTCATAATTCGAAAGGCATTAGACGAATACCCCTTGACAGATAATTCTGAGAGACTATTACTGTTGGACATTATGATATCCGGGAAAACTGACGAGCGGGAGGAATACAAAAACAGATTAGAAAATTACATACAAAACGTCCAAGACCCTGGCTTATACGATTTGGCAAGAAATATGCTGTCGGTGCTTGGAGCACCTGACACGTCTGTAGAAACAACACCATCGACAGACATTTCACCAGATCCTTTAGCCGAAGAACAGGTTGATCAGGATCAGGGAGCTGATGCCAGCAATCAAGAAGCTTCGCCTTATACCTTGAATCTTGATCAGACACATATCTTCTTTTTGACGCTAGATGCAAGCCAATATGCAGCAAACAAAAACCTCACAGCCGAACTGGAAAATTTTCATCAGCAATACTTTCCGAACAGGAGGTTGCGTACCGGCAATATTTCCTTCACCAGGGAGCATACCATAATAATTATTAGTCCCTTTACCAACGCGGAAAATGCCCTTTCTTATCAGAGGGAATTTTTAAATAGTTTTAACTTCGATTCTCTATCGGAGGAATTAAAAATGAGTAGTTTTGTTATTTCGATTGAAAATTTCCAACAGCTGAACAAACGAAAAGATATAGAAGAATATAAGGCTTTCTACCGTGAGTCTTATCCATAAGTTATGAGTAAGAAAAAAAAATCTCAAAGCCCGACTAAAATTTCCAATATTATTAAGTTTCTGTGGATAGCATTTGCCGCAGGTATATTGGGCTTTGTACTGTTTATCTGGGCAGTAAGTGCTAATTTCTTGGGCTTGTTTGGGGATATGCCCGGCTTTGAATCCTTGGAAAACCCACAAACGGAGCTTGCTTCCGAATTATATTCAGCAGACGGATATCTATTGGGTAGTTATGCGCGCGAAAACCGAAGCCCGGTAGACTATAATGAACTTTCCCACAACCTTATCAATGCCTTAGTGGCCACGGAAGATGTAAGGTTTGAGGAGCATGCAGGTATTGATGCACGTGGCATGGCCAGAGTATTGTTTAAATCTTTGCTTTTAAGGCAAAGTAATTCCGGAGGAGGGAGTACCTTAAGCCAGCAGACTGCCAAAAACCTTTTCAAAACCCGTGCGGGTACATCCCAAGGGATTTTAAGCAATATCCCGGGGTTGCGAATGTTGATTATCAAGACCAAAGAGTGGATAGTTGCGACACAACTGGAGCGCGCTTATACCAAGCAGGAAATCCTGACGATGTACCTCAACACGTCGGAATTTGGAAGTAACGCCTTTGGGATCAAAACTGCAGCAAAGACTTTTTTCAATAAGGAACCTAATGAATTGAATATTCAGGAATCGGCTACATTGGTTGGTCTTTTCAAAGCACCCACCTATTACAGTCCTGTTTTCAATCCGGAAAATTCACTTGGACGGCGCAATGTTGTACTCAACCAAATGCAAAAGTATGGCTTCATCACCCCAAGCCAATACGATTCCATCAAGCAACTGCCAATTGAGTTGGAATACTCGGTTGCCAGCCATAACAGAGGTTTGGCTACGTATTTCCGGGAAGTAGTAAGAGCGGACCTGACGAAGTGGGCACGAGAAAACCTCAAAGCAGATGGAAAACCTTATGATCTCTACGGCGATGGCTTGAGGATTTACACCACCATCGACAGCCGTCTACAACGTTACGCTGAAGAAGCTGTAGAGGAGCATATGTCTGAACTTCAGAAAAAATTTGAGGAAGAAATGCGTGGGCGAGATCCCTGGATAGATAGTCAAGGCAGGGTGATCGAAAATTTTCTTGAAACTGCCGTAAAGAGGACAGATGCTTATAGAAACCTCAAAGCCCAATATGGAGACAATGAGGACTCCATCAGTTACAAGCTGAACCTCAAGAAGAAAATGAGGGTGTTTTCTTGGGAGAAGGGTGAGATTGATACTTTAATGAGCACAATGGATTCTTTGCGACACTACAAAAAACACCTGCAAACAGGTTTTGTGTCTATGGATCCTCATACGGGTCATATCAAAGCATGGGTGGGCGGAATTAACCACAAGCACTTTAAATACGACCATGTGAAACAGGGTAAACGACAACCCGGTTCTACGTTCAAGCCTTTCGTATACGCCGCAGCCATTGAAAATGGCTATGGACCTTGTTATACCGTCATTGATCAGCCGGTAGAAGTTGCCATACCCGGTCAGCCTACTTATATTCCTAAAAACGCAGATGGGAAGTTTACCTACGAGCGCATGAATATCCGCGAGGCAATGGCACGTTCTGTTAACTCTATCACAACCTATATGGTCAAAAAACTGGGGCCTAAGGTGGTAGCAGAAACAGCTCGTAGATTAGGTGTGACCAGTGATCTAGATGAAGTGCCCGCTATTGGTTTAGGTACCAGCGATGTGTCTATCCTAGAGATGGTGGGAGCTTTTGGGACATTTGCCAATAAAGGGGAACATATCACGCCTTTCTATATTGATAGGATTGAAGATAAAAACGGCAATATCCTTTACCAGTTTATACCAAGGAAGAAACCCGCAATGAGTGAAGAACATGCTTATCTCATGCTGTATATGCTAAGGGGAGGTACAGAAGAAACCGGCGGTACCAGTCAAGGGGTACCTTGGTCACTCAGAGATCAAGGAAATGAGATTGGAGCAAAAACAGGAACAACCCAAAATGCATCGGACGGCTGGTATATGGCTGTGACCAAAGATTTAGTAAGTGGCGTTTGGGTAGGGGGCGATGATCGTGCCATACACTTCAGAAGTTGGATAAATGGTCAAGGTGCACGTACGGCTAGGCCTATTTGGGTAAACTTTATGACCAAAGTGTATGATGACCCCTCTACAGGAATTACTAAAGGGCCATTCGAAAGACCGGACCGACCATTGAGTGTGGAAATAGATTGTGAAATGTATAACTCGGAAAGAGACAACTTCGGTGATTTCGACTATGATTCCCGCAGCAATGACTTTTAAAGGCACAATCACAGAAGAGAAGTGTTAAACAGTTGAACAAAAAAGGTTTAAACTTCCTTGTACTGGTATGAATGCTACTTCTTATAGCCCAGCAGAGTACGGTCAATTGCCGGATCTGCCGGGCGTTTATAAATATTTCAATGCGGACGGTGTACTGATATACGTTGGCAAAGCCAAAAGCCTAAAGAAAAGGGTAGCCAGTTACTTTGTAAAAAGCACGGGACTGAATCACAAAACCCGGCGAATGGTGAGGGAAATCAGTCGAATAGAATTTACTTTGGTTGATTCTGAATTCGACGCGCTCTTACTGGAGAACAATCTGATTAAGCATACCCAACCCAAATACAACATCCTCCTGAAGGATGACAAAACCTACCCATACCTTTTACTTACCAACGAACATTTCCCAAGTATTTTTCCGACCAGAAAAGTGATCCCTTCAAGAGGAACTTACTTTGGCCCTTTTGCCAGTGTCAAGGCCATGAAAAATGTACTCGAGCTGATTCGAACGCTGTTTACCATCAGAACCTGTAAGTTGGACCTTTCTCCCAATAAAATTGCCGAAGGACGGTACAAAGTCTGTCTGGAATTCCATATTGGCAATTGCCTGGGCCCTTGCGAAGGTAGACAGTCCGAAAAAGACTACTTGAAAGATATAGAGCAGGCAAAAAACATCCTAAAGGGCAACTTGGGAATTGCCAAGGCATATTTTAAGGCAAGGATGCAGGAGGCGGCAGAAGCCATGGCTTACGAACTTGCACAACGGTATAAAGAAAAGCTAGAACTTCTTGAAAAATATCAGGCCAAATCCCTGGTGACCAGTCCAGCAGTAACAAATCTTGATATTTTCTCCATTGTTACTGATGAAAAACACGCATATGTCAACTACTTGAAAATTATGCATGGTGCCATTCATTTGACCAAAACGGTGGAGTTAAAAAAACGCCTGGACGAATCCGATGCAGATTTGCTTATCACGGCAATTGTGAGACTCCGTGATCAATTTCAAAGTACCGCTACGGAGATCATTACCAACATTGCTCCGGATGAGCAGATAGAGGGACTGCAAATCAATGTTCCAAAAATTGGCGACAAGCGTAAGCTGGTAGAATTATCGCTAAAAAATGCTATATATTATAAGAAAGAGAAAGCGCTAGTGGCTGGCGAGGTTAAGGAAAAGAAAAATCGGGTTCTTGAACAATTGCAGCAAGATTTATCCTTAAAGGATCTACCCATGCGCATTGAATGTTTTGATAACTCGAATATCCAAGGCACGAATCCAGTGGCCAGTATGGTCTGTTTTATTAACGGAAAGCCGGCTAATAAAGAGTACCGGCATTATCATGTCAAAACTGTAGAAGGTCCTAACGATTTCGCCAGCATGGAGGAAATTGTTACGAGGCGGTATAGGCGTGTGCTTGAAGAAGAAAAACCGCTTCCACAACTCATTGTTGTAGACGGTGGTAAAGGCCAATTATCTTCCGCAGTACAGGCCCTGAAGAGCCTTGGCATTTATGGCAAAATACCGATTATTGGTATCGCCAAGCGCCTAGAGGAAATATATTTCCCTGCGGATCCCTATCCCCTACACATTGATAAAAAGTCCGAATCGCTCCGTCTCTTGCAGCGGATTAGGGACGAGGCTCATAGATTCGCCATAACCTTTCACCGAAATGTAAGGAGTAAAAACGCTTTTAACACCCAACTCACCACCATAGAAGGAATAGGAGAAAAAACAGCAGATAAGCTACTCAAGCATTTTAAATCCCTTAAAAAAATTAAAGAAGCGACGCTTTCCGAATTAGAACAGGTTATCGGGAAACGCAAAGCTGAAAGACTCCTACAGCTAATACAAGAAAAAGCCGGATAGATTATCCGGCTTTTATGCTTTACACTACCATTCCCAAAGTTCATTCTCCCAATCTAGAAGCCCATATTCAAATTCCAAGGAATTTAAATAGGCTTGCAACTGCGGGTTGGGATGGTCAGGATCTACCAAATCAGCAATTAGCGCATTGTCAGGATTGGTAAATTTACGCACCACCGACCTGAACAATCTCAAATCAAAGGCCTGATCATAGGTAAGGTTTTTGGCAGTATTTATAAAATTATACCACTTAGCCTCAGGATGATCTTTGAAGTGATTGTAGAAGTCTTTGTATCTGATGAAAGCAATCGTCTTTTGACCGGCATTGGAATTGGACTCTGAAGGCATTACCAATTCGATGTATTTGATATCGAAAACTACTTCCGACCGATGCTTATCAAAGACAAATTCCTCCATAAAGTCCAAATAGTAGAGATTCTTCACGAAAATACTGTCACCGTTAGCAGCAATCCAAAAATTGTTCTGGAATTCGCTAATGGACATAGGTTGTGTAAAATCTTCATCTGCGAAAATCTCCAGGGCGTTTTCCTCTACTACGGCTTTATAAATGTTTCCAATAATGCCGTCGGTCTTGGTGTCACCAGATCCATAAAAGGGTAGATTATATTTTTCCCTCAGATCAATCCTTCTCCACACAGAAATCCTGAACATTTTGTCGTCTTCCCTCATGGACCGGGCAGAAAAAACTGTATCGATTTGATAATTTCTGTCTCCTCCATTGGCTGGACTCTGGGTATTTCCACTTTGAGCGGATACTTCCCATGCAGTCAAACTGCAAAGCACTAAGCTCAAAAGTCCGATTAATTTTGAATGTAGCCTCATCTCTCTTCTTATTAATTATCCCGACATCTGCTTTTATCGGATGTTGATTGGGATTACTTCGTTGACATTACTGGTTATCTTCTCTCCTCTGAAGTTGGTCCTTGTCACTTGGTTAGCAATGATAATTAACCTATCGCCACTTTTAGCAGACTGTAACAAATTCCTGATCGCAACATTTTCCCCAGTGATTCTTACAGTTTCTCGAGGAACATCGTTTCTAATCAATCGAACTTCTCCAGAAGTAACTTCAAAGTTAGCATCCTTGGCCATGGTTTTGGCGAAACTTGGCTCTGGAACCGCTTTAACAAGTAATTGAGATGGACCCGGTGCTGGATAAGGATTTTGAAGGTCAATCTCCCCTCTCGCATCAAATGCGCGGATAGTAGGCGCGGGTACTGGTATGATCTCATAACTAACCTCGCCAATTCTGTTTCCCCCGCTGCTTACACCGATAGTCACTGTACCGGAGCTACCTGGAACGATAGTAACTTGGCCTGGGGTGTTTCCTTTGATCGCCTGACCGCCGGTAACGGAAAATTCAGGTGCATAAGCATTACCCAAAGCAGGTACATCAATTCTCAACTCGTTTGCGCTATTGGCATATAACCTATTAACTACTTCAGAAGTTACTCTTATGACAGGCTGTGCTACATAATAGGTATAATCGACAGTAAACAAGCTGTCTTTTCCACCTATATTAACCAATACCTCGCCTTTTAAGGTCCTTTCCGCCAAGCCTCTATCGTCATAGCTCGATGCAGGAGGAACGGTAAAATTTATTTTACCAAAGCCATCTTCAACTGGAATCGCCTCGCCATTCACAGACATCTTAGGCCTTGCTGATGAAGAAGAAGAGGCGATAAACAAATCTCCCTCAAAGGGTGTACCAGCGGCTACAACATTGGAGTTGGCGGAAATTCTAGCTTGAACCACATCAGACTTAAAATAAAACGAACCGATCGTTCCCGTTATTGCAGACAATGCTTCACTTTCAATGTTAAGAACTTCATTTTGGTGTTGGCTGATAATGGCCAATACAGCGCCGACGGGTGATTTAACAAAGTTCAGATTGACGTAGTCTTTATAATTTGCCTCGGAGTCATTTCGGAAAAGTTCGATTTCAGATGCATCCTTAGCAATTTTTTCGAAGTTCATCTCAATGCCGACATCCGCCAAAAGTTTGGATACCTGAGCTGGAAAGGTGTTCAGTCTTTCCTGCATTTCATACCCCACTCGGTTGTTGTTAAA
Source organism: Cyclobacteriaceae bacterium (assembly GCA_035303945.1). Classification (GTDB taxonomy): domain Bacteria; phylum Bacteroidota; class Bacteroidia; order Cytophagales; family Cyclobacteriaceae; genus DATGMS01. Next base: position 32,431 of record DATGQZ010000050.1, read on the forward strand.
AATATAACCGGTAGTGGAGGTATTTTTCAAAGCACCGGTGTTGTAGCCACCTTGTTCATTTCGGGCGTTTGTTTCTCTGATTAGCTCTTGCTTAAGCCCTTCTAGATAGTCAAAAATTTCGGCGGTAGCTTGTCTAATCTGACGTGCAGCCTCCACCTTTGGAACATCTCTGCTGTTGTTCCCCTGCTGTTCTACTGTATTAGCAATGGAATTTACTGTCAATTCGTTTTTTTGGATATAATTGCTTGAAGTCCTTTCGAGACCGTCATTTAACAAAACGAATTTTTGTAAAATTTGATTACTGACTTGCAACGCCAACAGAGCAGTAAGGACGAGGTACATCATACCGATCATCCGCTGCCTTGGTGTTTCTTTAGCCTGCGCCATATATCTTTAGTGAATTTAAAATAAAAGTTTTCTGTTTTTTTACCCTTTCATCGCGGAAAGCATTCCACCATAGATCCTGTTCAAGGAGCTGACATTACTGTTCAGTTTTGCCAGTTCAGCTTTAAAGGTTTCGGTTTCCTTCCCTGCTTCGTTCAGGCCTTCCATGGCTGCAGAAACATTTGAATAAAATTTATTAATCACCTTGACATGACTTTCAGCATCTTTTAATTCCATCTCATACAGCACGTTCAATGCAGAAAGATTTTTCGTTACATTGGCAACCTCTTCCCTATACCCAGCCATATCCTGACTTACTGAAGACATCTCAGCCAAGGCAGAAGCTGTTTGGGAATAGGACTGGTTCATGTCCACCAATGTTTTGGAGGCTGCTTTAACATTTTGGGCGTACTCATTGGTAGCAAGTGCTGCATCGGCTATACTACCCATCTTTTCTGCTGAAGCAGCCAGATTTTGAATGCCCTTACCCAAACTCTCAATTAACTCAGGACCTATCTTTGCCTTATCAAGCATCTCATCAAATTTCCTGGTGGCACTATCAGCAACTACTACATTGCTGGTTCTTGTCATTCTACTCACTGGCTCAACCCCGGCACTCTCACCAGCAAGCTCTGGATAAACCCTAGTCCAATCTACTTCCTGTTGTTTAGGCTCAAAGGCAGAAAGGAAAAATATAATTGCCTCTGTAGTCAGGCCGGCAGCAATCATAATGTTACCTCCAGCCCAATCCAAAATTTTAAACATTGCCCCTAAAATCACGACGGATGCACCGATTCCATATATCTTGGGCATGACATTGGAATAAAATTTATTAGAAAACGAGTTTTTTGCTACTGCCATAATCGATATTACTAAATTGCTTATTTACTAGGGTTATCTTCTACTTCTTCTACTTGAATTTACGTCCATAGAGCCGGATCGCCCGATAAAGGTCATCGCAGTTCTAAATCCTATGTGAGCTGATTTGGTATCTTGATATTCATATGTTCTGGTGCTTGTTTCCAAAAAATGTGCTATATCTTTCCACGAACCGCCCCTTACTACTTTGCGCGGTTCATTTGGATCATCGTAAATAGGGTCCATATCCCACATCAGCGCGTTACCGGCCGGATTGTAAGCATCATTTACCCATTCCGCCACATTTCCAGCCATATTATATAGGCCGAAGCCATTAGGTGCAAAGACGTCAACAGGAGCTGTATAGGCAAAGCCATCGTCGATATAATTACCTCGGCCGGGCTTAAAGTTCGCCATAAGGCATCCTCTTTTGTTTCTTAGATAAGGACCTCCCCAAGGATATTTTGCAGCCAATCTACCGCCTTTTGCAGCATACTCCCACTCTGCTTCCGAGGGTAATCTAAAACGTGGCATATCATACTCGGAACGGTCATTTGCATTCATATGATAGCTCTTCCACTCACAGAACTTCTTAGCCTGATCCCAGCTTACACCCACGACAGGATAATCATCAAAGGCAGGATGCTCAAAATAATACTCCATTAAGGGATCTCCATAATGGTAAGTAAAGCTATTGGTCCAAACTGTGGTGTCTGGTAATAATTCGTCTAAATTAAATTGAGGTGGCTCATCTAAGGTAGTAGGTGTACCATACGTCAATTCACCAGAACGTACTGCTTCTAAAAACTGTCTGTATTTATTATTGGACACTTCATACTTGTCCATAAAAAATTCAGAAATGGTCACTTGCTTGTTAAGGGATGCCTGGCTTTGCGTAATGTCCTCGTCGGCCTGGCCCATCCAGAAAGTACCGGCCTTAACGGCCACCATTTCATGGGGTAAAGTCTGCTGCCATCCCGATCTATTGGGCACACCGGTCACTTCACCTCTTCTATTGGCCCTTTCGCTAGCAGTCCCCTTGCTTCCGAAAAGTCCGCAACTCTGAAGCAGTGTTGCTACTAGAACTACCGCAATTCCCTGGAACGATTGCGAAATCATTTTCCTATACATAAAACACACCTTATTATCACATCAAACACAACTCCAATTTTCAAAATATCAACCGAAATTTAGGAGAAAATATTAAAAAAGCACAAGCTTAGATTCCAAAACCTTTTAAATTCAAAACCTAAATCTTGGGGTCCTTTGTATGATCCTCTCTACACTTCTTCTGGCTTTTGGCAAACTATAACTCAGCATAAACTCATGCGAAGTCGGCGATTTTGCTTCCAAGCCTCCCACTACCAGATCAAAGGCATAGCCCAGTCTTAATGAATTATCATTTAGCAAGCTATAACCCAATATTACCGAAGCCGATTCCTCCCCCCTATAAGACAATCCGCCACTAACTTTATTGTTGTACGAGGCTATAACGCTTACATCATAGGAAAAATTATCCACTTCTACTGCTTTTAACAACACACTTGGCTCCACAGACCAAAAGGCGGAAGCCTTAAGTCTGTAGCCCGCCAACAAGTAAGTATGAAGTTTCAATTGATTGCCAAACTGCCCTTCACCAAAATCAAAATCCGGTTGGTTTAAGTGCCGTCCGCTTACTCCTACATACACATTGCCTCGATCATACAGTGCCCCGGCACTAAAGTTCACGTTATATTGGCTTTCACTGCCCCCAGCTGGTACTACCAGATCTGGGTTTATTAACTCCAAAAGGTCAAAATCTATTTTGCTGGCAAACATACCAGCGGAAGCTCCTACACTTAGCACCCCTCGTCCCATTTTATAATGATAAGCGAGCGATAAGTTCGCTTCTTGATTGGACGTAGCCCCGATTGACTCGTTTACAAAAACCAGACCAAATCCAAGATTATAATTTTCAAAGCCTCCAGATGCCGTTAACAACTGTGTAGAAGGTGCTCCACCTAAACCAGCAGCAGTGTTATATCCTGCCCATTGGCTTCTATGTAATCCGGAAAATTGGAAACCGTCCCCCTTGCCCGAAAAAGCGGGATTGTAAACAATCCCGTTGTACATATATTGGGTAAATTGTGCATCTTGTTGGGAAAAGGCAGGTCCAACAAGCAAACATGTAAACATAAAAATCCAAAGATTGCGGCAAATCTGTTTTTCCATGTGTTAAGCGCCTTTTCTCATTTGACAATCCATTTTACACATTTAAACTGAAATTACCTTACCCAGGATACAAATTCTTATAAATTATTGGCCTTCTTGATGTACAGTTCTAAAGCACCTGTCATACTTGGAGCATTGGGCATGGGCGCCTCTATATCCAGAATAAGATTGGCTTCTCTTGCTGATTGGGCAGTAGTGGGCCCAAAGGCAGCAATCCTGGTATTGTTTTGCTCAAAGTCAGGGAAATTCTGGAACAATGACTTGATGCCAGACGGACTAAAGAAAGCCAATATATCATATTTGATGTCTTTCAAGTCGGAGAGGTCTGCAGCAACCGTGTGGTATATAATTGCCTCCGTAAATTCAATACCGTTTTTGGTCAAGAAGTCAGGAATATCATCTTTTCGGATATCGGAGCAAGGGAATAGGTATTTCTCGCTCTTATGCTTCTTGAAATACTCAAAAAGATCAGAGGCAGACTTAACACCCACAAATAGCTTTCTTTTTCTGATCACAATATATTTTTGAAGGTAATGGGCGGTTTGCTCAGATATACAGAAATACTTCATATCTGCAGGCATTTCCACCTTCAGTTCCTGACATATTTTAAAAAAATGGTCAATAGCATTCCTGCTGGTAAAGATGATGGCAGTATGCTTTAGGATATCAATTTTTTGCTTGCGGAAGTCCTTGATAGACACAGGCTCCACCTTGATAAAGGATCTAAAATCAATCTTAAGGTTGTATTTTTCAGCCAGCTGAAAATAAGGGGATCGTTCGTCCGTGGGCTTAGGCTGGGACACTAAGATACTCCTTACTCTGGTCAATCTGTCTTTGTTTGATTTAGTCATACTGCTTTATATTCCTTCTTTTATTATTGTCAATAATTAAAGAATTACCCAATAATTAGTTTTGAAAGCACTAAAAAGGGAACCAATTCTGCGGTGCAAAGGTACGAAAATAAATGGTAATTTTTAAGTGGAACGTTGGCAACCATCATAAAAAAGAGCATGATCAATCCAAGGATATAAAGTGCGAAAAAGCCTTTTAACAGGTAACTTAGCAATTCCATTAAGGATGGAATATTATTGGAAAAACACACGATGAGAATAATATACATGCTTATCAAAATAATGGATGCCACCCGTAGCATATAAAAAAAATGAACAAATTCTATTTTGCTGATGCCAAAGATCAGGGCTGATATTCTAAGCCAAAGGAATTTAAGTAATGAGATAACCAACAATATACCAGTACCCAATAACCAAACCAAAAACAACTGGTTAAGATCGCCAGTAATAAGTTGCTCTAGAATAGGGACGTTTAAAAAGAAGGCGCTTATTATTATGAGCCCCATCAGAAGCATATTGAATATAACCAGAAAGAACATGATCTCCTCAGTAAAAAACTTTGCAGAGGACCCGGAATCAGAGAAATCCTCAGTAGAAAATATTAACATCGGATGGACGATGAAGGTAAGGACCGAAGGGTATACCACCTTAAACAGGGCTATCAGGCAGAAGATCGTCAAGACCACCAAGTAAAAAAAATGCGCTACAGGCGATTGTAATCTGCGGCTTATTATATCCGCATCTTCATATGCTGTCACCAAAGCTGCCTGATTGGCAGTTTTAAATAGTCCTTTTCTGACCACTACATCACCTTTCTGGATTCCTTTTTTATAGATTATCAGGTTGAGAATTCCGTCTGGAGTGGGAAATTCTCTCTTTATGGCTGCTAAGGGAACGGCAAAACTCGTGTCTACGGCGGTGTGAAGCCACATCACGTCCCCGAAGAATACAGCTGCGTCGGCAGGCAAAGTAAAAGCTAAGTCAGCAAGGGCAAATTCATTCCCATCAATTCTAAGCGTAGCAATTTCAGGAACAAAGCGCCAATCGCCTTTCTCATCTATGGCTATTTGATCTTCATAGTTAACAAATACCTGCGCTTGAGAAGCTCCTCCAAAAGTAGCTAGCAATAAAAACAGACATATAAACCGCAGAAGCTGATCCATTTATTAAAACCTTCCTGTGTAGCCAAAGTGAATTTTTGAGAAATTGAAACCCATTAATTGGGTTTCTGATTTTCCTAATGCGTAAATAAAGCTAAAGACACCTTCGTTCGTTTCTAAACTAAACCCTGCTCCCAAAGAAAGGGGCTTCTCAGGAATCTCCCTTTGGTCTTTCAATTCGCCAAAATCGACAAACAACAGAAAATAGGAATAGTTGTCAAAATAATACCTCGGCTCAAAATTAGCATAAACATACCGTTTTGCGAAAAAGAAATTTTCATTGAAGCCCCTGATGCTGTTAAGGCCTCCTAAACGGAACAAATCATTTATAAACAGATTTTTACTGTCCATTTCCCCAGCCCGTATCCTCAACCATGTGCTTAGCCTGGGGTTGAGCTGTAAATGCTTTTCAACAGAAAGGGTTAGGTAATATTGAAGGCTATGTTTGATAGCTTCATCATAGGCTGTAGAGGGTAGCGCTGAATTTTCCAATAACCGTTTATTTCCAAGACCTGTCTCCATGGAAGCAAACCAGCCACTTTTGGGCAACAGTGCATGATCTAGGGCACTCCACAAGAAGTTCACACCGTAGCTATTGAAACGGAAGTCAGCTGCGTCCCGAAGCATGGTCGCTGGACCCCCATTCCCAAGATCCAACAAATCCCCTGATTGTCTCCTAGAAAAAAAGCCTATTGAAAGATCTTGATGTATCGGATATTTTAACTCAATTTTAAAGTCCCTGTTCAGAAAACTGGTGTCTTGTTTCAAAAGCTCAAAAGTGACTGCCAGGTCTATCAAAGATCCCAGCAGCATCGGTTCTTTTGCCCCTAGAGATAAATTTTGAGAATAGCGGCTGAGACGTTGCCATTGCAAAAGATAATCTCTCCCCCGTCCGGCCACATTATACATCGCCAAGTTGAACTGACCTGTCACCAGCAGTTTGTTGTCTTCAGCCTCGCTCGGAAGCACACCTACAATCCCATCTAAGCTATTGATTCGCCGATCGGTCAAGGGCAAAAATAGTTTGGCGTTTGTGTTTTGAAAGCTAAGCTGAGGCTCCGACACCAGTTGAACATAGGGCAACTTTTGCAAGCCTCTTAGCGCACGGTCAACACTAGCTTGGGAAAACGGAGCTCCTGGAGGAATTCTTAATACCTTACTGAGATAGTCGGCTTTGGTCTTGGAGTCTCCCCCTATCTCTACCGTGTCAAAGACTATAAAAGGTCCAGGATCAAAATTAATAGCTGCCGCCAGTTGCAGGTCTTTGATGGAGATACTATCCAACCGAATAGTGGCAAAAGGGTATCCAATATTTTGCGATTCCTCTAGTACGCCATCAAAAAAATGATGAAGCTGGTGAAAATCCAGTGGCCTTCCGTGAATACCCACTTTATCAAATCCCGCCTTATCGGCGAGGGAATCACTTAAGTTTCCCCGCCGCAGTTGCAACCAATGAAAAGCTTCTCCGGCATGTAAAATAATAGCAAGCGTATCTCCACTATAGTTCCTACTCTTAATCGCCGCTGTAGGATAACCTTCCAGTTGTAAGGCATGAATTAGCTTCTGAATATGTTTCTCCCTGGCCGAAGAATCAGGCAACTGAAGCTCCCCCTGCATGGAAGGAAAGTTCTCCACCTGATACGTCAAAATTTGTCCTGTGCAGCTAAGCCAAGAGCAAAGGTATGTTAAAAAACAGAGGAAGGTCTTGCTATTCACCAATAACATAGGTTTATGCAGTCCCTTTCCCGACGCCATCATGAATGTAGTGTTAACAGTAGTTAGGGAAAACAACGGGATTTTGCGTAAGCTTATGGCTTACCACACGCCCCTGGTCTTCATTTGGAGGCTATATACCGCGTCTGAAGCGGTGATAAATAACGTCTTGCGGTCACCCCCTCCAAAGCAGACATTCGCTGTCCATGGGGCATTGACAGGTATATGTGCAATTTTACTCCCTTTTTTGTCAAATACTGTCACCCCTTTACCGGTAAGATAAACATTTCCTTTGTTATCTATGGTCATACCATCCGAGCCCATTTCAACAAATAGCCGCTTGTTGCTCAGGTACCCATCTTCCTCAATGTCGTAGACGTAGGTTTTCCCCGCTCCGATATCCGAAACATATAACTGTTTGCCGTCTGGAGTACCTACGATGCCGTTTGGCTTGACCAAATCCTCATCGACCCTAAAAAATTGAAGCCCATCGTCACTTATAAAATACACATGCTCCCCATCCTGCTCCATTTCAGGATTTCTTTCCCAATAATCTCGCTTGTACAGCGGGTCTGTAATATACATCCCGCCTCTAGGAGAAATCCATAAATCATTGGGGCCATTTAACCGCTTTCCCTTGAAATTCTCGATAAGAACCTCGCGGTTACCGTTCATATCAAACAACCATATTTGGTTGTCCATATCTGCACAAGCCACCAGCTTCCCCTCCTTATTGAAATACATGCCATTGGATCTGCCGGAATCATCGGTAAAGGTGGATAGCTCTCCGGTCGAAAAAGACCATTTGATAATGCGGTTATTGGGTTGGTCGGTAAAAAAGACATTGCCTGGTCGGTCGACAGCAGGCCCTTCAGTAAAACCGTAACCATCCCCTAACTTTACGACTTCCGCATTCTTGGCTACTATGTTTTTCTTATCCTCGATCTGGGCGCTAGCAGAATACACATATAGCACAGCAAGCACCAACAGTAATTTTCTCATAAAGCCGTAATTTTTCATCATCTTATCTAGGGTTTATTTTCTTGAAGAACGTTGCAGCGGTCATATTCAGGATCAATATCGATGAACACCTCTTCTTTAGCTAATACAAACCAATTACTCAGGAGCTCTTCTTCCTTCTGTCTGCGAGTAGCAGCTTTCAGTTTTTCGTAGTCATCGTTAAGATTTGCCCTATGCGCCGGAAACCGGTCCTTAAGATACAAAATCCTAACGGCAGGCTCAGAACGACCGTTACGGGGATCCACATCATCAAAACGCAACGGCTTGGTAATACTGCCTACCTTCATGGTGTCTTGGGTAAAATACAGAACGGGATCACCAAGGGTACGCAAGGTCAACCGGTTTGATCCGGTAGCGGGATCAGAGAAAAAGCCTCCGTTATCAGAGGTAGCCCGGTCACTGGAATGCTCCTTAGCAGCCTTGGCAAAAGTGATACTGTCGCTAACTATTAATGTTCTAATGCTGTCCAAGAAACGCTCCGCATCCTCAATATCCTTTTCTGTTGGTTTGGGTGTAATCAGGATATGCCGCGTATTAAACGAATTTCCTCTAATCTCCAGTAGCTGGATCATATGGATACCAAACATGGTCTCCACAGGATCACTGATTTCACCGGGTTTTAGGCTCAAAGCCGTAGCTTCATATTCTGGTGCAAGCTCCCCTCTGTTGAAAAAACCCAAATCTCCACCGCTCATGGCAGAGCCGGGATCTTCAGAATACTTCCTTGCCATACTGGCAAAATCAGTCTCTCCGTCGAGGATTTGTTGCTTTATAGCAGATAGGAGCTGGATAACTTTTTCCTTTTCCTCTTCGGAAGCTTCCGGCTTCTTCACGATCTGCCCTACGGTGACCTCGGCAGAAAAGAAGGGTAAAGAATCGGTGGGTATCCTCTCAAAGAATCTTCGCACATCCGCTGGGGATACCGATAAGCCTTCGGTGATCTTTCCTTGCATTTTGCGGATGATCATCTGCTCCTTAATAGCATCTTGAATTTCACTTTTCAGTTGATCAGCTGTTTTCCCGTATACTTCGACAAGGGTTTCTTCGTCTCCACCAAACTGCTGCATGGTCATGTTGAACTGCTGGTCGGTCTGCAAAATTACCTCCGCTTCCGTCACTACCACAGAGTCGATATCTGCTTTGGCCACCATCATTTTGTTAACCAGTAAGGATTCAAACACATCACAGCGGGAAGGGGCGGCAAAGCCTTCTTGGGCACGACTGATAGCCTCCAAATAAGCTTTTTGTAAGTCTGACTCGAGGATAATGTAATTATCGACCTTAGCTATTATTTTATCTACAACCTGCCCCGTAGGCTTGTCCTCTGCGGGCTTAGTTTGGGCGTAAGCTGACAAAGAAAAACATAAAACTACTGGTACAACAAGTTTGCGCTTTAAACTGCTAATCATATATCTTAAACTCATTTTTTTCTAATGCACGCTGGTACACCTCTTTGTGCAGGCTTTCAGCCAATGCTACCCTTCTTTTGTTGAGGATAATTTTTGAAATTTCCTCTTTCATAAATTCCAACGGAGGAACTTGGTCTTGCAATTTATATTCTAGGATCTTAAAGTAGTAAGAAAAGCGATCATCATCTACCTGAATGAGATCGTTTCTCCTCAACAGCTCCACATGGTTGTTATTTTCTACCAAAGGCGTATTCAACACAATATCATCAAACTCAATCCAGACCGAATCCTCTAAATAATAATTCACGGCGAATCTCAAGGCTATGTCTCTCAATTCGCTTTTATCGCTCTCCCTGTTGCTATTGAGGAGGCGGCTAATTTGGCTCTTTTGCGGAATCTCTTTGTCTACTTTTAGAAAGTTGGTCCTGACTATGATCTTTTTCAGCGTAAAGTTGTCTTTGTTTTCTTCATAGTAGGCGTTGATCTCCTGATCACTCACCTCCCGGTTCAAATTATCGTTGACGTAGGACTTTTCAAACTCATAAACCATCAAGGCATAGCGATAATCCAGGAGTTTTCTGTTCAACTCAGCTTCATCAAAAGCCATGTTTTTCCCAGCCTCCTTAATCATTAACTGTTTTCTGATCCAAGATTGTATATACCTTTCCGCTAAATTTGCGCTGTCCTCTTCTGATTGTGACTCCTTCGTGATAAATTCGATATCCGATCGCTTTAGCACATTTTCTTCCACAGATGCCAAGACAGAATCATCAACTTCTTCTTCCCCGGATTTAAACTTAAACAAATCGCAGCTAGAGAGAAGGACTGATCCCAACAAAATGAGGAAGCTACTTTTTGACCACCATCTGGGAAATTCTTTCCTTTTCACCCTCATTGATTTGAATAACATGCTTTTCTTTTAATGATTGGATTAGCTGACTATCCAAATGTTTTTGGTAGTCCTGAATAACCTTGCCTCGAGTTTCGTCAAAAGCTTTTGGTCCTGCAGGAATAATATCCCCCAACAATATAAAATAGCGTCGCCCATCCTGCACCACCTCCTGGTTTTTGTTTTGACTGTCTAACTTGGATAATACAGGATGTTCTTTGATGGCAAAAATGCCTTCTTCCAAGGTAAAGAGACCGGGATAATCATTGAGAAATTGATCTTCTAGCCTAGGCTTCAGTTTTTTTTGGTACACCTTTCCCTGAAGGAAACGCCGAACCTTTGCCAATTGACTTTCATCCTCTACACTTACAATTAGTCCCTGCACCCGCTCAGGCCACTGGTATTGGTCAATGTGTTCCTCATAGTAAGCAAGTTGACCCACCGAGTCCATCAACGCCTTTTGCCAAACCATATCATTCATCAAGCTAAACAGCAAGATGCCTTCCCGGTATTCTTTGACCAACATCCTGTATTCGGCATTGTGGTGGGTCAGATCAGCCTCCTCCACTTCGGCCAGCATATGCTCTTGATACTCATTGTACCACGGATCAAAGCTGTTGCCGGACTCCGTTTTGACGACCACGGTATCTTCCTGAATAAAATCCAAGAACAATTTTACCGAAAGGGGGTGTGCCTGAATCGTCATTAAAGTACTATCCAACAGCCCCCGCTTATCCAGATGAGTAGCTAGCTGCTCAATCCCCTCATGAAAATGTTGATTGAAGATAGGTCTTAAAGAATCAACCAAGACCTCATTTTCGACAAAGCCGAATTTAGCTTTCTGCATGGCTATCACTTGAGACCTAACCAGCTGGGAGCGACTGTCACGTAAAATTTTTGATTTCAGCAAAGGCTCCATTTCCTCATATGGAGCAATAGGTTTGGTATCTTCTAACCTTATAATATGATAGCCAAACTGCGTTCTAACCGGAGGCGAGATCTCGTGGCGCTCCGTTAGCGAAAATGCTATTTCCTCAAATTCGGGAACAATGGCTCCTACACCAAACCAAGGCAGTAAGCCGCCTGTATCTTTAGTGCCTTCATCTTCGGAAAAGCGTCTAACTACTTCTTCCCAGGTTTCTTCCCCCTGTTGAAGAAAAGTATAAATATTGGCAATTCTTGTTTTGGCCCTGTCCTCAGAAGCAGGATTGGAAGGATCTATTCTCACCAAAATATGAGATACCCTAATTTGTCCGGGATTAGGCCTGCGGTCTAACAGTTTAATTATATGGTAGCCGAAATTGGTAGGTACGGGAGCGGAAATCTCCCCTACCTGCAGACTATATGCTGCATCCTCAAAGGGATAAACCATCTGCAGGGAAGTGAAGTATCCTAAATCCCCATGGCTATTTACCACAGAAGGGTCATCAGAATACGCTATGGCAAGCTGATTAAAATCCTCCCCACTTTCTGCTCTTTGTCTGAGGTTCTCAGCCATCTGTAATACGGCAATGGAGTCTTCGTGACCGGCATTAGGTGGAAACTGAATCAAAATATGACTGGCTTTCAACGCTTCCTGCATTCTGCTATAAGCCTTTCTTAGCTCTCCCTCCTGAATGCTGTTCTCTAACAGATAGGGTTTTTTCAGGTCCTCTTTGATGATGTTAAACTCATTGTAAAACTCTTCGGACTGATCTAAACCTTGCCGTTCAGCCTCTTTGACTTTTAATTTGAAGTTTAAGAAAAGCTCAAAATTTTGCTCAAAATCTTCTTCAGTAATAGATTGGCTTTTGTGATCTTTTAAATGCTGATTTTTGGAAAGGGTGTACAGAAACTCATCCGCCAACACCCGGTCATTGTCAATGGCAAACAGAAATTCCGGTTCCATGGAAACCATGGTACGCTCTGGTTCCACTCTTGCTTTTGGAGCACACGCAGCTAATATTCCCAGTACAAGGAAACATACAGGCTTAAATCTCATATTTTTTGGCTCGCCGAAAATGATAGTGCAATGTTACGAATTTTAAGGAACAAAGGAACCACATCACTCTGAATAGTGGATGGAATTAACAATTATTTGGAATTGATGCATTTGGTCAAACGACAGATATTTTGGCTGGGTGTAGATTCAAATTCAATCAGATCCATGATCTTTTTTACCAAAATAATGCCTACCCCTCCTTTTTTCTTCTCCTTAATAACATCTGCAAGTTGGGGAACCTGATATTCAAGTATATTAAAAGCCTTGCCGGAGTCTCGAATCTCAAAAATAATTTTACTGTTATCTCTCGTCACCTCCAACTGTATAGAATCCTGTGGATTGCAAGCATGAGAATGAATAATGAGGTTTGCACACACTTCCTCCACAGCCAATATCACCTGATTTTTGTTGATCTCGGAGAGGGGCGTGTCATCCAAGATGCCCGAAAGGAATAGCCTCAATTCTGACAGCCTACTTTTTTCACAATATAATTTCAATTCATCTCTCATACAGCCACCCCAGAGCACCCTGCTCATCATCTTCTATTAGTAACAGTTGATCTAACCCAAGTATATGGAAGACATTCTTGACTTTACTGCTCAGTCCATAAATTGCAAATTTTACGCCGCTGTCTTCAAAATCTTCCAAATAAGACATGAAGACACCCAATCCCGCGGAGGAGATGTACTCCAAAGAAGATCCGTCTATCAATATCTTTTTTATTTTTTCTGCCATAAGCTGCTGGATCGCCAGGTCAAGTTCCACAGAGTTACTTGCATCCACCTCTCCTTCCAATCTTAACGTAACGTGCTCATCAGCTTTGGTTTTCTCGATTTTTAACATATATCTTATACGCTCTGTTCTATTTAATGTTTATTTTAGGAATTTAACCACTACCATGGAGTAGTCGTCATCAGGCAAGGTGCTGGTCCCGACAAATTCATACACGGCTTGGATAAGACGCTCTTTGATCTCTTCAACTTTCAGTTCATGAAACTCGTCCAATGCTTGGCGCAAGCGGTCAAAGCCAAACTCTAGACCTTCGTGGTTTTTGGCTTCAACAATTCCATCCGTATAGAGTAACATCACATCACCCGCTTGATACTTCAGACTTTTCTCTTGAATATAATTTCGGAATTTGTCGTTTCGCAAAACCCCTAGGCCCATTCCTCTTACTTCTAAATACTCACTTTCACCTTTTGATACACTATGATATAAGGTGGGACAATGACCGGCCCGGGAATACACAATGCTCCGGTCAGAAGTATTGATATGGTAATACGTAGTGGTGATGAAATGGTTTCTTTCTAGGCAGTGGCTCAACGCGTTATTGGCCTTTGCCAGGAATTCAGTCGGACTTAGCTCCAGTTGCACCAAGCTGTGAAAAACACCCTTCATCTGAGACATATTGAATGCCGCAGAAGTACCTTTGCCAGACACATCGCCAATGATCAAGGCGAAATTGTCTTTATCAAACTGGTAGGTTTCATAGAAGTCCCCGCCGACCTCATCGGCAGCTTCGGAAAATCCCGTTATATCGAAACAGCTGTTGTGGTGAAGTTTTGATGGCAAAAGACTCCTTTGTACCCGTTGAGCGATTTCAAGTTCCTCCTTATAGCGTTCGTTTTTGATGGCTTCATTGAGCAAGCGGTGGTTTTCTACAGATATTGTCGCCTGTCCGACAAAAGTGGATATGATATCAATCATCTCCTTGTTAAAGCCATCCCGTACCTCCTTTAACAAAAAGATATGCCCCATCAGGTCCTTGTTGATCTTGATCGGGAAAACAATGGCAGAATTATAGGTGTCATGGGCAAGTTTACCCAAAGCATAGTCTTTTTTCCACTGCATGCCTTCGGCAAAATAATCCGAAAAAGGTTTGCTGTTCACCATCAATTCTCTCACCTCCTTTCGCTCCTGATTACTGATGAAACGCTGATGGAGCACCTCGGTGGGAAAAGATTTGTGCTGAATTTCCATCCATGCGGCATCTACATAGGCTGCGCTCATGCAGCTATCCATCAAAATATCCAGCACTTGGCTCTCACTTTGTCCGGGTTGTATAGAGCGGCTTAGTCGCTGAAAATTGATGGCTTCTGTGAGCTTTTGCTCAAATACAGAGGAGGTCGGTAAGTTGAACAGCGTCACCAGAAAACTGAACAGGGCATAGACAAAAACAAACCCAAAAAGTCCAAGCAAAAACAGGTTGTCAGTCAGGTTCACCAAATGGACATTGCTGTCGCTGTAGGAAATAAGTTGAATAAAAAGGTATGCCGAAGAACTCAGGATGATCACCACAAAAAGAAGCGCTTTCCACTTGTCCTTGAAGCTGAGATAGGGAATCCATTTAAGATTGGCAGATAGAATGCTGCCAAAAATAACCAAAAAAACCAGCCCAAACATAAAGCTGTAGTTGAGCGTGTTTTGGTTGAAGAACATAAAAAACATGCTCATCAACAGCACCACTTCATAAGCCTGCCACTGCTGTACGACAATTTTGTTTTTTTGATACAGGATCAGGTGTTTCCAAACCATGGTTGTCGTAATCAGAAAAACGGTCGTCAAGCCAAAATTGACATGGTAAAAAAAGTTCAATAATAGGGGGTCTTTAGAGAGCCTACTGCCATCCAACAAAAGGTAAAAGAACAGAATTATAAGAGAAACTCCCGCCGCCACCAAGCCAGTAGAAGCGGCCTTCCATATCAAGCCAATAAAATTATAATGGCCATTTTTATTTATGGCATTGTTATAGAAGATGTAGAGCAGTATAAAAAAAATGATTTCGAGAGCCCAACTGATCTCCGGCGCAATAGCGGTATGAATTTGGTTAAGTTCGCCAAATAACCTAGTTAAGTCGGTGAAAAGTAGAGCAAGCCATGCCAACACAGCTGCTAATGCACTAATTTTGCCGATATTTAGTTTGCTAGGATTAAACATTTACCAAAAGATGGCACAATATTACATAATGTAAGCGGGATTTCCTGACAAGAAAAGATTTCACATAGTAAAGAATTTTATCGAGAATAAACTTATTGAGAAATGAAAAACTTAAACATTTTAGCCCTAGCGGGTATTTTTATTTTGCTGATCGGATGTACTACAACAGATCTTAACAAAGTGCTGCAGGGAGCAAGTAATGCGGTTCTTTCCAATGAAGATGTAGCCAACGGCCTTAAAGAAGCTTTGGTCAAGGGTATTTCCGTAGGCGCTGAAACCGCCTCCAAAGAAGATGGTTTTTTTAGGAATGAATTGATCCGTATAGCACTTCCTGAGGAATTCAGGAAGGTGGAAGGCACCATGAGGAAATTAGGGCTTGGTAGCGAAGTGGACAAAGTTTTATTAGCGATCAACAGGGGAGCTGAAAATGCAGCAAAAGAAGCAAAACCCATCTTTGTGAATGCCATTAAACAGCTTACCATTCAAGATGCCTTTGCCATATTAAAAGGAGAGGATGATGCAGCAACACAATTTCTTCGCAGGACCACTTCCGAACAGTTGACTAGCCTCTTTCGCCCTAAAGTACAGGAATCATTGAATCAGGTGGGGGCGACGAGATATTATGCGGATTTGGTAAAAGCCTACAATGCCATTCCTTCTACCAAAAACATTAATCCCGACCTTAATGCTTACGTCACCGAAAAAGCATTGGACGGATTGTTCACTTTAATTGCCCATGAAGAAAAAAATATCCGGGAAAATCCTTTAGAAAGAACGACAATGTTGATGAGGAGGGTGTTTGCGGCACAGGATTGACCGTTTTTACATAAAGATCACATCCGCTATGGTGTCAGGCCCAAATCTCTCGGCGATCAGTTGCAGCACTTTGGATTTGTTCATCATCAATTCCTTTTTGACGGGTGCCGAGCTTATCTTCACATACAGCTTCTTATCTTTCACGAAAAGCTGAGAGGTACGCTTGGCCACCGTATTTCCCATTATTTCCCCCCATGAGCTGATCACCTTCCGCTCGTTGAAGCGGTCCTTGAGGGAATATGCCTGCAGCAGTTCTTCAAATACATCCTTTAGTGGGGAGATATCTTTTTTTCTTCCGGAGGTGTCTTTGTATTTGTTCATCGCTGTAAAATTAAGGCTTTTAATTAATAAAAGAGTTTAAGTGCCAAGCCATCTGCCAAGAGCTTGCCGCTGGTCGTTAACACCAGCGCATGTTCTTTGACTTCTAGCCATCCCTGCTCGCGCAAATCGTCTATGACAGCGCCTTTGTCTATTAACAAATCTTTACCATATAAATTATAAATATGTCGAAGGTCTGCTCCCCACATCGTTCTTAAGGAGGTCAATAAATATTCGTTAAGAGCATCCACAGGTTCCAGGTCTTCACACTCGAAGAGCAGAGAACCCTGCTCTAATGCCTTAATATATTTTATATTATTGGAAATATTGTGTTGCCTGCTACGTCCGTTAAAGGAATGCGCGCTCGGTCCTATCCCCAAGTAAGGTATGCCCTTCCAATAATTGGTATTATGCAATGCAAAAGCACCTGGCTTACCAAAATTAGAGATCTCATATTGGAGATAACCTGCCTGTCCCAGCTGATCCTGCATCATTTCAAATTGCTCTGCAATGAAATCCTCAGACGCAGGATTAAACTTCCCTTTTGCTGTCCACCTCCCCAAGGCTGTGTCAGGCTCTATGGTTAAGGCGTAGCTACTGATATGCCCAGGATCCAATGCTATTGCCGTCGTCAGATCCTTCTTCCATAGCTCATGGTCAGACTGGGGAAAGCCATACATCAGATCTATGGACAACTTGCTAAAACCTGCTTGTTTGGCTTTATCAATCGAAGCCAAGGATTCCGCCGCGTTATGGGCACGGTTGTAAAACTTCAAGACCCGGTCATCAAAGCTTTGTATTCCTATACTCAGCCGATTAACGCCCAATTGTCGGAGAGCCAACAGTTTCCCAGTATCAAGATCATCGGGATTAGCCTCCAAGGTCAACTCCCTAAGTTCCAGCTTGTAGTGACGGTGCGCCACATCCAAGATTTGGGAAAGTTCAGCTACTTCTAACAAAGAAGGAGTACCTCCACCAAAATAAAGGGTATGAATGACCGTGTCAGGCTCAAAATATTCTTTTTGAAGTTCCAGTTCTTTACAAATTATTTTAACCATATGGCTTTTTAAAGCTGTATGGGTACTGAAATGGAAATCACAATAATGACAGGCTTGCCTACAGAAGGGAATATGGATATAAATTCCAGCCAATATGAATAAGTTTGATCTTCAGCAAAAGTAAGCATAAATCAGTGCTTTATCATTAACCGCCGACCCCAGGTAAACGTTTACATCCTTCTGATATAGCAGGAACATATTTTTGCAATCAAAATAAAATAGCTAAAATTCCGCAAAATCTATTAAATTATTCCAACTTACGAGAGCGGGAAGACACAAAAAATCGAAAAGCAACGTTTCACAATTGTTAATTTTTGGCGTGTTTTATAATCATATCGTTAATTTTAAATTAATTTTATTAACGAATTTGTAAAATGATTTCTTCAGTTGTAATTTTGAGCCACGATTGAAAGAGATCGGTCCCACCCAAAATAATTAGCCTCAACAAACACTTAGAAAATTTGTCAAGGGGTTTATCATAATTTCCAAACCTTTTAAATCTAAAACGATGAGATTAATTATTGCTACACTGACAGCGCTTTGCCTTTCTATAGGCGTTAAAGCCAATCCTATTACTGCTAACGTTGACAATCCTAACATAGCGGTAGAACAAGTAGGTGATAAAAAGATTCAGCTTAAGCTATTTGAAATTCCTGAGGGAAAAGTTCTGGTAACCTTTAAAGATAAAAGCCACAGGGTCATTTTTAAAGATGTAATAGAAAGCGGAAAATTTACCAAGAAAAACTATGACCTGGCGCATCTGGCGAATGGAGATTATTCTGTTGAGATCTTCAGCAAAGACCATGGGGTATTAGAAAACTTTGATCTTTCCTTAGGAGCAGCTGCAGCAGCAGATCAGTACTTTGCCAAAACCAAAGTCATAGACGAAAACAATATTGCTTTCTTGGTTAAAACCAAAGATGAAGTGGAAAAAAAGATCAGGATCTACCATAACGGACACCTGGTTCACGAAGAGGCATTTAATGGCGACACTTTCGGCAAAGTTTTTAAGTTTGAAAGAGTGCAGTCACTAAAGGACATTTCATTTGAAATCTCCAACAGCAAGGGATTCGGCAAGTACGTCTCCGCGAAATAACAAACGTTGTCTGTTGTAAACAGATAGCGAAAAAGTTTTAGAGGGTTCTCAACGATCGTTGGGAGCCCTCTTTTGTATTGTTTGAGAACAAAACATGTCCGGAGCCGTACACAATACGTATCCTAATCGCAAGTAGCAGAGGTGTTTACATCTTGTTAAAAAAAATTTTTATTTATATTTTTTAAATTTTAACCTTTGAGGTAGCTGACAAAATTCAACCAACAGCGTCAATGTTAGCAAAAAACTGTTCGTTTATGTGACAAAACTGCGTTCGGGTGCATACATTCTATACAGTTTAAGGCTAAAGGACTTCTTGCCAGTTTTTTTTGGATTTGCAGCTATTTTTTTGGCCTTCTGATCCATTGCTTGAGGCCGGGTTTCATGGTACACGATTCGTATAAGAGCTATCAAACACGAATCAAAAAAACTTAAACAATAAAACCATGAAAATGTTATTAACTTCCGCTTTATTCCTTGGATTATCTTTCTTTTCCTTTGCCAAGCCAAACGATGAAACCTTAATGGAGGTAACCTCAGTTAGAACCAACCACAAAAAGGTAGTAGTAACCTTCAAGCAGCCGATGGACAAAGTCTTCATCTCTATCCTAGATGCCGAAGGCGAGTTGATTACCAAGAAGAAATACAGAACAAAAGAAGCTGTAAGCGTACCATACAACCTGTCCAACCTTCCTGATGGGGAGTACAAGGTGAGGATAGAAACTGAAGATGAAATCGCTGTTTATGATATCAAAGCAGAGGAAAAGAAGAAGATTGAATATCCTTTGTTAGCCTACGGCAAGATGAAGGATCGTAACACAGTCAATCTATTGGTGGTAGGTTTGGAAAAACCGGGTGTCAAGGTGGATATCTACAATCACCTCAACCAAAAAATCAGTTCTGAATACATTGATCAGCCAGAAGGTTTCTCTAAAGATTATAAATTTGTTAGGTCTGCAGATGCTCAACAGGTTTACTTCCACCTAAAAGATTCCCAAGGCAGATCCAAATACGTATATCCTCAGGAAGATTGATTTTCGGTTGCAATGTAAACCAACGAGTAAAGGCAGGTCGTTTGACCTGCCTTTACTCGTTTTTCATATCTGATTAAAACAATCGGATACCCAAAGAAAGAATCAATTGATTTTGACGCTGGTCGGTGGAAAATCCTGCGATGCTTTCAGAGACTTTACCCAATGGACCTTCATATTTCAAATCCAAAATCATATTGCCTACATCCACCCCTATCCCCGCTTGATAGGCAAGGTTGGATTTTTTGTAATCCGGTAAAGTAGCATTGCTTAAATCATGACTCACATCCGAATTTAACATAAAGCTGGCTACCGGACCGGCCTGAATCCTGAATAGACCACCTAATTTCAGCCCTACCAACACAGGGACATCTAATCGGTTGAAAGTTGCTTTATAACTCACCTCATTGCTTCCTTGACTTTCTTTAAATTCTCCCCCTGTGTTTGTATAAAGAACTTCCGGCTGTAGGTACAAGGCGTTACCCCCTAAGCGTGCGAAAAGGCCCACATGGTAGCCCATCTTACTGTCTCCTTTGGAGAACCCATCCCCGTTTACTTCCACATTTCCTTGAGATATCCCTACTTTAGGACCAATCGAAAATTCCTGTGCACTCACAGTTCCTATTGTACAGAATGTGATTGCGATGATGAATAGCTGTTTGATGTTCATATGATTTTAGGTTTAAGAAAGCTGTCGAAGACAAATACCCTGCCAGCCCAAATTCTTTATAAATGGCTGCTGAAGCAATTGTCAGCCCGACACCCCTTACCTACGCGACAAGCAAGCTGATAAAAGGGGAGCTGATACACTGCATAGGCACCACAAGCTATGTTTTGGCCGTTTCTTGCTGATGGTATTTGTTCGTAAGCAAATAACGCCTATATTTTACGATTTATTTGCCTACCGGAAGAATTTATAGTTAGAGATGGTAAATGATAAATGAAAAATTTACTTTTGTAGGGGCTTAAATGCCGGAGTCTTCCCGACTTGAAACCATGATCAACAACAGAAAATAAATTATATAATAGTTATAAAAACGACCAGATGATAGAAGTAATCAAATATCCCAGTGTTTTTGAGAGCAACAATCTTGAATTAAGAAATGTCGCGCGAGACCTTGTTTCAGGTCTAAAGATTTTTCACAATGATGTAGGGTATCTGGTGGGGGATCTGGCATTGTCAGAAGGAACTTCTCCTCATAGAAACATCAACAGCTCTCCCGATGAAGATGATTACAGGATATTTTTACAGGCAGGATTGCTTCTAGCTACCCAGAAGCTGGGGAGCCCCATTACCGTTACTACTGGATTTCCTTTTTCCACCTTTCAGGTTTTTAAAGAAAAAGCTTATCAATTGTTGGAGAAGGAGCATCTGATCGAATTTGACACCCACACTTTTGGAGGCGGGGGCAAAAAGAAACTTGCGGTAGAAGTAGATAGAGCAGCTGTGTTGCCGGAAGTAGTAGGTTGTAGTATTGCGGTGCGTCAGCTAGAGCAAAATGCGGCACGAAACTTCTTTGTCATCAGTCTTGGCTACGGAACCATGGAAGCCATTTTGAGCACTGAAGGGGGCTTGGTCCAACGCTCCAGCGTATCCACCTTCGGCTTGAGGTATGCCGTCAATGCCCTTACCAGAGAACTTCAAAAGGATTATTATCTGGACCTAAAGACGGAGCATCAAATTGATCAATATTTTAGTGATGGTACCATCTTCCTCAACAGAAAACGGCTTGATCTAAGAGAACTTAGGAAACAAGTTTTAACGCAATATTTCAGGGATGTTGTCTCCCCCTCTCTCAGGAAGGCTTTTACGGATACAGATTTTGCCAAAGCCGAAGATCTTTATCTTGCTGGGGGCGGTGCCAATTACGTGGATTTGGTAAACCTGATTAAGCAAGAGTTTGATGGTGTCCTCAACGTACACGTACCAGAAAATCCAGAGCAGCTGGCATCTATAGGCTACTGTTACAACAGTTTGGCTATGAATGGCGGTGCAAAAGACAAAGCAGTGGGTTTAGATTTAGGAAACAGCTCTACCATTTTGACAACATTTAAGCAAGAAAAGGGAATTTAAGCAATGAAGTTTGGATCGAGCAAGAAAGACAATGATGTCACCCATGCACAGAAAGTGACGGTTCTGTCATTGGGCTTTGAGTTGACGGGGGATGTAATTTCAAAAAATGATATTCGAGCCGACGGTATATTACGAGGGCATATCCGTACCGACAAAAGGGTAGTGGTGGGTGAGAAGGCATCCATTACAGGCGATATCCTAGCAGATGAAATCAGTATAAGCGGAGAGGTGGTCGGCGATCTTTACATTAATGGAGAAACCACAATCCATGCTACTGCCAAAGTCTCCGGAAATATCATAACACACAAAATCACTATACAAACGGGGGCTGAAATCAATTCGTGTATCCGGACGGCTGACCCTGCAGCCATTCAAAAAGAAAAAGAAGGCCTTCATTTAATCGCTACGCCAAAGCTGGAGAAGAAATTCCCACCAACCCCCACGGAGCAGAAGCGACGGGAGGATCCAAATCCGGAACTTGTAGGGCGCGCCGTGCCAGAGGTTAAAAAAGCAAGAATAGAGGAGATCGTCCCGCCAGTGTCTACCAATTTTAGAAGCTGGTAATAATAAAAAGCCTGACCGTCAAACGGTCAGGCTATATTTTTTCTGTTGCGCCATTATCTTAATACCCTCTCTAAAACTATGGGGAGCATAGCCCAGCTCTTTTACTGCTTTGTCGATTATAAAACCGGTTTTTAGAGGTCGTTTGGCTGTTTGACTAAAATTGGTAGAGTCGGACCGCTTAATTTTAGTAGCATCTAAATGAAAGAAATGTGCTGTTTCTATCGCCATATCGTAAGGGGTAATGAAATCTTTCCCAGAGATATTATATACTCCGTTAGCACCTCTTTCTGCAATTAATATACAGCCTTCTGCGAGATCTTCTGCCAAGGTAGGCGTCCTAAACTGATCCGTCACCAAATTAAGCTCCTTCCCGTTCTCTAATGCATTTTTAACCCATAGTACAATATTTGACCGCGACATATCATACGATATCCCATACACCAACGTTGTGCGCACTATAGCCCATTTGATCGATGACTGCTTAACGATATTCTCAGATTCTAATTTGGTTAACCCGTAAAAGTTGATGGGGTTAGCCGAATCGGTTTCGCTATAGGGGCCACCTGCACCGTCAAAAACAAAATCC
This sequence comes from Cyclobacteriaceae bacterium, assembly GCA_035303945.1. GTDB lineage: Bacteria > Bacteroidota > Bacteroidia > Cytophagales > Cyclobacteriaceae > DATGMS01. The sequence goes on from DATGQZ010000050.1 coordinate 55,384, forward strand.
GTAGACAAGTGGATCAAATGTGAACCCTGCTTCTCACAGGCCTTTACGATATACTTCACTGCCTCCACGTTTTGCTTCAAGCATGCATACCGATCGGTTTCGCATTGATCGACATTGGTCATCGAAGCACAATGTATAACGACCACTGGCTGATGTATAGCAAATACCTCCCTCACTCGGTGCTGGTCAGTGATATCTAGCTGGGTATAGGTATAGCCCTCCCATTCCTGCGGCAGTCGGCACTTACCCCGTCCAGTCGCCAAAATCCTAAACGAACCTCTTTCGATCAAACGCTCCACCAGCTTTTGTCCCAATAGGCCATTCGCTCCGGTAATTAATATAGTTGGTTTATTCATTGTCTATAGGATAAATGTATCCAAATTCCTTTTCAATCTCCTTCTTCATCTTCTCCTCCACAGTTACCTTCATCAATACAGGATCTAAGGGTACATCTTGACTTGTAGTCTCCACTGCGGCTATCTTCTCTACCACCTCCATTCCTTGAATGATTTTGCCGAATACGGTATACTCATCATCCAAATGGGGCGTGCCGCCAATAGTGGTATATGCACTTAATTGCTCCGGGCGCATTGCCTTCTGAAAGGATGTACTAAAGAAAGCCTCCATGTCCCTCCTGTTATCCAACATCAGCTTATTCATCCCCTTAAAATCACCCTCTTGGTAAAGCCGAGTATATTCATCCATAAGGCTTTTGTGGCTTACCACTTGTACATATTTCATAAATGCCTCCTGAAGCTTTCGCATATCGGTAGTGAGCTCCAGTTCCTTGTATACAACTCCCTGAACAATATAAAACTGCGAACCACTGGATCTTTTTTGCGGATTTATGCCATCTCCTTGCCTCGCAGCAGCGATACTTCCCCTTTCATGAATGTATTTCTCGTTAAATTCTGCAGGAAGAGTATACCATTCTTCTGGAGGTATGCCCTCTTTCGTAAACACATCCCCGCCTTGGATCATAAAATCCCGAATAACCCTATGAAATGTGGTAGAGTCAAACCGCTGGTCTTCTACCAGCCGGATAAAGTTTTCCTTATGCGCAGGTGTCTCATCGTATAAAATCGCATACATGTCCCCGAAGCGCGTTTCGATCTTAATTAGGTGATCTTTCTCTGAAGAGCAGGCAAAAAAAATGCCCAGCATTGAGATCAATAAAAAAGGCCCTAGCTTCATCTTTTTAACGTATTCTGGATATCTTCTAATATTTTATCGCCCCCTAAACTTAGAATACTATGGGCAAGTTGTTGTCCCAATTCCACAGCTTTGAAAACAGAGCCACGAACGGCATTGGAAATGCGTTCGCGGCCATCTAAGGCCACAATACCCCCCTGAAGCTCCAACTGATCACCATCTACTGTAGCCAATGCAAAAACTGGAATACTACATCCACCTTCCAGCACCCGGAGATAACTTCTTTCTGCTGCTAGCCTATAGCCGGTGTCGACGTGATGAGCTGCTTCTATTACTAATTGACGAATAGTTGGATCTAGACTCACGTGAGACTCAACTGCAATACTACCCTGACCCACTGCTGGGGTGAATTTTTCTAGAGGAAGTTCGTGACGAATCAGGTGATCATACTCCATCCTATGGGCGCCAGCATATGCCAGCAAGAGTGCATTGCATACGCCGCTTTCCATTTTTGCGATGCGCGTCTGTAGATTGCCTCTTACCTCAACGGTTTTGATGTGTGGGTAGAAGTGTTTTAAAGTAGCCACCCGTCTTGATGCAGAGGTGCCTAGTATAAGAGGTACCTCCGGATTTTCGTAATCGATGTGCTTGTCATGACTTAATATGATATCGTTGACTTTTTCTCTCTCGGTAAAAGCTATTAGCTCAAATCCATCGGGCAGGACGGACTGCATGTCCTTAGCGCTATGTACAGCAATGTCAATCGTGCCTGCATCTAACTGCTCTTCTATTTCCTCTGTAAATACCCCTTTGCTCCCGATTTTAGATATAGATACATCCAGAATTTGATCCCCTTTAGTCTCTATAGGAACAATTTCACTTTCAACTCCTTTTAACTTCAAAAGCCCAGCCACATAATTAGCCTGATAAAGGGCCAACTTACTTCCACGGGTACCAATTCTAATACGCTTCATTATTCCTTTATTTTTCTCTTAGCGGATTTCTTCATTACAGAATCCTCTATATATTCTACTATTTTGGCGGCGATATTAATACCAGTCGCTTTTTCTATGCCTTCCAATCCTGGGGAACTATTGACCTCAAGGATCAGCGGCCCCCTGTCCGACTGCAGCATGTCCACCCCTGCTATATCAAGCCCAAGGGCTTTGGCTGCGTTCAGGGCAGCGTTTTTTTCTGAGCGGCTCAACTTTATCAACTCAGCTTTTCCTCCACGGTGAAGATTAGATCGAAACTCACCTTCTGCACCTTGTCGCTTCATCGCTCCCACCACCTTACCATTAACAATAAATGCACGGATGTCTGCCCCCCTTGCTTCTTTGATAAACTCCTGCACGATAATTCTGGCCTTTAATCCATGAAAGGCTTCTATTACTGACTGCCCCGCCTTTTTGGTTTCCGCCAACACCACGCCTAAGCCCTGAGTGCCTTCCAGCAACTTGATGATAAGAGGGGCTCCTCCGACATGTTCCACAAGCTGCTTCTCCCCACCTTTGGAAAAATTGGTGAATGCGGTTTTTGGCATTCCCAAGCCTTCTCTGGAAAGGATCTGAAGACAGCGCAGTTTATCCCTGCTCCGTACGATGGCTTGGGATTCTATGGCAGAGAATACACCCATCAGTTCAAACTGCCGGACTACAGCAGTCCCATAAAAAGTAACAGATGCGCCAATTCTGGGAATAATTGCATCTATATCGATCAGCTTTTCGCCTTTATAAATAATGGAAGGGCCCTCCTGCTCAATGATTAGATCACAAAGTGAATGATCTACTACTAGGGCCTCATGTCCCCTTTCTTCAATGGTTTTATTCAACCGTTTGGTCGAATACAGGGAAGGGTTTCTGGATAAAATCGCGATTTTCATAGAAGTCTTATTGGCGTGACAGATGGACTTTATCCACATCAATCAAGAAACGGCCTTTGAGAGCTTTCCTGCCCAAAAGAATGGGGTTTTTCATTTTCGACCTTTCGGATAGGGTGAATTCAGCATCGTACTCTTGGCCAAAAATACGGATCTTTGTGCTCACTTTATACCGTATTTCTACATGCCCAAAGGAATTTTTCACTTTCTTTTGTGCAAAATGCTCTGTCGTGATCAGCTGATGCTTGTAGTGCTTATGAGAGGGTGCCAAAACAATAAACTCCAAAACCTCCTTCCCCCCAATCATCTTAACCTGGGCATATTCACAATGGATGGCGCTGGTATATGCCCCCGTATCGATTTTAGCGGTAATGTTTTTTAACCCCCACTCTTCCAAAGTTATCTTTTCCTTTCTGCCGATAATCTGTTTCATCATCAACCTTTTTTTCTAATTATTCTGGCCGCATTAAAAGAGACATCAGCAAAAAGAATTTTGACATTGGCGTTTCGCTCTAAGTGATAATGCGAATCATTGAGCAGCCTATACAGGGCAATTAACTTTTCTTCGGTAAGCACGTTCTTGCCAAAATCCTCTATAAATTTCCTGTCAGAAGCAGCCGTACGCATAAGCTGATCCAGCTGACTCTTTTTTAATAAGCTTTCCCGAAGAATATTTAATCCTGTGATGAATAGAACTTTTTGGGATCCTTTATCCTGCGCCGAAAAGGCCTCTGCTTGAGAAACGATCGCATTGACATCAAGGTTGTAGCAAATCCTCATCCAATCCCTAAACTTAGCGGTGTTTTCATCCACTACCTGATCTACAAGCCGATAAGCTTCCCTCATACTTCCATCGGCCAATGGGGCAATCTGCATCGCAGCCTCAGCTCCGCAAAATCCTTCACCCGATAGGTGTTCACGGATTTCATTATCCGTAAATCCCCTGATTAAAATCTTCTGCGTACGCGAAAGAATGGTATTTAAGAGCATGTCCGGCTGATTGGCAACCAATAAGAATAGAGTTTTTCCGGGCGGTTCTTCCAACACCTTCAAAAGCGCATTGGCTGCCGTTATATGCAAGAGTTCCGGCCACCAAATAAGAATAATCTTATGCCCCCCCTCAAAAGACTTCAAAGAAACGGTTTGTATTATTTTCTTTGCAGCCGCTTTTGAAATATTGAGCTGTTTGGTAAAAGCATTATGTGCCACCCAGTCTTGAAGGTTGCCGTAGCCCCTATCCAAAACAAATCTCCGCCATGATGTAAGAATATCAACCGCCTTATCGTCCTCTTTTTCATCGTCTTTTCCTGACCCTGGAACCGGAAAAGTAAAATTAAGGTCGGGATGAACCAATTTTGCCATTTTCTGGCAGGAATCACAGCTGCCACAGGAATCGTGTGTGCCACGGTTTTTACAGCACAGGTAAGTCGCCAAGGCCAAGGCCATCTTCAGATTCGCCGATCCTTCAGGACCATGTAACAGAAGCGCATGCGCCAGATGGTTGGCATTAACAGCTGTAACCAATTTATCCTTGATTTCATCTAACCCAGGAATAGAAGAAAATAACATAGCTTAACATTAAACATCCTTATCCCAGATCCTATAGGCTCGGGTCAGGTTAAATACTTTTTGATAGATCCGACCTTCTGCTTCATCAAACCGAAGTCCTCTACGTTCCATCACCTTGCTGGCAGTTTCCTCAAACTTTTTGTAATTGTGGGTGCTGAAGCCCATTGCTCCGCCCCAAGCAAAAGAGGTAATAAAATTTCTTGGGTAGCCGGCACCATAAATATTGGCCGCCACGCCTACTACGGTACCCGTGTTAAACATCGTATTGATCCCACACTTGGAGTGATCGCCCATCATCAGTCCGCAAAACTGCAGACCAGTGTCGACATAGGAACCTCTAATATAATCCCACAGCTTCACAGAAGCATAGTTGTTTTTCAGGTTCGAAATATTGGAATCTGCTCCAAAATTACACCATTCCCCTATCACACTGTTTCCCATAAAGCCATCATGCCCTTTATTACTGTAGCCGAAAATGACACTGTTGGAAATCTCCCCTCCTACCTTTGAATAAGGACCGACGGTCGTATCTCCTCTCATTTTGCCGCCCATATTGACTGTGGCTCCTTCACAAAGTGCAAATGGCCCTCGAATCAACGCACCCTCCTCGACACGTGCATTTTTGCCAATGTAAATCGGACCATTTTCAGCGTTGAGTACGGAAGCGCGAATGTGAGCACCTTCCTCTACAAAGATATTTTCCTCATTGTAGCAAATGGTTGCTGGATCGTTCACACCTTGAGACCATCTGCCAGCTGTAATCAATTCAAAATCCTTTTTGAGTTCTGCAGCATTAAATTGAAAAATATGCCAGCTCTTTTGGATCAACGTTGCATTATCATGATATACAACCGCCTCCTGCTCTCTGGCAAATTCTATGGAAAAGTTCGAAGGATCCTGCATCCGGAGTGCCAACAAGGTACTGTCACTCCAAAGCGCTTGACCCAACGCTAAATTGTTAATAGCAGCCAATACGGCGGGATTCGGGCATAGCGCTCCATTTATGAACAACGCCATTCCCTGCCCATGTGGGAATTTTTCTCTCAGGTACTCCTGCGTAAAAAAGCCGACCTTCTTCTGGAGATACTTCTCCCATTTTTCACTGATCTTAAGAATGCCGACGCGAATGTCTCCCACTGGGCGGGTAAAAGTAAAGGGAAGAAGATGTCCCCGTATGGCGGGATCATCGAATAGTATTACCTGATGCATATTTACAAAAATAAAAAAGTCTCCCGGAAAACAGCTTCCAAGAGACTTTAGTTATGAACACTTCGGAAAATTTAGTTCTTTTTGTATCTTCTGTTGAATTTCTCAACCCTACCTGCAGTATCCAACAACATTTTCTTCCCTGTGTAAAAAGGATGTGATGCAGAGCTTACCTCAACTTTTACAAGAGGATATTCCTTACCATCTTCCCAAGTGATTGTTTCATTGGTATCAATGGTAGATTTGGTCAAAAACTTAAACTCACTAGAAGTATCGTAAAATACTACTGCTCTGTAGTTTGGATGAATGTCTTTTTTCATTGTATTATCTATATTTTGCCGCTTATTCAAATTGAGGCACAAAGTTATCCTTTTTTATAAGCCTCTCCAAACGTTTGTCAATGAAATATTTATCCAGTAGGGCACTTTAGAAAAATTTAGGTCTAAGAATTAGCGGATGAATACGGCCTCAACTAATTTCTATAACATAATCATTAGATTTGGCTACTTTATGTATTACCCTACAACGATTGCCAAGATGAAAAGATGCTTAATATTTTTTTCGGCCTATTACATACTTAGCCTTTCTCTACTAAAAGCCCAAAGTGCCTATGCTCCCGTAGATAGGGACTATTATCATTTGATCGACCGTTACGGCATCCTGCACGGGGAGCTCGGTGATTTTTATACCACCGTCAAACCCTTCAGTCGGAGCCGCACAGCCCATTATGTCGTTTCCCTGGAAGACAACATGGAAGTAGTGAATCCCATCGACAAGTTCAACATCAATTATTTGAAAAATGACAACTGGGAATTTGCTCCCACTCCAACAGAGGACGCTCAACATTCCTGGAAAGGCATATACAGAAAACCTGCCGATTTTTATTACCACAGAGACAGCGTAGTGGATATTCATATCAACCCTGTGTTTTATTTTTCTGGTGGAAAAAGTTCGGGGGAGAATCAGTTTAACTTCAGAAATAGTAGGGGAATTGAACTGCGGGGCAGTATAGACCGAAAAGTCGGTTTTTACACCGCTTTAATGACCACGGAGACCTACCTTCCCCCTTGGGTGGAGGCTTACGCCCAGTACACTGGAGCTGTTCCTGGTGAAGGTTTTTGGAAATTATATCGAGACAGGGGCTATAGTTTTTTTACAGCTACGGGATACATCACCTTCAAACTCACTCCGCATATCGAAGCCCAGCTTGGTCAAGATAGAAATTTTGTAGGAGAGGGATATCGCTCCATGATTCTCTCGGACTTTTCCAGCCCTTACATGTTTCTCAAGATCAATACTCGCATCTGGAAATTTGGCTTCACCAATCTTTGGGCGCAGATGAATGCAGATGTTTTTTATAACCGCGGCAGACCCACAGATGGAAGGTATCCGAAGAAATGGTTTTCTCACCACCGCTTGGGAATCAACCTAGGCAAAAAGCTAAATCTCGGAGTCTTTGAATCGGTCATGGCCAACCAATTGGATTGGAATTATTTTAACCCGATTATATTTTACAGATGGGTGGAACATCAGCTGGGTACCCCTGACAAGGTCATGCTCGGGGCAGACTTCAAGTGGAATTTTTATCCCTCCATGCAGTTATACGGACAATTTGCATTAGACGAGTTCGTGTTTAAGGAGTTTTTTGAAATAGACGGCAACAACTCCAGCAGAAACAAACACGGATTACAGGCGGGCTACAAGTATATCAATATCTTTAAAATCCCTCAGCTGGATCTCCAACTGGAGTATAATCAGGCGAGGCCTTATACCTATCAGGAAAAATTTGACTATCAGTCCTTCAGTAACTATAGGACTGCGCTCACCCATCCTTTGGGAGCAAACTTCCGGGAAGTGCTTGGCATACTACGCTACCAGCCACTTCCAAAACTTCAGTTGACGGCAATGGCGATTTACCAATATTACGGCAGCGATCCTGATGCTTCAAGCAATTTCGGTGGCGACATCTTGAAAAGCCGCCTTACCCAGAGCACTGGATTATATGGAAATACAATTGGCCAAGGAGTAGAAAACAGGGTGTTGATGGGCAGCCTTCACGCTTCCTACATGCTGAAGCACCGAATGTTTATTGACTTGAGTCATAGCTATCGGGACCATAAAACGGAGGAGGGCTCCGAAAAGCACCACTATCCTCAAATATCTCTGAGAATGAATATCAGCAGACAGGAATTCAATTATTAGAGGGTAGCAGCATATCAAACTTTCCGCTTGGATTATGCCTCTACTCTTCTAAGGGCTTGTTGTGGCAGGAATTTTGGAGTAAATTTAAGCAACATGGCCTTGTGATGGGCTGCATAAAATCAGAAAGATGAATGGTGCCGGCCGTTTTCATCTTCCGTTTTTCGAAGGGAAGATGCACAACATGTATCGAGGCGTTTTTGCCTCAACCTGAGGCAGAGCACCTTAGACTCTTATTGAATAAATAGCTCTTCATCGTCCTCATTAGCATTGGACTAATATTATTTGTTATGTATATTTAATATAAAAGAAACCAAACCGGAAATGATATGAAAAAGGTAAGTGGAATATTTCAGCTTTTGGTAGCCTTATTTTTTGGAGTAGCTTTGGTTTACTTCCTTATGTTTGACAGTGTGCGAAACGGCTTCAATATACAAGAACTCACCGCGGGTACTGTCGTCATCTGGTTGTTAGTGGGCCTCATCTTATTTCTGATCGCATGGGCGACAGCATCGATGTATCAAAGAAACTTGGTCAGCAGAATCAAAAAACTTGAATTGGAAAAGAATCAACTCAAAGCGGATATTTATGACCTGGAAAGATCCACTAAGCCCCTTCCAAGTACAGTGCCGAAAAGGACAGATGTCATTGATGAAGAAAAAGACGGCTCTAGCCTTCGCCCTAGAGAAAATTTCAAATAGAAAGCGTCCTTTAACCCCTTGAAATCATTATATTAGAACTCCCTACAACGGGGAGTTTCTTTTTTTATCACTAAACAGTTTCGAATGGTAGCAAAGACTTTTGGAAGCGCCGTGTCTGGAGTGGATGCAAAGATGATTACCATTGAAGTCAACGTGGGACAAGGTACAAGCTTCTATATGGTGGGCCTGCCGGATAGCGCAGTGAAGGAAAGTCAGCAAAGGGTGGAATCCGCTTTAAAATATTTTGGATACCGAATGCCCCGGCAAAAGGTAGTCATCAATCTTGCACCGGCAGACATTCGAAAAGAAGGTTCAGCCTATGACTTACCCATTGCCTTAGGTATTCTTAAAGCCTCTGAGCAGGGGGAATTTCCGCAGATGGAAGCATATGTTATAATGGGGGAGCTCTCATTGGATGGTATTTTACGCCCCATCAAAGGAGTCTTGCCTATTGCCATAGAAGCACGAAAAAAAGGCTTCAAGGGCTTTATCCTTCCTCAAGAAAATGCCAAAGAAGCTTCCATTGTCAACAACCTTGATATTATCGGAGTCAGTACCGTGGATGAAGCCATCAAATTTCTGGAAGGAGACCTGGAGATCGCACCCACTGTAACGGATACACGGGACCTTTTTTTTCAATCAGTGGAGCATTATGCATTTGACTTTGCGGATGTGCAAGGCCAGGAAAATATCAAGCGTGCCATGGAAATTGCCGCTGCGGGAAGCCACAATGTGATCATGATAGGCCCTCCGGGTGCAGGCAAGACCATGCTCGCCAAACGGCTACCTTCGATCTTGCCGCCATTGAGCTTACAGGAGGCGTTGGAAACTACGAAAATCCACTCGGTGGCGGGAAAGCTAGGAAGGGATGCTTCATTAATTGCTCAACGGCCCTTCCGTTCGCCCCATCACACCATTAGTGATGTGGCACTTGTCGGGGGCGGTGGCAACCCCCAGCCGGGTGAAATCTCTCTATCTCATAACGGTGTGCTCTTTCTGGATGAGCTACCTGAATTCAAAAGGACGGTGCTGGAAGTCATGCGTCAACCATTAGAAGACAGAAAGGTGACAGTAAGCCGTGCGAAGGTATCGGTAGATTTTCCTGCAAATTTTATGCTGATAGCAAGCATGAACCCCTGTCCCTGTGGCTATTATAACCACCCCGACAAAGAATGTGTCTGTGGTCCGGGTGTGGTACAAAAATATTTGAATAAGGTGAGCGGGCCACTACTCGACCGGATAGACTTACATGTAGAAGTAACACCAGTTAAGTTTGACGAAATGACCTCTACCCGTAAATCCGAATCTAGCAAATCCATTCGTGATAGGGTAATTATAGGCAGGCAGTTGCAGACCGAACGTTTTAAAGATACGCCCAACATCTATTGCAATGCCATGATGCCGTCGCACATGGTAAAAGAAGTATGCCAAATCAATGAGGCAGGTAAAGCCTTGTTAAAGACGGCAATGGAAAGGCTCGGACTATCCGCGAGGGCATATGACCGTATTCTAAAAGTGTCCCGCACCATTGCGGATCTTGCCCAGAGTAAGGACATCAAAGTAGAACATTTGGCTGAAGCCATACAATACCGTAGCCTAGACCGAGAAGGCTGGGCAGGATAGGCATACAAATTGGGTAGGAGTCTCCAGAAAATTCATTCACTTCACTTTAATAAGTTGGTATGTGGAATAAAGAAAAGAGAACGGAAGCTGAAGCAATTACTGCAGACGCCATTTCTGTATTTGCCGCAGGACTAAAGATTGAAGGCGATGTGGAAGCCACCAACGACCTGAGAATCGACGGCACCGTGTTGGGCAGTATTGCCGCTAACAGGAAGGTATTGGTGGGAGGTACCGGCAAGGTGGAAGGTAATATCTATGCCAGGGAAGTCTATATTATGGGCGAAGTCAGGGGAGATCTGCAGGTTTTTGGATTGGCCAAAATAGGATCTTCGGGCAGAGTACGTGGCGCCATCACTTCCGCCGAGATACAGATTGAACCTGGAGCTGATGTCGAAGGCACATTAAAGAAAATGAGCCTGGAAAACAGGCCCATTGATGATTCTTTCGGAACTAAGTCATTTACCCAGCTCCACAAATCCAGCTGAGCTACAGTTGCGCGAAAGCCTGTTCCAGATCTTCCAGCAAATCATCCAGATGCTCCAATCCCACCGAGACTCTGATCAAATTTTGAGGGGTTTTGGTGTCAGGGCCTTCTACGCCCGCCCTTCTTTCAATCAAACTTTCCACTCCTCCCAAGCTCGTTGCATTGGTAAAATACCGCAGCTGTGCTATAAACCGCTCTGCATCTGCGGCCCCTCCCTTTACTAAAAATGACAACATACCTCCAAAACCCGACATTTGACGCGCCGCGACCTCATGACCCGGATGGTCCTTCAAACCAGGATAGTAAACCACTTCCACTTTGGGATGTTGAGCAAGATAAGTAGCAATTTGCCCAGCATGTTCGGCGTGCCCCCTCATTCTGTAAGGCAGTGTTTTGATACTTCTTGTGAGGTAATAGCAGTCAAAGGGTGAAAGCACCGCTCCTCCAGTGATCTGCACATTTTTCACCTTGTCCCAAAAATCATCTTCTTCCTTCGTAATCAATGCCCCTCCGAGAATATCACTGTGCCCACCAAAATATTTGGTAGCGCTATGCATTACCATATCAGCACCCAACAAGAGCGGATTTTGAAATACAGGGGTAGCAAAGGTATTATCGCAAACGACTTTAATACTGTTCTCCTTTGCAATGGCAGCCAGAGCTTTAATATCAGATATCTTCAGCAGGGGGTTCGAAGGCGTCTCAATCCACAGCAATTGCGTTTCTGGCCGAATAGCCTTTTTAAAATTTTCTATGTCTGTAAGATCTACAAAGGAAACCTCCAATACTCCTTTAAAAATATCCTCTAACTGCTTTCTCAATCCATGGTACATATCGTCGGGAGCCACAATATGGGATCCTGGAGAAAGTGATTGGAACACCGCCATTCCCGCAGCATTTCCTGAAGAAAAGGCTGCAGCGGCTTTTCCCAATTCCATTTTGGCCAGTACATTTTCCAACGCGGTGCGATTAGGGTTGGCTGCACGGGAATAGGTAGGCGAACCTTCTATGTGATGGAAGGTGGTCGACAATGTAATAGGTTGCACTACAGGGTGATTATCGTCCGCGATCAATGTGCCTCCATGAATGGCTAAAGTTTCAAATTTCATATTGCTTGGGATAAAAGGATGGTTCCAATATGAGCAATCCTCTGGATACAAACTTAAAGGTAGATTCTGCAGGTATAAAAGTCCACTTTCGCCTGCATTAATTTCTTTGGGGGTAAAGTTCTGGCGCAATCGGTAGTCGCTGCCCCCCTTTCTTCTGGAGCCAGAAGCTGCCCTGCATAGGTATCAAGGATAAATTGGTATATTTGGATTCCAGCATATGCTTTGCCCTCACTGGCCAAATGCGAATGGGCTTTGGGCAGAGAGCATCCCATCTTTCTTCACACCCATCAATATAAAAAACGTTAAGACATTATGACAACGATTAATTTAGGGCTACAGATCGTGCCAAAAAGCAAAACCTTAGATAGTTATTCCTTAGTAGACAAAGCCATTGAAGTCATTCAGGCCTCCGGTGTAAAATACGAAGTCACCCCTTTCGAAACCGTGATGGAAGGACCTGAAGAACAACTGATGCAAATCGCCAGACGTGCTCAAGAAGCGGTTTTGGAAGCAGGGGCAGATGAAGTGCTTGTTTATTATCGGATTCAGATCAGAAAAGACGGAGACGTGACCATGTCAGAAAAAACAGGAAAGTACAAAGCACAGAAGCGGATTTAAATCTGCCTGACGCAATAAAAACAAAGTTAAAGCTATTTTTTAATGCGTTTTCTTATAAAACTTTCAAACAACTAAAAAATCCCGAATTTTATTCGTACTTTTGCGACTCAATTCTAATTCACCTATGCAGAGTATCCGTAACATAGCAATTATTGCACACGTTGACCACGGAAAAACCACCCTCGTGGACAAGATTATCCATGCTTCTAAGGTTTTTCGTGAAAACCAACAGTTTGACGATTTAATCCTAGACAACAATGATTTGGAGAGGGAAAGAGGCATTACGATTCTTTCCAAAAATGTGTCTGTAAGATATAAAGACGTAAAGATTAATATTATTGACACGCCCGGCCACGCAGACTTTGGTGGTGAAGTGGAGCGTGTACTGAAGATGGCGGATGGTGTGATCCTCTTGGTGGATGCCTATGAAGGCCCCATGCCGCAAACCCGTTTTGTACTGGGCAAAGCGCTCGGCTTAGGATTAAAGCCAATCGTGGTGGTCAACAAGGTGGATAAAGAAAACTGCCGACCTGATGAGGTTCATGAGGCGGTATTTGATCTGATGTTTAACTTGGATGCAACAGAAGAGCAACTGGACTTTGTCACACTGTATGGTTCGGCCAAGCAAAATTGGATGGGACCTGATTGGAAAAATCCAACGGACAGCATCATGCCGCTTTTGGACGCTATCGTTGAGCATATTCCTGCAGCTAAACAAGAAGAAGGTACGCCACAGATGCAGATTACGTCTTTGGATTTTTCCAGTTTCGTAGGAAGAATAGCCATCGGCAGGGTTACCAGAGGCACCTTGAAAGAAGGCGCCTTTATGTCACTTTGCAAAAATGACGATGTCATTAAAAAGGTTCGTATCAAAGAACTTCATGTCTTTGAAGGTCTTGGTAAAAATAAGGTTACTGAAGTTCATGCCGGAGAAATCTGTGCGGTGACAGGGATAGAGGATTTCGAAATTGGGGACACCTTGGCGGATCTTGAAAACCCGGAACCTTTGGAGCGAATTCATATCGATGAGCCGACCATGAACATGCTCTTCACGATCAACAACTCTCCATTTTTCGGTCGGGAAGGAAAGTTTGTTACTTCCCGTCACCTGAGAGATCGTCTGTTTAAAGAGACCGAAAAAAACCTTGCCTTAAGGGTGCAGCTTACAGATAGCGAAGATAAGTTTCTCGTATTCGGACGTGGTATTCTTCACTTGTCAATCTTGATTGAGACCATGCGTAGGGAAGGCTATGAATTACAAGTTGGCCAACCCCAAGTTATTATAAAGGAAGTAGATGGTGTGAAGATGGAGCCTATTGAAGCGCTTCATGTGGACGTTCCTGCAGAAACAGCCGGCAAGGTCATTGAGCTGGCTACCCAGAAAAAGGGCGAGCTATTGGTGATGGAACCAAAAGGAGATCTTCAGCACCTGGAATTCAGAATTCCTTCACGAGGGCTAATTGGTCTGAGAAATAACGTACTGACTGCGACCCAGGGAGAAGCGATCATGAACCACCGTTTTGTTGACTATGAACCTTACAAAGGTCCGATCCAAGGCAGAATCAATGGTTCCTTAATATCTATGGAAAATGGTCCTTGCACCGCTTATGCCATTGACAAACTTCAAGATAGAGGCGTTTTCTTCGTCGATCCAGGAGAAGAGCTGTATACGGGTCAAGTGATCGGCGAACATAGCCGGGACAACGATTTGGTAGTGAATGTTCAAAAAGGCAAGCAACTCACCAACATGCGGGCTTCCGGCTCGGATGCCAATACGAAAATTGCTCCCGCGAAGAAGTTTTCTCTAGAAGAAGCCATGGAATACATCCAGAAGGATGAATACCTCGAGGTGACACCAAAAAGCCTGAGAATGAGAAAGATTTACCTAGATGAGGGTGAAAGAACAAGAAGAGCGAAAGCAACACAATAAAAAAAGAGCTTCCTGTATTTAGGAAGCTCTTTTCTGTTGTATCTCACGATAGATTAGGCTCCCGAGGAGAGCCTTTTTTATTCAATGTATCATTCGCCTTGCGCCAAGGAAAATCCCCTTTCGCCATCAAAGGTGTAGAGATTTTCTGTTTTAATGAAGTCAAAGCCCAGCTCACTTATTTGTTTTAATATTTCCAGTATTTGGGCGTGGGTAATGCCAGACTCTTCCGCGTTAAAAAACCTTACTCTCCAATGATCTGAGCAAAATGTCTCAGGCATGCCTTCAGGATAAACTTTCACCCCACGGTTGGTAATCAGCTGCATTTTCAATCCGTCAGCGTTCACCGCCTTCAAACGATCGCCGATCACATTGGCATCCCGATTGTTTTCTTTCCAATCAATAAAAACATCCAATCCTATCAATTCTTTAGCTGAGGGCTTCCTTTCCTTTAATTGGATCGTTCCAGAGTGATCCTCTGCCGTTTCCTTGAAGAACTGTGCCGGAGTCATAGTGATGGGTTCCTGACCCAATCGCTCGATAACCGCTTGGGCAAATTCTTGCGTGCCGACCTTTTGCGTAGATATGCCTTGCTGATAAATGTCACCGGTATGAATGCCATCTTCCAAGGTTTTCATCCAGGCATTACTGATCTTCTCAGCCACCTCTGGCTGTCCAATATGCACCAACATCATGATGGCGCCGTTCAATAGTCCGGATGGGTTAGCAATATTCTTGCCCGCAATGTCAGGAGCCGATCCGTGAATAGCTTCAAACATTGCTACATCTTCCCCAACATTAGATGAACCGCCCAATCCGACAGAACCTGTCACCTGAGCGGCTATGTCAGAAATGATATCACCATACAGGTTGAGCGTCACGATCACATCAAAGGTATCCGGCCTTTCGGCAATTAACGCAGCACCGATATCAATAATCTTGTGATCAGCTTGTATGTCCGGGTATTCCTGCGCGACCTCATTGAAAACCTTATGGAACAGGCCGTCAGCGAGCTTCATGATGTTGTCTTTGGTCATGCAAGTAACCTTCTTCCGGTTGTACTTCCTGGCATACTCAAAAGCATAACGGATAATTTTTTCGCTTCCCGGCCTGGAAATCAACTTTAGGCACTGGTATACTTCATCCGTCTGCCGGTGTTCTATCCCTGCATATAAGTCTTCCTCATTTTCCCTTACAATGACCAAGTCCGTCTTTGGGTAGTGCGTCTTGATAAAAGGGGAATAAGCTTTACATGGCCTCACATTAGCAAAAAGCCCCAATGTTTTCCTTGTGGTGACATTGAGGCTTTTAAATCCTCCTCCTTGGGGAGTGGTGATGGGCGATTTGAGGAATACTTTGGTTTCCCTCAGAGAGTCCCAAGCCCTATCCTCAATCCCAGAACTAATTCCTTTTAAATATACCTGTTCGCCTATCTCGATTACATCCGGCTCTATCTGCGCACCTGCCGCCTCCAAAATGGAAAGTGTGGCTTTCATGATTTCCGGTCCGATGCCATCGCCGTAAGCGACTGTGATTTTTCTCTTGGAAGACATATCAAATATTTTACGTGAACTAAAATTGATCTCCACAAATGTAACGAAATTTGGTCAATGGGCGTTTCGTAATTTTTTTAGTTGGAAAGGAAAATCTAGCTGCTTCAAAAATCTGTATGCAAAAAACCTTATAAGGTGCTGAAAGCGAATTTTATCCCGAATACTTTGTCTTTGGCTGCCGTCCTTGTATATTTGAGCCTTCATATGGACGTATAAGAATGGCTGAATCAAAAAATATTCTTTCAGAAAGTAAAGATGGAATACTGTATCTCACCATCAATAGAGAGCCAAAGCTCAACGCACTAGACTACAGGACTTTACAAGAAATCAAAAATATTTTTAATGAGGTCAGTGACAACAAATCCATCCGGGCTGTAATTATAACAGGAGCAGGCGAAAAAGCCTTTGCCGCCGGAGCTGACATCAACGAAATTGCCGAGCTTAATGAGCTTAATGCGAGGAAATTTTCGGAAAGTGGTCAAGAGATTTTTAACCTTATCGAAACCTGCCACAAGCCTGTAATTGCAGTAGTAAATGGTTATGCTTTGGGCGGTGGCTGTGAGTTGGCTATGGCTTGCCATATGCGAATCGCTTCCTCAAATGCCATGTTTGGTCAGCCAGAGGTAAACCTCGGCATCATTCCTGGATATGGAGGCACCCAAAGATTAACGATGTTAATCGGTAGAGGGAAAGCTTGTGAACTGCTGATGACCGGTGATATGATCGGAGCGGAAGAAGCAAAAGACCTGAGATTGGTCAATCACGTGTTGCCCACTAAAGCCGATGCCATTGCCAAAGCTGAAGAAATTATTCAAAAAATCATGGGCAAAGCGCCGCTTGCCATAGGGATGATCGTAGATTGCATCAACTCTGTTTTCGAAGATAATGAAAATGGCTATCAGATAGAGGCTAATAGCTTCGCACGGTGTGTCAAATCGGAAGATTATCTCGAAGGTACAGCTGCCTTCCTTGAAAAGAGAAAACCTAATTTTAAGGGGGAGTAAATCCCCTTTATTTTTTTTACCCATGAGCCAACTTAAAAAATTAGCCGGACAAACGGCGATTTATGGTATCAGCAGTATTCTGGGTAAAACAATCAATTTTTTACTGATTCCCATTTACACTGCTTATCTTCCCAAAGAAGATGTCGGCGCTTTCACTGTCATTTACTCTTTCATCGCCTTTTTTAACATCATCTTTACCTACGGCATGGAAACTTCCTTTTTCCGTTTTTCTACTGGTAAAGGATTGGATGGTAGCCGGGTATATAGTAACGCCCAATCACTGATCATTACAAGTTCTCTCTTGCTTGGAGGACTACTCTACCTGAGTGCTGTTCCTCTTGCTGAGCTTTTAGGTTATGGCGGGAAAGCCTATTTATTCAGATGGGTGTCACTTATCCTTACCATCGATGCTGTCATGGCTATTCCCTATGCAAAGCTTAGGGTAGAAGGAAAAGCCTTGGCTTTTGCCTTAACCAAATTATTGAACATCCTCCTCAATGTGGTATTTAACATCTTATTCATTGTTGTTTGCTACCACATCTCGACAAGTGATCTGCTTCCATCCCTTAAGCCAGCCATCGAATGGATATACAATCCGGCTTGGGGAGTAGACTATATACTGCTTTCCAATCTAATAGCCAATGCCTTAATTCTCCCTCTACTATTCTATTTGACAGGTACCTTTACCTTTAGCTTGGAAAAGGACATATTAATGCCTATGTGGTATTATGCATTACCTCTACTATTTATGGGATTGGCAGGGGTGACCAACGAGGTATTTTCCAGGGGCCTATTCGAGTATGCCCTGCCAGAAGGTTTCTATGAAGGGTTGAACAATAGAGAGGCAGGAGGAGTTTTTGGTGCCAGTTTTAAACTGGCGATCCTGATGAACCTAATCATTCAAGCATTTAAGTATGCAGCCGAACCTTTTTTCTTTCAGCAGGCAAACAATAAAAACAATCCGGCGGTCTTCGCCAAGGTAATGCATTGGTTTATCATCTTCTGCTCCCTGTTGATGTTGGCGGTTACTGTTAACCTCGAGATGATTGGTTCTTTATTTCTCCGGGGAGAAGGTTATGAAAAAGGTTTAAGTATGGTACCGATTCTATTGCTTGGCTACCTCTTCCTGGGCATCTATTATAATCTGAGCATATGGTTTAAGATTACCGACAATACAAAGTTCAGTTTATACATCACTTTGGTCGGAGCTGTGGTAACTTTAATTGTAGTGCTCACCCTTATTCCGGTTTTTGGTTTTATAGGTGCAGCATTGAGTACACTGTTGTCCTATATGGTGATGACCATTGCCTGTTACATCATTGGCCAAAAATATTATCCTGTACCCTATCAAACCAAGAAGGGTATTTTCTACCTCACGACCGCCTTCGTTTTAGGTTATGTGGGTTTTGTAGTTGAGCTGGAAAATGGATTTTTCGAGTTCCTCCTCAGCAACCTTTTCCTTTTGGCTTATGGCTCAATCGTTGTCTTAATGGAAAAAAAGGAATTATATTTGATCTTTCAGTCCATCTTCGCAAAAAAAGACCATGCAAATAAAAGTCATTAATCAATCCAAACACCCCCTCCCTGCTTATCAGACAGCCCTTTCTGCTGGTTTGGACCTTCGAGCACATCTGGAAGAACCTGTAGTGCTAGAGCCGCTGGAAAGAAGGCTCATCGGCACAGGACTGTTTATAGAGCTGCCTTCAGGATACGAGGCTCAAATACGACCTAGGAGCGGTTTGGCTTATAAGCACGGAATCTCCGTATTGAACAGCCCTGGAACAATTGATGCGGATTACAGAGGTGAAATCAAGGTACTGCTGGTCAATTTGAGCAATGAAGCATTTGCAGTCAATGATGGTGAAAGGATTGCCCAGATGATTGTAGCCAAGCATGAGCAGATCCAATGGCTGGAAACGGAAGATCTATCCCAGACAGAAAGAGGTGCGGGCGGTTATGGAAGCACCGGAAAACACTAAATAATTGGCTAGGAACCATTTCTGCTGAAAATTTGTACCTTTTCTGAACAAAGTCACTACTTCAACTTCAAGCACCAAGGCTATTCGCTACCCGTAAGCCCAAAACGCTTCTTGACGCTACAGCGATCTTGTTACCTCGAGCCCTCGTGTTTCACATTTATGGATAATTGCATTAAGAAAATATTGAAAGTGCTTTTGGGGATAATGGTCCTAAGTCCATTCGTTACCATTGATAGCCATTCCCAGAGCCTGCTTTCGAAAAAAGAAAGAAAGTTTCAGTTTCAACAGGCACAGGCAGACAGGTTGTTTATCGAGGGCCAGCGGTTTTTAATGTTGGAGGACTATGAAAAAGCTTATTTTTATTTCAATAGAGCCCTGGAAGAAAAACCACAATCGGCGGCAATAAACTACAAGATCGCTGAAATACTTGCGCGGGCAAACAAACTGGATGAAGCCCTCCAACATGGATTGAAAGCTGTAGAAGCAGATCCGGAAAATAAATACTATCACCTGTTGGTGGCTGAGATATACAGCAAGCAGAAAAAGCCTGATCAAGCTGCTGAAGTACTAAGCTCCCTGATGGAAAATTCAGAGGAAAATCAGCAATATATTTTGGACCTTGCCTCCTTGTACCTCAACTCCAAAAATTATAACAAGGCGCTAGAGGCCTTAGACCAAGCGGAGGAGTTTTATGGAGTAGTGGCTCAGCTATCCTTTCAAAAGCAGAAAATCTACCTTCAGAAAAATGACCTTGATGGTGCGGTCAAAGAAGGAGAAAAACTAATCGAAGCACATCCCGGCCATTCGCAATATGTGCTTGCCTTGGTGGAGATATTGTTTAACAATGGAAAAACGGATGATGCCTTAGAGGTAGTGTTGAGCGCTTTAGAAACTTATCCTCACCAACCAGACCTTCATTTGGCAGCCTATACGCTCTACAAAGAAAAGCGGGAATATGAAACTGCCCAAAATTATTTGATCAAAGCATTTTCCAATCCTGACCTCGCTGGGGACGTTAAAGCCAAAGCCTTTTCGGATATTCAAAGAGAGACCAAAAGTGAAAAAAGGAATGCGTTATTAAGCCAATTGCGTCAGATGATGCTGGAACACCATCCCCAAGATCCAATCGTTCTCACCTCCCTAGGGGATTATGAATTGTACAACCAAAGCAAAGCAGGCGCTCTAACCTATTATCAAAAAGCCTTAGAGAACAATGTTAAACAGGAACTCGTTGTTCAAAACACCATTAGCTTGATGTTTGAGTTAGGGAAGGATTTTGCGGATATTGAAAAATATACTGTTTTGGCGGTTGATGAGTTTCCCGATAAACCAGAATTCTGGTTTTTTGATGGGACGGCTAAATTAGCGCAAAAGAAATACGAAGAAGCTGCCAGCTCACTGGAAAAAGCATTAGAACTCAATAAAGGAAATAATAAGCAATTGGATATTTTGCTTAAGGGACAGCTTGGAGACACCTATCATTACTTGGGCAGGAAAGAAGATGCGTTTTCCACCTATGAGGAGGCGTTAAAGATGAATCCTGATAATGATCAAGTATTGAATAATTATGCGTACTTCTTGTCGTTGGATAAGAAGGATCTTGAAAAAGCGAAAAGCATGTCAGGCAAGCTTGTTGCTAAGTTTCCCAATAATGCTACGTACCTCGATACACATGCCTGGGTTTTGTTTCAACTAAAGGAGTATGAGGAGGCTATCAAGTTTATGAAGAAGGCCCTAGACCATCAGTCTGAACCTAGTGGGGTGATGCTCGAGCACTATGGCGATATATTATTCAAGTTAGGAAACAAAAAAGGAGCGTTGGAATATTGGAAAGAAGCACAGCTCTTGGATGATGTGTCCGAGTTCCTTCCCAAAAAAATCAAGGATCAGCAGTATTATGAATAAACGATTTTTACTTGTCTTTTTCCTTTTCGCAATTTTTGCCTCAAGCTGTTCAAAGAAAGCGGTGCTTTATTCCTCTGATGCGGTAATGGAGGAATTCGAACCAACTTATTTTGACTATAATTACCTCTCCTCACGTTCGAGAATTTCACTCGAGGAACACAATGGAAGAACGACAAAAGGCACCTTGAACGTCCGTGCCAAAAAAGATAGCATTATCTGGTTTAGCCTTTCGCCCGGCTTGGGCATAGAAGCTGCGCGCGGTGTGCTGACTAACGAGGCTATTAAAATTAAAGATCGGGTAAATGGAAAGGATATTGATATGACCTATGATCAGTTTGAGGAGAGTTATGGTATCAAACTGACGCTTGACCTGTTTCAAAATATCCTTTTTGGGAATCTCCCCCACGAACTAAGCTATCGGGACCGCCTTATTCGGGTGGGTAGAACTTTTGAACTTTATCAACAAAGAGAAAATGTGCGTTACAAATCCGTCATCGGCACCGAACATGGAAAGGTGACCAGTTTAGAGACCGTTTCTGAGCAACATGATGGAGAATTGGTAGCGACTTACCCTGATTTTAGTGAGGTCAACAACCAACCCTTTGCCCACCGTATACTGATTAAAATGATCCTTAATCTACCCAACAAACCCAAATCCAAAACATTGGTAAACCTTGAGGTCAATAAGGTTGATCTTACTGACGAACCACTTACCTTTCCCTATAATTTTTAAAGAATGCAAAGGGTAATACCATTTTTCCTTGCTATTATAGTGGTACTGACATGCCTTACATGCTTACCACAAGCGCATGCCCAGACGAAGAAAACGCGGGCACAGCTGGAAAAAGAAAAAGCTGAGGTTCAAAAACGCCTGAGAGAATTTGATAAAATCCTTCAGCAGACTGCCAGCCGAAAAAAAAACAGTTTGGGAGAACTAAAGGCCGTCAACAGCCAGCTGGAAACCCGCATGGCATTTATCCGCACACTAAACAATGAAGTCAATCTGATCAACCGGGAAATTTCTGAAACAGAGCAGAAGATCACCCAGCTGGAAAAAGACCTTCAGAATTTGAAGGAGGAATACAGCAACATGATTTATGTGTCGTATAAGTTGAATAGCGGCGTGACGATCATGACCTTTATTTTTAGCTCTTCGACATTCAGGCAGCTCTATATGAGATTAAGATACTTAAAGCAGTATAGCGATGCACGGAAAAAGCAGGTGGCCGAAATCGAAAGGGTAAATCTGGCCCTTGAAGATCAGAGGAAGTTATTGGAGAGCAAGAAAGAAGAAAAACAGTTGGCTCTTGACCAGGAGCAAAAGCAAAAACAACAACTGGATGTGCTTAAAAAAGAACAACAAAGCATCGTTCAGACTTTAACGCAGAAGGAGGAGGAACTTAAAAAAGAAATTGCGGCGACCAAAAGGCAGCAGGAGCAATTAAACAAGCTGATTACTATGGTGATTGAAGAAGAAATTAGAGCGGCAGAGGCAGATGCCAAAAAAGCAAATACAAAAACAACGGCTAAGGCACCTGGTAGCAAGATTCCTCTAACACCTGAAGGAGCGGCATTGTCTAGCTCTTTTGCAGGCAATAAGGGAAAAATACCTTGGCCGGTGGCCAGCGGATTTATCAGCAAACGCTATGGTACCCACCCCCACCCTACCTTAAAGGGCATTATGGAAACCAATGATGGCGTCGATATTCAAACCAATCCCGATGAGACGGTACGGTCTGTATTTGATGGAACGGTCACTAAAATTACGACAGTACCAGGAATGGGCGGCACCGTCATCATCCGGCATGGAGAATATTATACCATGTATAGCCGTTTGAAAACCATAACAGTAAAATCCGGGCAGCAGGTAAAGACCAATACTCCCATTGGAACAGTATATACCAATAAAGACGGTGTAGCTGAAGTACACTTTCAGACTTGGAAGGGCTTAGAAGTGATGAACCCTGCTATATGGTTGTCCCAACGGTAAACAGTATTAAATATTAATTCCTATATTTGAAAAAATGCAAAATAACTCTGTGGCTTTCCTTTGTGTTAAAAAAGCACAGTGATATATTTGTGATATTATCATAACCAAAACAAGCTTATTATGAATACATTGGGTTTCATTCAAAACATAGGAGGAGGGTCATTGGTGCTCATCATCTTAGTGATCATTCTCCTATTTGGTGCGAAAAGAATCCCTGAATTGGCAAGAGGGCTGGGTAGAGGAATCAGAGAATTCAAAGATGCCACCAAAGAAATTCAGGATGATTTAGAGGAAGGTCTTAAAGACAAGAAGAAATAACATTTAATTCTCGGACGTTGAGTAATTTTCATTCATTTGACGATATTAAAAAAGCAATTGCCAATAAAGAAACAGACTGTAAAGCAATTGTTCAATATTATCTAAACAACATTCAAACGAAGGCACATTTAAACGCCTTCGTTGAAGTTTATACCCAATCCGCTTTAGAGCAGGCGGAAATTATAGATGAAAAAATAGCTTCAAGTAAAGCGGGAAAGCTGGCCGGAATGGTAATAGGCATAAAGGATGTCTTGTGCTATGAAGGCCATGTGGTGAACGCATCCAGCAAAATCCTGGAAGGGTTTGAATCCCAGTTTACGGCTACGGCTGTGCAGAAGCTGATTGATGAGGATGCCATCATTATCGGACGATTGAATTGTGATGAGTTTGGAATGGGCTCATCCAACGAGAATTCCGTACATGGCAAAGTGCTGAATGCCATTGATGAGTCACGAGTTCCAGGCGGGTCATCCGGAGGATCAGCAGTAGCTGTCCAAGCCAATCTTTGTACCGTTTCTTTGGGTACGGATACGGGAGGATCTGTTCGGCAACCGGCGGCCTTTACCGGTATCGTGGGTATTAAGCCCACCTATTCTAGGGTGTCTCGTTATGGACTCATTGCATATGCTTCTTCCTTCGATACCATTGGTATCTTTTCTACCAATGTAAAGGACAATGCTTTGGTTATGGAAATAATGGCCGGCCCTGACGACTACGACAGCACAGTGTCGAGAAAGCCGGTACCCAACTATAGTGAGCTTTTACACTTCAACAAGAATGTAAAAGTCGCTTATTTAAAAGAAACGCTTCAGTCTCCCTCGCTTCAGGAAGAGATCAAAACGAATACCCAAAGTGTTTTGAATCGCTTACAGGAAGAGGGACATCAGGTAGAAGAGGTGGAGTTTCCGCTTTTAGAGTATGTACTCCCCACCTATTACATCCTCACTACTGCAGAGGCAAGCTCCAATTTGTCCCGTTTTGATGGGGTTAAATATGGTTATAGAACGCCTAACGCACATAACTTGGAGAGTATGTATAAGCTGACGCGCTCCGAAGGGTTTGGCGAAGAGGTAAAGCGAAGGATTATGTTGGGGACTTTTGTATTAAGTGCCAGCTACTATGATGCTTATTTCACCAAAGCACAAAAAGTAAGGAGGTTGATCAAATCCTATACGGAGGATTTATTGACCAAATATGATTATATCATCATGCCGACGACACCATCAACGGCATTTAAGTTTGGGGAACATTCCAATGACCCGGTAGCTATGTATCTGGAAGATTTGTTTACAGTCCAAGCTTCTGTATCTGGTGTTCCTTCGATTTCTATACCCAATGGCAAAGACAAGAGCGGGCTCCCCATCGGGTTACAAATAATGGCAAATTCTTTTAAAGAAGCTGATCTTTATGCTTTTGCCAATTATTTACTGGAATCAAATAAATAAGTAATCAATATCCTGGCCATGAAAAATTTAGTTAAATCGGTTATTATAGCCCTTTATTTCGGTTTTTTAATGGTTGAACCTACTCATGGCCAGGATCTGCTTGATTTTTTAGAAGTTTCTCAACAAGAAGATGAGGGTATGATCCTCCCTCAATACGATTACGAATATATCCCTGATTTTACTTATGATCAGGTCAAGGCACGGATTGAGGCCATGGACACAGAAATGCCTTTTGAGCTTAATGAGACCATCTTTTCATTTATCCACTACTTTACGGTAAGGAATAGGGGCTACGCCAGAATGATTCTGGAAAGGAAAGACACCTACCTTCCTCTATTCGAAGAAGCGCTTGCCCGGCACAATATGCCTGATGACATAAAGTATTTGGCCATCATTGAATCAGGGCTGAACCCCAGGGCAAGATCAAGGGTTGGCGCGATGGGTTTATGGCAGTTTATGCCGGCTACCGGAAGAGAATATAAGCTCTATGTCAACAGTCATATGGATGATCGCATGGATCCTGAGCTGGCGACAGAGGCAGCATTGAAATACCTCAAGGCGCTCCATAGGATGTTTGGGGACTGGGAATTGGCCTTGGCAGCTTATAATTGCGGACCAGGTAACGTGCGTAAAGCCATCCGTCGTTCTGGCGGAAAGCACAATTTTTGGCAGATCTACAATTACTTACCGAGAGAAACCCGCAGCTATATACCGCAATTTCAGGCTTTCATGTATGTACTCCGCTACGCAGATGAGCATAATATAGTGTTGGAAGAACCGGCTTTTCCTATGGCCTATGACAAAGTTAAGCTTGACAACACACTTGACCTCGAGCATTTTGCCCAGCTTTCCGGCATCTGTATTGAAGATTTGGAAGAGTTAAATCCATCCATTCTGAAGAGGCAGATCCCTCAGTCCCATAAGCACTATGCGCTAAGAATACCAAAGGTTAAAGCTACCTTCTTGGCGGAGAACAAAGATTGGATCATGGACTCATTGAACGTCAAAATGGATCAACTGCTTGCCCAGCAGGTTGAACCCTATCGTGAAACAGCCGCTGAATCCACCAATAGGATCATATACCGCGTCCGCCCAGGTGACGCTTTGGGTTCAATCGCCCAAAGACACAACACCACTGTGGCAAACATCAAACAATGGAATTCACTCCATTCCAACCTCATCAAAGTAGGACAGAATCTCACCATCTATACCCAAAATCCAGCCCTTGGAACTACGCTCGTTTCCAACTCCGATGCTGAGGGCAATGCCAAAGTGTACACCGTCCAGCCAGGAGATTCTCTTTGGCTCATCTCCCGTAAGATGGAAGGTGTGACCATTGAGCAGCTTAAAAAGCTCAACAACCTCAACAACAACCAGATCAAACCCGGGCAGAAATTGATCATAGGCTGATAGATTAACTAAATCCTTAATTCTCATTTTTTTTCCGTTGATTTATGCGTAAATTGAACGCATATCTTCAAATCCATATTATGACCATAAAAAAAGCGTTCCTGATACTCTTATTGTTTGTTCCTTTAGCCTTCGTCGGATGTGGTGAAGAAAATCACGAGGGCAATAGCGACTCTACCAAGCCCAAAGCCAGGGGTGAAATAGGGGAAATTATTTTGGTAATTGACTCATTAAAATACCAAGGACCGGTGGGCGATGCGCTGCGGGATATTTTTGAGGAGGACATCCGAGGTCTTGAGCGGCAAGAAAAAATTTTCAACCTGCGAAGAGTTGATCCCAGGGCCATGAACCGTGTACTTAAAAACGCGACCAATATCATCTACGTAACGACCTTCGATGACAAAAACCATGGCAGCCAGGTAATCAACGCTCAGTTTAATCAAGAGTCTAAGGAAAAAGTCAGGAATGATCCCTCACTGTTTATGCTCCGAAACGAAAACGAATTTGCTATAGGACAGGTAGTTCTTTACCTGTTTGGTGCCAATGAGGAACAGTTGATCAAAAACCTCAAAGACAACAAAGACAAGCTGCAAAACATGTACGAAGTAAGGGAGCGGGAAAGATTAGCAAATGGTATCCTGAACCGGAAGAACGGCGCTATCCATTCGAAAGGGAAAGAAAAATTTGGCATAGGGATCAATGTACCTGCTTCCTATCAGTTCGTAATGGAGGACGATAACTTTATGTGGCTCCGTCAACCCACCCCCACCCCAAGACGTCCGGATATCAGCTTGTTCTTTTATGAAACGGACTATGTTTCCGAAGAACAGGTATTCCCTGACAATATCATCAAACTCAGGGATGACATCACCAGAACAAGAATATTTGGCGATCCTGATAACCGCAATAGTTACATCGAAACGCAGCAAGCCTCAGTGCCTTCTTTTAGAAATATAACGGTACAAGGAAGGTATGCGATTGAGCTGCGAAGTCAGTGGAGAACCCACAACATCAGCATGGGAGGATCATTTATATCTTATACCATTGTAGATGAAAAACGGGGTAAGCTGTATTACATAGAGGGTTTTGTTTATTACCCAAATGAATCCCATCGAGCCTCGTTGCGGGAAATTGAAACCATCCTTTTAGCGACGGAGTTCCCGACCTCTTCTGAGGGGGAAAAATAAAAGTATACCAATTAAACAGGATTTATGGCTATTAAGATCAGAAAAGAAGATGCCCTTAATTATCATACCCACGAAAAGCCGGGTAAAATAGAAGTTGTACCAACGAAGCCGCTGTCGAGTCAATTGGATTTAGCGCTTGCTTACTCACCTGGAGTGGCCGAACCCTGCAAGGAAATCCATACTGATAAAGAAGCTGCGTATAAATACACCTCAAAAGGCAACTTAATCGCCGTGATTTCAAACGGTACTGCCGTTTTGGGTCTTGGAGACATCGGCCCAGAGGCATCCAAACCTGTCATGGAGGGAAAGGGAGTGCTGTTTAAGAAATTTGCCGGTATTGATGTTTTTGATCTTGAAATAGATGAAAAGGATCCGGAAAGACTGGTTCAGATCATCAAGTCTTTAGAGCCAACTTTTGGAGGCGTCAACTTAGAAGACATCAAAGCACCAGAATGTTTTTACATCGAGCAAACCCTGAAGCAGGAGATGAAGATTCCCGTAATGCATGATGACCAACATGGGACAGCCATTATCTCAGGTGCGGCATTGCTTAACGCCTTGGAATTGATTGACAAAAAGATTGAAGATATAAAATTGGTAGTCAATGGCGCCGGCGCCGCTGCCATATCCTGTACCTACTTCTATATGAGCCTCGGTGTCAGAAAGGAAAACATCGTGGTATGTGACCGGGATGGTGTAGTGAGAAAAGATCGCCCTGACATGGATGAGCACCGTGAAGTCTTAGCTACGGATAGGGACATATTTACCCTGACTGAAGCGATGAAGGATGCGGATGTATTTTTAGGACTCTCAGCTGGAAATACCGTCACCCAGGATCAAGTCAGATTAATGGCTAGGGACCCGTTGGTGTTTGCCTTAGCCAATCCAGATCCTGAAATCAGCTACGAGTTGGCTACCTCTGCCCGAGAAGACGTCATCATGGCTACAGGAAGATCTGATTATCCCAACCAAGTCAACAACGTCATCGGCTTTCCCTATATCTTTAGAGGTGCATTGGACGTCAGAGCTACAGCTATTAACGAAAACATGAAATTGGCTGCAGCTAAAGCCATTGCCAAACTCGCTAAGGAACCCGTACCGGATATTGTCAACAAAGCCTATGGTGACAATAAGCTTGTTTTTGGAAGAGATTACCTCATCCCCAAACCATTAGACCCTCGCTTGATCACTACTATAGCACCCGCAG
Source organism: Cyclobacteriaceae bacterium (assembly GCA_035303945.1). GTDB lineage: Bacteria > Bacteroidota > Bacteroidia > Cytophagales > Cyclobacteriaceae > DATGMS01. The sequence goes on from DATGQZ010000050.1 coordinate 83,849, forward strand.
TGGCAAAAGCAGCCATTGATTCCGGCGTGGCAAAACACCCTATCACTGACTGGGATGCCTATGAACTTGAACTACAAGAAAGAATAGGCATTGATCAACGTCTGATGTCCCGCGTAATATCCAGAGCGAAAAAAGATCCAAAACGGGTAGTATTTGCGGAAGCGGATCACAGAAAGATTTTAAAAGCCGCTCAGATTATTCAAGACGAAAAGATTGGCATCCCAATACTTTTGGGGAACCGTGAAAAAATTAATGCCCTTATCCAAGAACATGCGTTGGACCTTCATGATGCGATTATCATCGATCCCTTTGAGGAAAACGAACGCTTGGAAGCCTACGGCCATGTCCTCTATCAGAAAAGAAAGAGAAAAGGGATGACACCTCAGGAAGCGGTAAAACTGATGCGGGATCGCAATTACTTTGGAGCGATGATGGTCGAAACGGGTGATGCTGATGCGTTGATCTCCGGCTTGACCAAGGATTATCCAAAAACCATTCTCCCGGCACTTCACGTTATCGGCGTACAAACCGGTGTAGAAAGGGTAGCAGGTATGTATATTATGAATACAGGAAAGGGTCCTTATTTCTTTGCTGACACCACAGTTAATGCCAACCCTACTGCTGATCAATTGGTTGGAATCATAGGCCTTACCGCCAAAGGGGTGAGCTTCTTCGACTTAGAGCCACGCATCGCAATATTGTCCTACTCCAACTTTGGATCGGCGAAGGGAGATGTCCCTACCAAGGCCGCGCTTGCTACGACCAAAGCCAAAGAAAAGTATCCTCATTTGGTTATTGAAGGTGAGATGCAAGCCAATGTTGCCTTAGACGAGCCTTTACAAAAGGAAAACTATCCATTCAGTGCACTTGCTGATAAGAAAGCCAATACATTGATTTTCCCCGATTTGGCCTCAGGAAATATTGCCTACAAACTGTTGTCTGAGTTGGGCAATGCCGAGGCCATTGGTCCGATCTTGATGGGCATGAACAAGCCTGTGCATGTGCTACAACTCGGTAGTTCGGTGAGAGAGATTGTCAATATGGTCGCCATTGCTGTGGTAGACGCACAAACCCCGAATCAGATATGATTGCTTATCTTAAAGGAAAACTTGCTTATAAAGACCCTACCTATGTCATCATCGATGTCAACGGGGTAGGCTACCAAGTCAAGATTTCCTTAAATACATATGCAGCAATTAAAGATGAGGAGCAAATTTTGCTCCTCACTTACTTAAGTGTCAAAGAAGATAGCCACACCCTGTATGGCTTCAAGGAAGAGGCTGAAAAGAAAATGTTTATGGATCTCATTTCAATTAGTGGTGTGGGGCCTAATACTGGCCTAATGATCCTTTCCTCCTTAAGCTCTCAGGAATTGGAGCAAGCTATTATTCAGGGTGATCACGCGACTATACAAAAAGTGAAAGGTGTCGGTACAAAGACGGCTCAAAGAATTGTGCTTGAACTGAAGGATAAGGTTAAAAAAGACAGCTATCAAGAAAGTGTGAAGCTGGGGACTGGATTCATCAATAAAAACAATAAGATTAAACAGGAGGCGTTACAAGCGTTGATGACTTTAGGTTTTACAAAAGCAGTGGCTGAAAAAAATATTGAATCTGTCATCAAAAAATCCGGCCCTGAAATTTCATTAGAAGATTTAATTAAGGCATCTTTAAAGTCATTTTAGTTGGGTACTACATTGAGCGTTGCACACTCATATACTTTTACAGGTGGTATATTATTTCGGCATTATACAACAATAATTTTGTTGATTTTTTTCATATTGCCATGCCTCTCTTCAGCTGTATTTGCCCGTCAAAATGACACTATCCCTCATCTTAATCCTCTGTTGCCTCAGACGCGGGGCGACACCACAATTAATTACCTCGATTCGTTAAATAAAAGGAGGACTTTGCCGTCCTTCCTGCTGTGGAACAACTACCGGACAAATCCGCTGTTTCCCAATCAAAATCCATTCCTGCAAAAGCCTTCTCCTTTTGTATTACAGCCACCTGCCCAACAACGTATTGAAGTGGAACTTGATTCTACCTTTCGCTACAGAGTCACCGAACCCCTTGACTCCGGTGCTGTACAGCCCGGCTATACATATGACTTTGATGAATTCTCTAAGATCCAGGAACTGCGCCTGAGACAGGAATACTGGAGAAACCGCTCCCGGGGCATGGATGGTGAAAGCGCAGTGAGTGGACGGGGATTAATACCTCCTATTACCCTTAGCCCCACCTTCGACAGGATATTCGGAGGCAGTGAGATCAACATTGTCCCAACCGGCAATGTTAACCTGGATTTCGGGGGCATGTTTAGGCGAATTGACAATCCATCCATCCCTATTAGACAGCAACGTAACGGGGGCTTCAATTTTGACCAGCAGATCCAAATGAGTGTCAACGGAACCCTGGGCCAGAAAATGCGCATTGGAGCCAATTTTGACAGCAACAATTCCTTCGACTTTCAAAACCAATTGAAAGTGGAATACAGCGGTTTTGAAGAAGACATTATTAAAAGCATTGAAATAGGCAATGTCAGTATGCCGGTACAAAATAGCCTCATCCAAGGGGCGCAAAATCTATTCGGCGTCAAGGCCCAGTTGCAGTTTGGTAAATTATTCATGACCGCCGTAGCCTCCACACAACGGGGTCAGCGGGATGAAATTGTCATTGAGGGAGGCAACCAGGGAAGGCCGTTCGAAATCAGGGCCTCGGACTACGATGAGAACAGGCATTTTTTCTTGGGACATTTTTTTCGTGAAAACTATGAAAATTGGCTAAGGGGATTGCCACAGGTTCTCTCTGGAGTAAATATCACCAGGGTTGAAGTTTATATCATGAACCGGGCAAACAATACCCAAACTCTTCGCAATTTTGCCGCGTTCTTGGATCTAGGTGAAGGACAACGAATCTACCGCCCTGACAATCCCAATGTGGGCGGAGGCAATCCTTCCTCACCTGCCTCCAATGCTGCTAACTCCCTTTTCAACAATCTGACGTCCAATCCCAGCTTCAGACCATACGATAATGCAGCTACAGCTATTGCCAATGATCTTAACCTTGTAAGAGGAACCGATTTTGAGCAAATCAATGGAGCAAGGAAGCTGGAAGCTAATGAATACACCTTCCATAGACAACTTGGCTATATTTCACTTACCCGCAAACTTCAAAATGATGAGGTCGTGGCTGTGGCGTATGAGTATACCTTTAACGGGCAATCGTACAAAGTGGGGGAGCTGTCTGAAGATTATCAGAATCGCGCTGAAAATGAAATTATCTTCCTGAAAATGCTGAGGCCTGGCAGGATCAATACCCAACTGCCTTCTTGGGATCTCATGATGAAGAATATCTATAACTTCAATGCAAGCCAGATCCAAAGGGAAGGGTTCCAGTTGCAGGTAATCTACCGGGACGATAGGACAGGCATGGACAACCCTAGTCTGTTGGAAGGCCAAAACATCAAAGACGTGCCTCTAATTCGCCTGATGAACCTGGATAAACTAAATCCTCAAAACGATCCGCAACCAGACGGAAATTTTGACTTCGTACCCGGATTGACCATTATGCCCGAGCAAGGCATGTTGATTTTTCCGGTGCTGGAGCCTTTTGGACATAACCTGCAGAGACACTTTCAAGCATCCGAAGCGAGCCTAGCTGATAAATACGTATTTGATACACTTTATAGAACCACTCAGGCAGACGCAGAATTGGTTACCCGCCTCAACAAGTACTTTTTAAAGGGTAAATTTACCGCCGGATCTTCCGCTGAAATCATGCTTCCAGGTCTGAATATTTCTGAGGGTTCTGTGTTGGTAACGGCAGGCAATATCCCTTTAACCGAGGGGGTAGATTTTACGGTGGATTATAATATCGGTCGTGTAGTTATCTTAAATGAAGGCATTCTTCAGTCAGGTAAAAACATACGGATCAGTTTTGAAAAAGCAGATTTGGTCTCCTTCCAAACCCGAAGTCTCCTTGGTACTCGGTTGGATTATATGTTCAGTGATAATTTCTCCTTAGGAGGTACTTTTCTGTACTTAAATGAGAGGCCTAATATCAGCAGGATAGCCACTGGGAATGAAACATTAAAAAACAGTCTATGGGGTTTGGATATGAACTATAGCGACGAATCGCGATTTCTCACCAAACTGGCTGATGCCCTCCCATTTACTGAAACTAAAGAGCCATCCTTGTTTCAGTTCAGCGGTGAATTTGCCCACCTGATCCCCGGCACATCCAACAAAGTTAACGGTGAAGGGGCTTCCTATATAGATGATTTTGAATCTGCCATTATTCCTTTCAGCCTGGGTAACTCCCCACAGACATGGAAGTTGGCTTCCACGCCTGCAACAGATGATAACAGATTTGACTTAAGCTTCCAAACCGAAGATCGATTAGGTAATGCCTATCGACGGGCAAGGTTGGCTTGGTATAACATTGACAATGTCTTTTATCGAAATTCCGGCCGAGGCGTTCCTGCTAATATTGGGGAGGAAGACCGCAGCAATCACTATGTAAGAAGCGTGCGCCCTCAAGAGATATTCCCTGGTAGATCCAGGGAGCATGTCATATTACCGGAAACCCTGTTCGATTTGGCATATTTCCCCCATGAGCGAGGGATGTACAATTACAATCCCAACCTGACACCGGAAGGGCTTCTGCCAAATCCAAGACAAAACTATGGAGGTATAACAAGAGCAATTACATCTGAAGTCGACTTTGATCGAAACAATATCGAATATATCGAATTCTGGATGATGGACCCTTTCCTTCCAGGTGAAAACGGTCGAGTACTCGATGGCATCTTCAACGAAAACAACACTACAGGAGGTACCTTGGTGTTTAATTTAGGAGATGTTTCAGAGGATGTAATGTCTGATGGTAGGCATGCCTTTGAGAATGGGCTTCCACCCGATGGGGATGCTTCCCAGACAACGGAAAACGAATGGGGTAGAGTGACTTCAAAACAGTTTTTGACCCCAGCATTTGATAATTCCTCTAGTGCAAGAAACAATCAGGATGTAGGTCTAGATGGACTGAGTAGCGCTGATGAAGTAGCCTATTTCGCTAACCGTTTCATCAATCGACTCAATGTGTCGGCCAATGCATTGCAGGAAATTTTGGCTGATCCTTCCGCTGATGACTTTAAATATTATCTAGATGAGGAATTCGATCAAAACAACGTCAAAATCCTTCAACGGTACAAACGCTTTAACGGCATGGAAGGTAATAGCCCCATCGTCTCCAACAGCAATTTGCCTTATACACCCTCTGGCTCCAACGTACCTGATAATGAAGATTTAAACAATGACAACACCATTAATGAACTGGAAAGCTACTACGAATATCGGGTAGAACTGCGTCCATCTGAGATGGAAGTGGGTAAAAACCATATCGTGGATCAGGTGATTCATTACGAAAAAGGCGAACAGGTGAAATGGTTTTTGTTCCGTATTCCAGTAAGACAGCCTGACAAGGCTTATGGTGGCATATCGGGTTTTAAGTCCATCCGCTTTATGCGAACTTACCTGACAGATTTCCAGCAACCCGTGGTGTTGAGAATGGCAAAGTTCCAGATGGTAGGCAGTCAGTGGAGAACTTTCCAAGAATCATTGTATGAGCGGGGATTAGCGGAAATCCCCGAGCCCGACAATTCGAATTTGACAGTGGGTGTAGTCAACATTGAAGAAAATGGACAAGGCACGGAAACCCAAAGCCCTTATGTGTTGCCTCCAGGTATTGAAAGAGATAGAGACAATACATCAACGGTAGAAAGACAGTTGAACGAGCAGTCCTTGAGATTATGCGTAGAAAACCTTCAGGCAAGAGATGCTCGGGCAGTGTTTAAAAACGTCAGCCAGGACCTGGTACAGTATGGCCGCTTGAAAATGTTCCTACATGCGGAAAGCCAAGACGCCGTGGATGGTGAAATAACTGCCTTTTTGCGATTAGGCACAGATTACACCGACAATTATTATGAAATCGAGGTTCCACTGATCCTCACTAGGCCAGGCACACGTGACCCGCGACAGATTTGGCCCTTGGAAAATGAGATTGATATTGCCTTCGATGAAATTGTAGGGGTAAAGGCAGAAAGGGATAATAGTCGTACGCCGCAAAATTTAGCCTTTTCAAGTCAGGTACGACAGTATAAAGTTACAGTAGTAGGTAGACCTGAACTGAGCCAGGTGCAAGGCATGATGATCGGGATCCGTAACCCCGGCAGAACTGGAGGAGGAAGCAAATCTATCTGCATATGGGCCAACGAGCTGCGGGTAACCGACTTCAATAAATCGTCTGGTTGGGCAGCTAATGCAAGATTAAATGCACAGATTGCTGATGTTGCTGTTATTTCTTCTTCTATTAGACACAACACCTTCGGTTTTGGCGGATTAGAGACGCGGCTGTCAGAGCGAGCAAGAGAATCATCTACCCAATATGATGTGTCTGCAAATGTCAATGTAGACAAAATTCTACCCCAAGGTTTGAATTTGAGTGTGCCGTTGTACATCAGTTTTGAAAACAGTTCAACCAAGCCACAATATGATCCATTAAACGCTGACGTACCCTTTGAGGTCGCCTTACAGAAATTCCGAACCGACGAGGAACGCGAAGCATACAAAAATTTGGTGATGGATCAGTCTCGAAGGAAGAATTTTGCCTTAAATAACGTCCGTAAGCTCCGCAGCCCGGAAAAAGAAACAAATAGAATTTACGATGTTGAAAACTTCTCAGCATCATATGCCTATGGCTCCGTGGTTCAGAGCAACATCCAGACGCAGAGCTATGTGTTTGAGACCTACAGGGGTAACCTGGCCTACAACTACCAGCCCAACCCTTTGATCGTCGAACCCTTTAAGGACATAAGCTTTTTGGACAGTAAATACCTGCAGTTGATTAAGGACATCAACTTTAATTTCGTTCCTTCCATGTTGTCTGCACGGGTAGATGTGGATCGTACCTATATGAAAACGCAGAACCGTAATGATGAATTAAACACTGCAGGCGTTGACCCACTATTTCAGAAGAGTTTCTTTATTAACCGCTTCTACAGTTTAAATTGGGATTTGACGGAGAACCTCAGTTTGGACTTTAGTTCCAGTGTAAATGCCGTAGTGGATGAACCGGAAGGGGAGCTGGATACCGAAGCAAAATTAGACTCTCTGCGGGCTAACATCAAAAGGCTGGGAAGAACTACCAATTATACGCAGCAGTTTGTGGCCAATTACAAGATTCCGTTCGATAAATTTCCCTTGACGGACTGGATCAATGCTGATGCCCGCTATGAGGCCACCTACACCTGGATGACAGGCTCCATTGGCCAAAGAGACACCCTTGGAAACGTAATTCAAAATACAAGGGACAGAGTTATCGCAGGTAAGTTAGACTTGGTAAAATTATATAGCAAAAATAGCAAATTGAGAAGCCTCAATGCACCAAGGCGCCCCACGATCCCCGGCAGGCCCAATCCAAATGCTGAAAAGCAAGAAGAAACCAGCCCTGCCAGTGAAGGATTGGGAAGTAGCTTATTAAAGCTGGCTACCATGATAAAAGAGATAAACTTCCGTTACCAATTGAGTCAAGGTACCTTTCTTCCTGGCTATATGGAAAACACAGGGCTATTGGGGATGGATAGAAGCTTTATGAATCCGGGACTCGGCTTTCTATTTGGTAGTCAAAACAGCAATATCCGGTTTGACTTGGCCAATCAGGGCCTACTTGCTCCCAGCGACCAGCTTACGCAGACATTCCGACAAAATGAACTTCGAAATCTTCAAGTCACCTCTGTAGTAGAACCCATCAGGGATTTCAGGATCACCTTCGAGCTAAGAAAACGAGAAACGGGGGAATACAGCGAGATTTTTAGGAGAGAGAACGAATCCGGTGATTTTACTTCTATAAATCCTAACCGTTTGGGGTCTTATGGTATCAGCTATAATGTGATCAAGACTGCCTTTAATAAAGATGATGCACAGCATAATTCACCGTTGTTTCGGCGCTTTGAGCAATACCGAGCAATTATCAAAAACAGACTGGAAAACCAAAATCCCGGTGGAGAATACAACATCAATGGCCAAAGTGTATTGATACCCGCATTTCTAGCGGCTTACTCAGGAAAAAGTGCGGAGGAAGTGGGTTTAAATCCATTCCCGAAAATGCCCCTGCCCAACTGGAGATTGTCCTACAACGGCTTGTCACGGATACCGGCTTTGCAGGAGCATTTCTCTTCAATAAATCTAACGCATAATTACTCCTCCTCTTATGACGTGAGTAATTTTTCCAACTCACTGTTGTACCAAAACGGATTGGAGCTGTACAACACCCTGCAGGATATCCCTTATGCTAGCTTAACTGATGAATTTGGCGCCTATATTCCCATATTTATCCTCAACCAGGTGGTTATTCAAGAGCGGTTTGCCCCATTGGTAGGATTGGATCTATTGACACGGGATAGAATGAATATTGCTTTTGAATATAATACAGAACGCACAATAGGACTAAACTTCTCCAATGCGCAGGTGACCGAGCAACGGAGTATGGATATCCGCTTCGATTTAGGCTATACCAAGGCGGGTGTGAGGATTCCTTTTAAGATTCAGGGAAGAGAAGAAGTCTTGAGTAATGACCTCACCTTTAGAGTATCAACAAGGATAGTAGATACAGAAACTATTCAGCGAAAAATTGAGGAAATCAACACCCTTACCAATGGCAATTTGAACATTAGCATCAGGCCCACCATTGGATATGTGGTCAACCAAAAACTGAATGTCAGCTTGTACTTTGACCGAATTATCAATGGACCGAAAATATCGACTGCGTTCAGGAGAAGTTCGACCGCATTCGGAGGCCAGCTGACATTTAATTTGAGTGAATAGGTTTTATCCTATGGTTAAAGCCTGTATTTTTGGATTCTAAAATTTAAATATAAATGAACTTTCCAAAGGAATTAAAGTACACCAAAGACCACGAGTGGGTTAAAATCGAAGGCGACATGGCTACAATAGGCATCACCGAATTTGCACAGAGAGAATTGGGTGACATCGTTTTTGTGGAAGTAGAAACGGTAGGCGAAACTATCGAGGCCGGAGAAGTGTTTGGTACGGTAGAGGCCGTAAAGACGGTTTCGGATTTGTTTATGCCTTTAACCGGAGAAATAACCGAATTAAATGAGGCTTTGGAGGCTTCACCAGAATTGGTAAATGAGGATCCTTATGGTGAAGGATGGATGATCAAGGTGAGACTAAGCGGGGAAGTGTCAGTCGATCTTCTTTCAGCTGAGGCCTACGCTGAATTGGTTGGAGCATAATTTGAAAAGAACGCTTCCAGCGGTTTTATGGCTGATGGCCATCTTGGTAGCTACACTGACACCTGGTGAGCAACTACCAAAAACACCCGATGTGATTGGCTTTGACAAGCTGGTGCACCTGACTTTGTTTCTGATCCTCACTTTCCTTTGGAACAGGGTAGGAAGGGCTGGAACAAATCAAAAGCTAAATACAAAAAAAATTATTACTAACTATTTAGTTTTTGGAATTGGATTTGCTATATTAGTGGAGTATTTGCAGCGATTCATACCTGGTCGATCGTTCGATTTGTGGGATATGCTAGCAAATATTGCCGGAGGGGCAATTGGAACCGTTTGTTTTTATATTTTCTACAGGAAACAAAGTAGTCTTGTATAAATAAAAATAATTGTTTACAATTGTTCTCTCTAACAAGAAAAGAGTTTTAACCTTTATAGGAAGTTAACATGGAAGCTAAAAAGACACCCAAAGCTGATCTAAACAATAAGTCAGGAATGTTCCTGAACTTAGGTTTGGCCATCAGCGTTGCTGTAGTCCTGTTTGCTTTTGAGTACAAGTCATACGATGACGGTACTTTAAAGGATTTGGGTACAGTAGATGACGCATTTGAAGAATTACTCGATATTCCGATTACTGAGCAGCCACCACCACCGCCGCCACCACCTGTGGAGCAGCCGGTGATTCAGGAGGTGCCCGATGAAGTGGAGATTGAAGAGATAGAAGTAAACTTTGACGTCGACGTTAAAGAAGAAACTGTGATCAAGGAAGTGGTCATAGCTGAGGCTCCACCTGTGGAAGAAAAGGCTGATGAAATATTTGACGTGGTAGAAACCATGCCAACTCCTCCGGGCGGAATGGAAGGTTGGAACAAATACCTAAGCAACAACCTTAAATATCCTACTCAAGCAAGAAGGATGGGTATTGAAGGTACTGTATATGTAGTATTCGTAGTTAACACTGACGGATCTATTCAAGACGTTGAGATCCTTAGAGGTATCGGCGGCGGTTGCGACGAAGAAGCCAAGAGAGTAGTAGAAAATGCTCCTAAATGGGAGCCTGGTAAGCAAAGAGGTAAACCAGTAAGGGTGAAAATGAGATTACCTATCAGATTCAAGCTGAGCTAATCTTTAGGTGCATTACATAGATAGAGGCTGATCCTAACCGATCAGCCCTTTTTTATGTCCTTGATTCCCTAGACGCTCTCAATTGGCTTGTTATCCGGGCACAGGCGCATGTTCTTCTATAATACCTTCCTGCTTTAGGGCAGCCCAGAATTCTGAGGGAATCTTTACTTTCATCGCTTCGACATTTTCCCTAGCCTGCGCGGCATCCCGTGTGCCGGGAATAACAGCCGACACTACCGCAGGGGCCGCACAAAACTGAAGTGCGGCAGTTCTCATATCCACGCCATGCTGCGCCGATATAGATTGTATGCGCTTACGCTTTTCCAGGTACTGTGGAGGAATCTCGTTGGAATAATTGTACCGATCAATGCCGGCAAGAAATCCAGAATTTAATGGCGCACCAGATACAATGGACACACCTCGTTCTTCACAAACCGGAAATAAATTATCCAATACCTCTTTGTGATCTATCAAGGAGTATTTGGTTGCCGACAGAAAGATATCCGGATCCGCCACCTCCAAAGCCTTTAGGATTGGTGCTATGGTGTTCACGCCAAATCCCCAAGCTTTGATCAACCCTTCTTCTCTCATTTTCGTCAGCTCCGGCATGGCACCTTTTTCAGCCTCCTTGAAATAAGTTTCCCAATCTTCCTTCATGTCACCGTTGTCAGGAGACAAGTCATGAATAAATACAACATCAATGCTTTCAATTCCCAAACGTTGGAGGCTGTCCTCAATAGACCTTCTGGTCCCTTCGGCGGAATAGTCGTAGTTGTACGTAAAGGGCGAAGGGTCCACCCACATGGTTTTTGGTACATCCTTCGAAGGATGTAGAAGACGACCAATCTTGGTAGAAATAATGTACTCTTCTCGATTCTGATTGTGCAAGAAGTGACCAAAACGTCTTTCACTTAAACCTAACCCATACCAAGGAGAGGTGTCGAAGTAGCGCACCCCGGCATCCCACGCAGCCTGCATTGCTTCCTCTGCCTGTTGATCCGAGGTAGGTCTAAATGCATTGCCAATTGCTACCCCTCCAAAGCCGAAAGACTGCTTGGGCTTGAAATGTCCTTTGGGAGTTTCCTGAGGCGTTGATCCCGGGTGGAATCCACCTGCAGTTGACGCAGAATCCATGGAAAAGGAAGAAATAATAGGCGCTAAACCCGTGATAGTAGCCGCCTTCAGTCCGGCGGTAAGAAAGTTACGTCGTGTTGCCATAATTATTTGCATAAGAATTTTTGAGGAAAAGCCGTGTATCAACTTCCTTCCTAGCATCAAAGATCGGGCTATTATGGGCGCAAAGGCTTGCAGAGGCTTATTTGATTTACACACAATCCTATTTTTTCATCTCCGGCTAAAGGCCGCCCATTCCCAAGAAAACCTTTTGAAATGCCATGCCAAAAGGTTTAATTTACCCGCAAATAATAAAGTGTATGAGCCAAACATGGGGTAAAAAGTCTGTCTTGACAGTGTTGATGACAGCGGCGTTGGGGTCTTTTGCAGCCGGGCAGACCTGGGAGATATATGACGAAAGCTTCACCTTACAACGGAAAATCACCAATGAAACTATTCATATTTTAGGTAATGCCGTGAGGGTCAGTACAGGGGAAAATTCATTCAACCTCCTGGGAAAAAGTTATGAAACCATTGTCAGGGTCGATAACGCAAGGGTGTTTCAATATCTGGAACCCTGGATCATTGTGGAAAACAATGGCAAATTTGGCGCTTACCATGAATATGGAGAGAAAATATTTGAAGCTGAATATGATGTTATCGACACTTATTACAACCTGTTATTAGCCAAGAAGGGGATTGCTTATTTCCTATATGACCGAGGTCAAAAAACGGTCAAACCGCTAGGATCCTATGATGCAGCTCACATTGCTAAAAACGGGCAGGTCATTGCCAAAAGTGCCCATGGTTACTTCTTACCCTTATCTGAGGATCCGAATTACGCCTATGACTCCTTGGCCAGCATCAGCGACAACGTGATCCTATCCAAAGAAGCTACTGGATATGGATTAATCAACCGGGATGGCGAAAACATTCTTGAACCAGTCATTGATGAAATCACTTATATGGGTGATGACTTCTTTTTCGCAAAGGACAGCAAGGAGTATATGTTGATCAAAGCAATGACTAACAAGGCGGAAATACGCTATACCAGCTACCATAGGATTGCGGTAGAAAATGACGTCATGCTGGAATACATTCACGGCAGGCTACGCCGCATCATGAAAAGAGATGGCATTTTGTTGGACGCAATGGAAATGGAATCCGTAGCAAAAACGGGAAGTGGGCATTATACAGTAAAATTTAAAGACGGGAGAATAGGACTTTTAGATGCCAAAGGCAAATGGGAAGTATCCCCAACTAAAGGAATTCATGCTCTGCTCCCCGGTGGGCAAGGTTATAACAGTGCCTTGATAGATGGTAAATATGGGTTTGTAGACCCATCAGGTAGGCTGAGGATCGCTAACCGGTACGAAGGGGCTAGGAGCTTTGTGGAAGGATTAGCGCCGGTCAAAATTGGCCAATTATGGGGCTTTATTGATACCAATGACAAATTGGCTGTCCAACCCAAATATTCCGAAGTGGGCGACTTCAAAAAAGGTATAGCTATTGTTAAGAAAGACGGTAAAGTTAACCTCATAGACAAATCCGGTAAAGAGCTGCTATCTGACTATTATGAGCGGATATCTATGACCGATGATCATTACTACTTAACGGAGAATAACGGGATGTTTGGCTTGGTGGATGCGCGGGGCAATGAAATCTCCATTCCAAAATTTGATGAACTACGAAGAGAGGGGCATGATAAGATCATTATCCGTAGAGGTGACAAATATGGGCTGATGAAGGAAACCGGCGAATATTCTCTCCCCATTTATTATAAAAATATTGTGATCGATCCAGGCAATCAAAAAATTCTCGCCGAAGACGAAGCGGTCATTGAAACTCCCACCTTAGTGGAAGAAGACATCAGGAAAAAAAGCAACAAAAGAGGCGCGTAACAAATAGCCCTTGGAGAGAATGATTTCCAAGGGCTATATAATTATTTTTTATCTCTGGGCTTATCTTTTTTGTCCGCATCAGAATTGGCAATGGATTCCCTCATACTGGTATCGGATTTAACATTCTCCATGCGGTAATAATCCATAATTCCGAGATTACCCGCACGGAATGATTCAGCAATAGCTTTGGGGACTTCAGCTTCGGCCTCGGTTACCTTGGCTTGCATTTCCACATTCCTTGCCTTCATTTCCTGCTCCAGCGCGACGGCCATTGCCCTTCGTTCTTCTGCTCTAGCCTCCGCGACTTTTAGATCAGCAGAAGCTTGATCAATTTGAAGCTTGGCACCAATATTTGAGCCTACATCGATGTCGGCGATATCGATAGAAAGGATTTCAAAAGCCGTCCCTGAATCCAGCCCCCGCTCCAACACCAACTTTGAAATCCGATCAGGATTTTCCAACACAACCTTATGGTTAGTAGAGGAACCGATGGAGGTCACAATACCTTCCCCTACCCTAGCAAGAATAGTCTCTTCACCAGCCCCCCCTACCAGCTGAGCAATGTTTGCTCTAACTGTAACTCTCGCTTTGGCAATCAACTGAATGCCGTCAGCGGCAACAGCGGCAACATTTGGGGTGTTGATGACTTTGGGATTCACCGAGATTTGAACCGCCTCGAATACATCCCGTCCCGCAAGATCTATGGCTGTAGCCTGTTTAAACGATAAGGAAATGTTCGCTTTATCGGCAGAAATCAAAGCTCGAATAACAGCTGGCACGTTGCCGCCAGCTAAATAATGGGTCTCCAAATCGTTGGTAGTAAGATTTAATCCAGCCTTAGTAGCCGTAATTAAGGAGTTTACAATGATGCTAGGCGGTACTTTTCGTATCCTCATCCCCACCAACTCGAGAAGCCCCACCCGAACATTGGAGAAGATGGCAGTGATCCATAGGTTGACCGGCACGAAATAGAGAAAAACAAAGAGGACAACCAGTCCTGCAAAGGCAACAACTAAAATAAATAGTGAGTTAGTTTCTTCCATAATTTATGCTTTATTAATAGTAATCTTATTGTCCTCCAGCCTTTCTATGATAACCTGCGTCCCGGCAGAAAGAAAACCTACCTCAGATTTAGCCTCATAAATCCTTTCTCCGATTTCTACCTTTCCATAGGGCCTGAAATCTGAAATCGTACGACCTGTCTGTCCCACTTTCAATCCTGCCAAACGATCATCATAACTTCTACTGGTAATGGTTTCCTTGAGTGAAAACCTGTTCCACACACCTGATCGAAAACCATAAATAATGATCACCACATGTGCCAACAGCGACGATCCAGTTATTGTGAGTGCGGTATTGGTTTCAAAAGATACAAAACCATAATAGATCCCCAGGCCTGTTACCAATACTCCTAATGCCCCTATTATAGTTGTGCCTGGAATGAACAGTACTTCTACGAGTACAAGGACGACTCCTAAGGCTAACAGACTGATTAGGATAAACCAAACCATAAGATGGCATTTTCGAAATTGGACGGAAACAGCAAAAGCAAACACCCTCGCTGCGATGACGGGCCCCTGCGCCGGCTACCGAGAAGGGAAAGTAGCTATATTTTTTTTCAATTAAAAGGTTTAAAAAAAGAAGGTGCCCCACACGCTTGGATTTATCCTACAATGTGAGACACCTTATATCATATTTCGCCCGAATCAAAATCTGATCAATATCAACATTTCAAATTAGTACGCCTTTGCAAACAAAACCCTTCCCCTAGAAGGCTTACCGGTTCTGACACATTTTCCTTCTTCCTGAACCTGATCTAATGGGATACAGCGTATCGTTGCCTTGGTCAATTCTTTTATTTCCTCTTCTGTCTCGGAGCTTCCGTCCCAATGGGCAGAAATAAATCCTCCTTTGGTATTTAATACTTCCTCAAATTCTTCCCAAGAATTGACCTCTGTAGTGTTTTCAACCCTAAAGGCCAGTGCTTTATTGTAAATATTCTGCTGAATTTCTTCTAATAGTGCAGGAATTTTTTCCTCAATAGATACCGCGTTAAGATCCAAGGTCTCCTTGGAAAGCGTGTCTCTACGCGCCACTTCTACCGTGTTCTGTGCCAAATCGCGGGCGCCAATGGCAATCCTTACTGGCACCCCCTTTAATTCATATTCTGCAAATTTCCAACCGGGCTTTTGGGTGTCGCGATTGTCATATTTGACTAAAATGCCTAGACCACGAAGCTTCTTAGCGATCTCATTTGCCTTTTCTGACACTGCTGCCAATTCTTCCTCACTTTTAAAGATAGGAATAATGACTACTTGTATAGGAGCTAATTTAGGAGGCAATACCAATCCATTGTCGTCCGAATGGGCCATAATTAATGCGCCCATTAGTCGTGTACTTACTCCCCAAGAGGTACCCCATACATAATCCAAACCACCATCTTTGGTAGCAAACTTGACATCAAAGGCTTTGGCAAAATTCTGTCCCAAAAAGTGAGAAGTGCCAGCCTGAAGTGCCTTGCCGTCTTGCATCAAGCCTTCTATGCAGTAGGTCTCTTCGGCTCCGGCAAAACGTTCATTCGCGGTTTTTACCCCTTTAACCACCGGCAATGCCATGTACTTCTCGGCAAAATCAGCGTAAACACTCAGCATCTGTACTGTCTCATCAATAGCTTCTTGACGGGTTGCATGAGCAGTATGGCCCTCTTGCCATAAAAACTCTGTTGTGCGCAAGAAAAGTCTGGTTCTCATTTCCCAGCGAACAACATTCGCCCACTGATTGATCAACAGCGGAAGATCACGGTAAGACTGTATCCAATTTTTGTAAGCACTCCAAATAACGGTTTCAGAGGTAGGCCGCACAATCAACTCTTCTTCCAGCTTGGCTTCGGGATCTACCACCACAGCTTTACCGTCCTCTGAATTTTTTAGCCTGTAATGAGTTACTACCGCACATTCCTTGGCGAAGCCTTCTACGTGGCTGGCTTCTTTTGACAGATAAGATTTCGGTATGAAAAGCGGAAAATAAGCATTGACGTGATCAGTATCTTTAAACATCCTGTCCAACTGTGCCTGCATCTTTTCCCAAATCGCATATCCATACGGCTTAATGACCATACAGCCTCTCACATCCGAATTTTCTGCTAGGTCAGCCTTTTTCACTAATTCATTGTACCACAGTGAATAATCATCACTCCGCTTTGGTAGTCCTTTACTCATTTTAATTTGTTGTAATTAAAAAAACTTTTTATATTCGAACTGAATTAAAGCAAATATATATCAAAAAAATTGATAACCCCTCGGGGAAACCTACGTATATAATCGTGGGGCTATAAAATCAAAAAACGCATATGAACAATCTATTCACCATCCGGTTCTTGGGCGCTATTGCGGTGTTGGGACTTGCATCCTGCAGCACCAATTACAGTGCGCTTAAAGGCGAAACCGACGACCTGTACTTCATGGCTGCTGATGCCAAGGTCGCCACTGAATTTGCAGTTCAGAACAACAACCGGGAAAACTTTAAACAACTGGAGCAGATCAATGCTGAAGAATATGTCCCTGAAAACTTTTCAGCGAAGAATGTCAACCCAGAATACCTAGCTAAATATCAGAGCCAAGACACCGCCTCCGAGGAAGGTACCGTTTACTTTGATGAAAGCACTGGTGAGACCATAGCCAGAGAAGGTGGCGATATCAATATCTACAACAATTTCAGGGGAAACAGCGGAAACAATTTCAATTCTTGGAACATGAACCCTTGGATGATGAGCTCTTTCTACAGCCCCTTGGCTTTTAGCCCCTGGGGATTTGGAGGCTTTTATGATCCTTTCTGGGGACCCAGTTATTTCCGACCAGGCTTTAACCTTTCTTTAGGCTTCGGCTTGGGCTTTGGAAGTAGATTTGGTTGGGGCTTCGGCAATCCATGGAGGTATGGTTACGGGATGGGTTATTATGATCCCTTCTACTCTCCTTACTACGCCTACGGCCGTCCAATTATTGTAGTTCCCGGAGGATCTGAAAACAGAAGAGTAATTGTAAGAGGTCAGCGGCCGACCAGGGGTTCTTTAGCAACTAGCAGATCAAGAGAAAACCTTGCTTCTCCAAACAGCAGTAGAGCGTCAGCCAGAAGAGAAGCTGTGTCCAGGACATCCACTCCTAGCACCCGGGCTAATGCCAGAACTGACTTTAGCCGTTCTGAGAATGACTATTACAATGCGAATTCGAGAAATGCCTCTGCTGCATCCGCAGCACCTACTCGAAGAAGTGTGAGTTCCCCTGCCATGAGCAGAACCAGCAGTGGATCCAGCAGAGACGCTTATACTGCTCCTTCGAGAACATTGCGAACTTCGGCTCCTTCCTCGGTTGACAGAGGTTCGGCTACCCGTTCGAGATATGCGGCACCAAGTCAAAATAATTCGCCATCCTATAACAGAAGCACCTCTCCCCAGTATAACAGGGTGACCACACCTTCTAACAATAGTAATAGTAGGAGTACGTATTCATCACCATCAAGAAGTTCTTCACCTTCCTACAGCGCACCGAGCAGAAGCTCAGGCAGCAGCGGAGGAGGAGCCGTAAGGTCTTCTGGTGGGAGTTCAAGAAGAGGGAATTAATTCCCTCTTTTTTTTACTTTTTTTGTCCCTTCTTCGTTTAATATTTACCCATCAAGCTTATTCGGCACCAAGCTTGCCGCTCTTTGGAGAGGCAAGATCTTTCTTTCATCCTAATATAAAGGAGAATAAGTTTTGGAAACAACGGGCAACCCTATTCATTTTGGGGAAATATAAAATTCTTAACGTTTATTAAATGAAATCTATTAAGACTTTAGCAATTGGAATAGCAACAGGCCTTGCTGCCTTTTCGGCTAACGAAGCTCATGCTCAAGGAGGATATTTTGAAGATGCGTTGAGGTACAGCCAATACCGATCTACCGGGTCGGCAAGAGTGCTCGGCATCGGCGGCACGCATACATCCATAGGTGGTGATGTGTCTAATATCCATGAAAATCCGGCCGGATTAGGCTTTTTTAGACGTTCAGAAGCCAGCTTTACGGCCTCCTATGGAAACCTACAATCTGAAACGACATTCATGGATCAAATTCAAAACAATACGACCAACAACTTCGCTTTACCCAACATTAGCGTGGTGATCAGTAATGTCAAAGATGCCTTAGAACTGGGGGATTGGCGTGGAGGCTCATTTGGTATCAGCATCAATCGGTCACAACTATACAGAAGTGACTTTGGATATTATTCGGATAGGCGCGGCACCAGCTCGCTGTTGGATTTTTATGCAGACGATTATAATGATTTTGGTGAGCCGGCAATAGGTGATCCTTCAGGCTTGCCGCTAGACGTGGGGTTGATATTCAAAGACGACAACGGAAATTATATTAAAGATCCAGACTATGCACTAGGGAATCCTTTCCAAGACGAGCGAATCGAAAACGAAGGGAGCAGAACTGAGATTGCGTTTTCTTATGGAGGAAACTACAAAAACAAACTGTTTGTCGGCGCAAATGTTTCGGTTTCTTCACTCAATTTCTCCTCTACCAAAACCTACAACGAAGAGTTTTTGGACAATAATGACCTTACAGCTTTGTATTATTCTTTGCAGGAAAATCTATTGCAGGATGGTACAGGAGTTAACCTGGGTGTTGGATTAATTTATAAACCTATCGATTATATCAATCTGGGCTTTTCCTTTAAAACTCCGACATGGACAAGAATAAACGAAGAATTTGATGCGGATATTTTTGCAGAGTTCTACGATGTAAATGGAAATCTTGAATTTGATGAAGATGCGGTGAGCGACGTTTACCTTACTACTATTAATCTACGCTCCCCGATGAAAATTAGTGCTGGTGGTACCTTCTTTTTCAATAAAAACGGTTTTATTACAGCTGATGTAGATTATGTCGACTATTCCAGCATGAATCTCCGCTCTCCAGACTTCTCCATGGATTCCAACAATGAGGATATTAAAAGTTTTGCTACCAGTACCATCAATTACCGTGGGGGCGCTGAATATCGCTTTAACATGTTTAGGATTAGGGCAGGCGCAGCGTTTTATGGCGATCCTATGGATGCCGATGGACTTGATCGAAGTATGAGACAATTTTCTGGCGGAGTTGGCGTTCGCCTGCCTAACCTGTATGTAGATCTAGGAATTTTCCATAGCAACTACAATAGTTATTATCGATCCTACCCCAATGGAGATCTTGCGAGCACAACCCATAAACAACTGACCGGGATGCTTACCGTAGGCTTTAACTTCTAAACAAACTCATCAACTCCGAAATCAATAGCTCAGTGGATATATCATCTCCACTGAGCTTTATTTTTGCCTGATCGTAATATCCTATCCGAGCAGCGTAGAGATCTTTCAGTTTTGCAAAAATTTCCCCCGCATCAAGCCCTTGAAATAAAGGACGAATGGCTACTTCGCTGCTATTCATCCGTTGGATAATCTGAGACAAAGGCACATCCAAAAATACTGAAATAGCTTTACTGTTGATCCTATCCATATTATCGTTGAAGCAAGGTGCTCCTCCTCCGGTGGACAGAACCATTGCTTCTTCAGCATCAAGATGCTTCTCCAAAGCCCTAGTTTCTGCTTGACGAAAATAACCCTCCCCATGTTTATAAAAAATATCTGGTATGGATTGGTTTTCCTGCTGTACAATCAGTTCATCCAGATCATAGAAAGGAAAGCCCAGCTGAACGGCTAACTGCTTACCCAGCGTGGATTTACCGCTACCTGGCAGACCTACCAATACGATTTTAATATTTTTCATTGAATAGCCGCTTTACTTCCGAAGCGGATGGGGTGTTATTATAATGAAATTTTTTGATCACTGTACCTTCCTTAAGGAGCACAATACCTGGATTTGAGCGGATAATGGTCTTAACCACTGTTGCATCTCCCATATATTGCGGGGTGTTCCAGCCATGTTTTGCCAACAAAGTACGGATTTCTTCTTCGGATGAAGCGGCTACCACCACGGGTTCGATATCGGAACCTGTTAGATCTTGGATCAATGGGGTAATTGCAGCAAGGCCTTCTTCTGACATTTTGTTGATATTGCTTATCAAGATCAACACCTTCTTGCCCGATAAGATGTCCTCCGTGATATCCCCTTCTTCGTTCCATACGCTAAAGTCCGAAATTTTGGGAAGCGCTTCGGGGTTCTTCAACTGCATGTCGACAAATTCATAAGATTCGTCGCTGGGATATTGATCAAACACACGCTCCTGCCCATCTTTTCGCATGATATAGCTATACTCCAAAGTAGCAGAAGGTAGCATGGCTGAGGGAATATGTACCCCTTCCTTATACGCTCTAAAGTCGATAAACGGCAGGTTTCGAACAGCCAGAATCGAGAACACCAGGCTGAGTAAAAACGATACCAACACCATCCCTTGAAGCGCGACCGATTGCGTGTCTTTTAAATCTTTCCAAAAGATAAAAAGGATCGCAATCAGCACCAATAAGAAAATGTCCTTATAAAATGACTCCCACGGCGTCAACTTAATAGCATCGCCAAAACAACCACAATCCGTAACTTTATTAAAATAAGCGGAGTAAAAAGTCAAAAAGGTAAAGAAAACAATCATCAGGGCAAGAAGCGCCACAGTCAATCGAAGCTTTACACCCAAGATCAGCATTACACCTAACACTACTTCAAGCACCACTAAGAACACCGCAAGTGGCAGTGACATATCCTTTAGGTAGGCAAAGAAGGGAGCAATATCATAGGAAAATACATCAAAATACTCCTCCAGTTTGATGGACGTACCAACGGGATCGTTGACCTTAATCAATCCTGAAAAAATAAAAAGTGCACCAACAATAAAACGGATAACCGTTAAGATGATCTGTTTAACCATGCTGTTCTTCTTTAAGTTTTATGAGGCAAAAGACGGCGTAATTGATGATATCCTGGTAATTTGGTACAATGCCCTCAGACACCAATGTTCTCCCCTGATGGTCTTCTATCTGCTTTACCCGATACAGTTTCATAAGAATGATGTCAGTCATTGACGATACCCGCATGTCTCTCCAGGCTTCCCCATAGTCATGATTTTTGTTTTCTAATAATGCCCTGGTCTCCAATACCCATTTGTCATATAATGGTTCAAGCTCATCATAGGGAATTTCCAGTCGAACATCCTCCTGAAGCTCCACCTGCATCAGCGCTATCAGGCAGTAATTGATGATCCCGACAAATTCATCTTGAATAGGGTCATTAACCTTTTGATTTCCTTTCTCTTGGATGGAACGGATACGCTGTGCTTTAATAAAAATCTGATCAGTGATAGAGGGTAGCCGCAGGATTCTCCAAGCAGTACCATAATCGGTCGTCTTCTTCTCAAAAAGTTCTTTACAAAGGCTAATAACTTGACTATATTCGCTCACGGTTTGGCTTTTCAAAGCAATCAGGGTTTAATGGAAGAAAACTATACGCATTTAAAGATCGAAGATAAATTATTTCCGCCAAAAATAACACTCAATTCCCGAGGAAAGCTTCTCCTCCTTGATGACCCCTGGGTAATGGGGATAATCAATATCACGCCTAATTCGTTTTATTCTGAAAGCAGGTTTTCCAAAGAGAATATTAACAGCGCTGTCAAAAGGGCTGAATCAATGGTTCTTTCTGGGGCAAAAATCATAGATATCGGCGGATACAGTAGTAGACCGGGCGCGGACGAGGTATCCGAGGAAGAGGAGCTGATGAGGGTAACTCCCCTTATCTGCGCCATCAAAAAAGAAATACCTCAGGCTTTAATTTCCGTAGATACCTTTAGAAGTAGAGTAGCAAAAGAAGCAGTGGAAGCAGGTGCGGATATGGTCAATGATATTTCCGGTGGCGCTCTTGACGCGGAGATGATATCTGTCGTGGGAAGACTAGACGTTCCCTATATTTGTATGCACATGAGAGGTAATCCCAAGACGATGAACACCTTTACCTCCTATGAAAATCTGGAAAATGAAATATTAGCATATTTTAACCAGAAAATGAAAGCTTGTGTTAAAGCTGGCATAAAAGATGTAATCATTGATCCAGGACTAGGTTTTTCCAAAACTTTAGCCCAAAACTATAGGATTTTAAAAAATCTTTCTTACTTTAATACAATTAACGCCCCCATACTGATTGGTCTGTCCAGAAAGTCCATGATATATCAACTTTTAGGGATTACGCAAGATGAGGCTTTAAATGGGACTACTGCGCTGAATATGGTGGCGTTAATGAACGGAGCAAACATACTACGGGTACATGATGTAAAAGAAGCAGTAGAAACAGTAAAACTATTTAAACAACTAAACGCTTGAACTTACTTTTCCGCATAGGTTTTTTAGAGGTATCGCTGGTCAACGTGATAGATATCACTTTGGTTAGTATTCTGCTTTACCAAGTTTACAAGTTGATGCAGGGCAGCGTTGCCATAAAGATCTTTTTGGGATTCCTCTCTATTTACTTGATCTACCTGGTAGTGAGTGCGGCCAGAATGGAACTGTTAACCATAATTTTGGGGCAGTTTATGGGTGTGGGTGTTATTGCCGCTATCATTCTCTTTGCGCCAGAAATTCGGAAGTTTCTGATGATCATTGGCAAATCATCCATTTTTTCTAATGAGAACATCCTTCAAGAGCTTTTCTTTTGGAGAAAACGTGAAACGGAGGCTTTTAACATATCTCCCATCATTGAAGCAACGAAGACGCTAGCAGGCACCAGTACCGGAGCCTTGATTGTAATCTCCAGAAACTCGGAACTCAAATTTTACGCGGATAGTGGTGATCTGATGGATGCGCTAATCTCCAAAAGGCTGCTGATCTCCATCTTCAATAAATACAGCCCATTACATGATGGTGCCGTCATCATTTACAATGGAAAAATTAAAGCGGCCAGATGTATCCTTCCCGTAACAGAGCGAGATGTGCCAGCACAATTTGGACTGAGACATCGGGCGGCCATAGGCATGTCGGAGGCAACAGACACCTTGGTGCTTATCGTCTCTGAAGAAACGGGTCAAGTATCCCTTTCAAAAAATGGGCGCATCCTTCACAACCTCTCTATGCAGGAGGTAAGAGAGATGATCAACGCCTATCTCACCGGAGAAGATATCGATGCGAAGTTTGATTCTATAAATTCATTTGAGACCAGAAAGGTCAAGAAAAAAGTTACAGAGGCTTAAAAAAGCCCTTTCCATCCGGAAAGGGCTTTATATTTAGATAACCCCTAATTCCTTACCGACTTCGGTAAATGCGGCTATTGCCTTGTCTAAATGCTCGCGCTCATGTCCTGCAGATATCTGAACCCTGATTCTGGCTTCTCCTTTTGGCACGACCGGATAATAAAACCCTATGACATAAATCCCTTTTTCCAGCAGTTTCTCAGCCATCTTTTGTGAAAGCACAGCATCATACAACATGATGGGGACAATGGCATGTTCTCCTGGTTTGATGTCAAAACCGGCATCAGTCATCTTCTGCCTGAAATACTTCGTATTCTCCTCCAGCTTATCCCGCAGATCTGTGGAAGCTGTCAAAAGATCGATAACGGCAATAGAGGCACCCGTAATGGAGGGCGCTAATGTATTGGAGAATAGATAAGGTCGTGACCGCTGTCTAAGCAGCTCGATTATTTCCTTCTTGCCCGAGGTGAATCCCCCTGAAGCACCTCCCATGGCCTTGCCGAGCGTTCCGGTAATGATATCAATCTTATCCATTACGCCTTTTAGCTCATGTACCCCCCGACCGTTTCTGCCTACAAAGCCGGTGGCGTGGGACTCATCAGACATTACAAGCGCTTGATACTTTTCGGCCAGGGCAACGATTTTGTCTAATTGTGCAATGGTGCCGTCCATTGAAAAGACGCCATCAGTCACAATAATTTTCTGTACCGCCCCTTTTGCATCCGCCTCTTTCAGTTGAAGCTCTAAGTCCTCCATGTCATTATGTTTGTATCTAAAACGCATGGCTTTGCACAGCCTTACCCCATCGATGATGGACGCGTGGTTGAGGGCGTCAGAGATAATGGCGTCATTGGATCCAAATAAAGGTTCGAACACGCCGCCGTTGGCGTCAAAAGCTGCCGCATACAAGATGGTATCTTCCATACCCAAAAAATCGGCTATCTTCCGTTCCAGCTCTTTATGGATATCTTGTGTGCCGCAGATAAAACGGACGGAAGACATACCATAACCATGGGAATCAATCGCATCCTTAGCGGCCTGAATTACTTGCGGATGACTGGAAAGTCCAAGGTAGTTGTTAGCACAAAAGTTAAGCACAGTTTTTCCGTCTGTAGTAGTGATTTCTGCACCCTGTGGCGAAGTGATTACCCGCTCCCTTTTGAACAATCCGGCATTTTTTATTTCTTCTATTTCCTTCTCTAAATGAGGCTTTAATCTATCGTACATTTCTTTTCGGTTAAATTCAACGATCAATTCTTATATAAAATTTCGTAATAAAATCGAAGCAGGGCAAATTAGCATGTTTGAAATTGCTAAATTTGTGCAACGAATTTCAAATATACGCAAAATTCCAACCCTAGAGATTTCCATAAAATCCCACAGCCTTTCATACCATGGAGAAAATATTAGTTACCGGTGCTGCCGGACAATTAGGATCTGAACTCACCCAGGCATTAACAGATATCTACGGCGGAGACGCTGTCATTGCAACTGACCTCAATAGCTCACAGCGGGACCGATTTGACTATTGCCGTTTTGAAACATTGGATGTAATGGACAGGGACGCCGTCGAACGACTTGTAAAAAAAGAAAACGTAAAACAAGTTTACCATCTGGCGGCTATTCTTTCTGCTGTTGGCGAAAAGAAGCCCCTGTTGGCCTGGCAGATCAACATGGACAGTTTATTGCACATCCTGGAATTGGCAAAATCCAACAGTATGGACAGGATATATTGGCCTTCATCCATTGCCGTATTCGGTCCAAACAGCCCCCGTCATCATACACCTCAGCACTGCGTCATGGATCCTGACACTGTCTATGGTATTTCCAAACAAGCAGGTGAACGTTGGTGCAACTATTACTTCCAAAAGCATGGAGTAGATGTGAGGAGTCTACGCTACCCCGGGCTGATCGGCTATAAAACCCTTCCTGGTGGGGGCACAACTGACTATGCGGTTGATATCTATCATAAGGCTGTTGCCGGAGAGACTTTCGAATGTTTTCTAAAGGAAGATACCTACCTACCGATGATGTATATGCCTGACGCTATCAAAGCCACCATCGACCTGATGCAAGCCCCCAAAGAAAATATTACAGTTCGCTCCAGTTACAACCTGGGAGGAATAAGTTTTTCTCCTAAAGAAATTTATGAAAGCATCAAAGAACATGTCCCTGCCTTTAGCATAGCATACAAGCCTGACTTTCGACAGCAGATCGCGGATTCCTGGCCTGACAGTATTGACGACAGTGCTGCAAGAGAAGACTGGGGTTGGCAGCATCAATATGATCTCAAGGGAATGACAAAGGATATTTTAGCCCACCTACCGGATTATTTCCCGGAGCTCGTAAGATAAAAAGTGTGATTTATTTCTACATTCTGCTGTAAATTGAAGCAGCAACAGAGGTCGTTCAGTACAGAGGACCTCTGTTTTTTTATTTATTTATTTTTATCTTCGGAAATGATTTCTACCTCCCGACGTGATTTTCTGAAGTTCAGTGCTAGCGCTACCGCTGGCATCTTCCTTTTTGGTCAATCTACTCCCAGCATGGCCGCATCTGGCAGAAAGTTCAAGATCAGCTTAAACCCTTTTGCGGTAGGTGTCAACCTCAAACAAGAGGAAATGATCGAAAAAGCTGTAAAATATGGCTTTGAGGCAATTTTGCCCGTTCCCGCCCAACTGGCGGCGATGACAAAAGCTCAACAACAGGAGTTCTTGGCTACAATGAAATCCCAAAATATAAGCTGGGACGCGGCCGGTTTGCCCGTTGACTTTCGTAAAGATGAAGTGCTCTTTGAGGAGGGCCTAGCCGAACTTCCACGCCTCGCCAATGCCTTGCAAACCTGTGGCGTCAATAGGATGTCGACATGGATCATGCCCACCCACCAGGAACTCACCTACATGGAAAATTTCAAGCAACATGCCCGTCGTCTTAAGACCGTTACAGAAATATTGAAAGATTTCGGTATCAAGCTAGGATTGGAGTATGTAGGTCCCAAGACGCTTACTTCCTTGCATAAATATCCGTTCCTAAGTAGCATGAAAGAGGCATTTGAACTGATCCATGAAATTAATGTGCCTAATCTTGGAATACAACTGGATAGCTTCCACTGGTATTGTGCAGAAGAAAACGTGGCGGACATCGAATCATTGACGCGTGATCAAATTGTCACCTGTGACCTCAATGACGCTACTGCAGGACGATCCGTTGCAGAACAAATTGACGGGGAAAGAGAATTGCCTGGAGATTCTGGGGTCATAGACCTCCAAGGCTTCATCCACGCTTTAATAAAAATTGGATACGATGGACCTGTCCGGGCGGAACCGTTTAATGCAAAACTTAACGCCATGGATGATGCCGCGGCTCTTGCGGCCACGGCCAAAGCTATGCAAAGAACGGCGAATCTTTAGCCTTTTGCTTTTTTTATTATAGCTGCTTCTTGCAAACCTACGATCAATTCCCCATCTGGAAATTGGATAAGTGGTCTTTTGATCATACTGCTATTCTCGCTCAAAAGTCTAATAGCGGTAGTTTCAGTATCCAGAGCAGCTTTTTGATCATCAGTTAGTTTTCTGTAAGTCGTCCCCTTACGGTTGACCAACTGATCCATTCCTACGTTGTTGCTAAAGCGCTTGAGCAATTCCTCATTGGGCTTTTCTTTTTTATAGTCGACAAACTCATAAGTAATCCCATGATCTTCCAGTAGCTGAAAGGTCTTTTTCATTGTGTTGCAATTTTTAATTCCGTAGACTTTGATGCTCATTTATTTTTTGTTTTTCCTGATGCAAACTTGGCTAAATTCTTGTATTCCTTACAGGCAAATATTGAATACTAAACCAACTTTATTATGACAAGTTCAAAGTTATCAAAAATCCTCGCTCTGCCCGCTCTGTTGTTCTGTTTTGCGTTAGGAGCAATGGCTCAAGGGCAGCCCAGCAGTCCCCCACAAGTGAAGGAGGATTTTACTGATGAGCAATTTGAGACCTTCATCAAGATCAACATGGACATTATGCCTATCCAACAGGCCGCTGAAGGTGACATGATGAAAGCCATAGCCGATAAAGGAATGGATGTACAACGGTTTCAGGAACTGGCTCAGGCACAACAAACCGGTAAGTTAACAGAAGTGTCACAAGACCCCGAAGAAATCAATGCTTTTAATTTAGCCGGTCAGGAGGTACTAGAGGTACAGAAAAAAGTGCAGGAGCAAATCAAGCAGAAAATTGAGGAAAACAATATGGATATCCAGACATTTCAAGATATTTACATTGCCTATGACCAAAGCCAAACAGTTCGTGAAAAAATAGACAAACTGCTGGAACGACAAGAAGCTCCTGAGCAGCCTTAATAAAAGAGAATCCCCTTAATATCGTTTAAGGGGATTTTTTGTTTTGAAACTATATTGCGTTTGAAAAATTGAAACGATCCGCTGTCGCTTATCAAGGTAGTATAAAACGAATGGGAATAAACATTCTTGTAGCCACCGGCTTTCCGTCTACAGCTAGGGGGATCCAATCATCAGGAAGTAGCTGAACTACACGAAGCGCTTCATCGCCTAATCCAAAACCTGCTTCACCCTCTACCTTTTCGTCAATAATATAACCGTCCGTTGTAATAGTAATCACAGTTCCTTCAATTTCATTTTCTCTTGCTTTAGCCGGATATCTGAGATTGCTGGCTAGGAAGTACGTGTACTTACTCATTCCTCCCAAAAGTACAGGCAATCGTCCGGTATTGTTTTCATGCAATTCACCGTCAATGATTAATATGGATTTAGTGGCTCCAGCAAAGTATGGGGTATGTCCTTCTCATAAAGAAGTTCATGTCTACTGAAATCATAGCGGTGTTCTACTGCGCCCTTTTGATCATAGTATTCCCAGATGCC
This sequence comes from Cyclobacteriaceae bacterium, assembly GCA_035303945.1. Lineage (GTDB taxonomy): Bacteria > Bacteroidota > Bacteroidia > Cytophagales > Cyclobacteriaceae > DATGMS01. Next base: position 112,380 of record DATGQZ010000050.1, read on the forward strand.
TGTCTTAACACCATTGTTATATCGCCCTTTTTCTGAAACCTTAATTACACCGTAACATGTTTTGTGGTACTCTCCATGTTTTATATTCGTCCCCTTGAGGACATAGAAAATTTCTTTGACGTTGGGATGTTTGCTTCTTAAAGTGGTTTTCTCCGTTTGTTGGGCTTGAGCGGACAATATTAAAAAGAACAAAATGTAGGCAAATGAAAAAAACTTCATGGTTAGATGGGTTTGTAGAGCTAAGAAAATAAAGCCGCCCCAAGATCTGAGATATCTTCTGATGTCAGGTCTTCCGTGTACGACAGATGCAAGTTATACAGAAATGAGAAAAATACAACATTGACAGAAAGCCAACGAACAGGGATTCAGTAGCAAAAAGCCAAGGAATTTCCCTGGCTTAGCTTTACCTATTTCATTATTTCCTCTAAAGCCTCTTCATTGGCTTGGATAATTTTCTCCTGCTGTTCCTCCTTCAGTGCTGTAGACAAGAAGAGGCTCTCAAACTGCGAGGGCGCCAAATATACGCCTCGTTTCAGCATGGCCTGGAAATATCTTCCAAACAAGGCAGTGTCGGAGCTCTTTGCCGACTCAAAATCTGTTACAGCTTGATCAGTAAAAAACAAGGTATACATGCTTCCGACATGGTTGACGGTATATTTCAACCCAAATTTGTTCAAACTTTCCTTAAATCCGTTAACCAATGTATCTCCTATACGATTCAGCTCTTGATAAACCGAAGGATGCTGCTTTAAATAATCTAACATTGCAAAGCCTGCTGCCATGGCGATAGGATTTCCCGAAAGGGTACCGGCCTGATAAACGGGCCCCACAGGCGAAATAAAATCCATAATCTCCTTCTTCCCGCCGTAAGCTCCTACAGGCATCCCACCGCCAATAATTTTACCCATAGTAGTAAGGTCTGGCTTCACGCCAAATAATTCCTGTGCACCTCCTAAAGACAAGCGGAATCCCGTCATCACTTCATCGAAGATCAGGACAATGCCTTCTTGGTCAGCGAGCGTTCTAAGTCCTTTCAAGAAGCCCTCCTCAGGCACCACCAATCCCATATTGCCTGCAACAGGCTCCAAAATAATTGCCGCCACTTCTCCTTTATTGGCTTCAACCAAGGCTTTCACGGCATCTAGGTCATTATAGGGTGCAAGGAGGGTATCCTTGGCTGTCCCCCGGGTAACACCAGGAGAATCTGGACTTCCCATGGTCACCGCACCAGATCCTGCTGCAATTAAAAAGGAATCTCCGTGGCCATGATAGTTTCCTTCAAATTTGATGAACTTGTCTTTACCCGTATAACCACGAGCAAGCCTAATGGCTGACATGGTAGCCTCAGTGCCACTGTTGACCATCCTAACTTTTTCTACCGAAGGGACCAGCTCGGTGATCAACTCTGCCACCTGCACTTCCAGGGCGGTGGGCGCACCAAAGGAGGTGCCGCGCTCCATGGCTTTGATTACAGCTTCCCGTATCACCGGGTGATTATGGCCTAACACCATAGGTCCCCAGCTGTTGATCAATTCAATGTAGGCGTTGTCGTCTTCGTCATATATATAAGCCCCATCTGCCCGATTAATAAAGACAGGATTACCTCCTACCGCTTTAAAGGCGCGTACGGGTGAATTTACTCCACCTGGAATGAAATCCTGGGCTCTTTTGAAAAGATTTTCACTCTTGTTGATTTGCATAGCAGATATTATTCTATTTCTAATGCCCCGTTAGCTAACCTCAAAATGGGCACAAATTTGTTGGAGTTGCTGTTGGTAAAGTCAAATCCAAAGGTAAGCTTCCCGCTTTGGAATGCCGACTGATTTAGGTTTTTCTGAAAGTCAAACCCCCGTTGCCCATTGATGGTATTGCTTACCCAATGAATCAGCTCATAACCTATATGCGCATTTAATCCAGGATAGACATTAAACTTTTTAAAGAAGCGGTCTCTAAAGTCGTTTACCTCAACTTTTGCCATGTTGATGGTGTTGTTACCTATAAAATGAAAGTTAGGAACACTTAGCATTTCATAATTGGCAAAATTAAAGTAGAGCCAGCTGTCCAAAACTAAAACAGGCACTTCGGCTGTCAGTGATTCCATCACACCAAAGGTCGGAGAAGCAATGTTAGGGTCATCGGAAAAAATGACAATTTGATCTACTCGTGGACTGCCGCCTGCTCTCACGGAAAGGTTGTCAAAGAAATTCCTCATGTCTCTACCCGCTACTCTTCTATTGTCCACCACCTGATACCCAGCTTTGCTGGCGGATTCACTTAGTTGCCGCGACAAAAGCTCATCTCTGGATGTACCTGAATAAGCAATGGCGATACGTTTACCGGGCAGCCTACCCATATATTTGAGCACGCCATCTGTCAAGGTTTGGATGGAAGGCCTAAACAAATAAGAATATTTAAAACCCTTGGCAGCATCGTCTATATTGGATAATGGATTAATGAAAGGAATCTTTTGTTTTTCCGCAAAATTGGCTACAATGTCCGATTCTTCAGGATAAATAGGACCAATGATCACATCTGCCACTTGAAAAAAAGGATCTGCAAGGATAGTTTGTAATACTGCGGGTTTCCTTTCCGTATCAAAAGTTCGGATGATCAGCGACAGTCCTTTTTGTCTCGCATCTTCAACGGCAAAATTAATTCCCTGATAGAGCTCGAACACAAAGTTGTTATCTCCCAAGTTGCGGACCCCTGATCCTCCCGTATAATTAAAGGGTAAAACCACTGCTATTTCCAAAGATTGGTTCAGCTCACGCTTGGAAGCTGTTGCCTCCTCAGGCTCGTCAAAGTCTATATTCTTGATTTTGTTGAAGACCTCCTGCTCACCTGCTGACAAGACGGTCCGCTTTGCCAGTTGATTTTTCAAAGCAGTAACCAAACCTTTGTTCTTTTCATGATTAGGCAGGTTAACAATTAACACACTGGTGGAGACGTGTTGCAAAAAATCATACGAGGCCTTGTAAGCTTCTTCAAGCAAAGTTTGGTCGTTGATACCATTGACTTCATTCAGCGCGTCGGAAATGTTCTGCTGCTGAAAGTGACAAAGTGCCAATAAATATTTAGCGTCATCCTGATGTTTCCAATCCCTCGTCCTTATAATTTGCTTCAAAGCATTTTGTGCCAGCTCATACTGTCGGCTGCCGTAAGCAGCTCTGGCAAAGTGATAGGTAGCATAATTGGCTACTTCCCCATAGGTATCATGATCCATATAAGGACCTAATAATTCCATGGCTTGGCCATAATTACCTGTGGAAATCATCTGCTTTGCCTGCCGGTATGGCGTCAGGTTTTCCTGGGCTTCAACAGCAAACAGGGAAGCGAATACAAATGCTAAGGTCAATAAAGAAATTCTCATAAGGATGCGAAATATGCTATAGGTAAACCAAAGATAGGTAAAGAAGCCCGAAGTCTATTCCCATTCAATGGTTGCCGGCGGCTTAGAGCTGATGTCATAGACAACGCGGTTGACGCCCTTCACCTTATTAATGATGTCATTGGATATTTTACCCAAGAATTCATAGGGCAAATGTATCCAATCAGCCGTCATACCATCTACAGAAGATACCGCTCTCAGCGCTACCACCCGCTCATAGGTCCTTTCATCCCCCATTACACCCACTGATTGTACGGGAAGCAAAATGGCACCAGCTTGCCATACTTCATCATAAAGGCCATGGTCTTTTAATCCCTGGATAAAGATATGATCAACCTCCTGCAAAGTGTGTACCTTTTCTGGCGTCACCTCACCCAATATCCTAATGGCCAAGCCTGGACCTGGGAATGGGTGTCGACCGATGATGTTTTCCGGAATGCCTAAAGCCCTTCCCACCTCGCGTACACCATCCTTAAACAAGGTATTCAAAGGTTCCACTACCTTCAATTTCATAAAGTCAGGTAGGCCACCTACGTTATGATGGGATTTGATGGTAGCAGACGGGCCGTTGACGGATACGGATTCAATGACATCGGGGTAGATTGTCCCTTGGCCCAACCATTTTACACCATCTATTTTATGAGCTTCTTCATCGAAAATTTCAATAAAAGCTTTGCCGATGGCCTTTCGCTTTTGCTCCGGATCAGATAAGCCGGAGAGGGCATCATAAAAATGCTGCTTGGCATCTACACCGATCACATTCAGCCCCATGTCCTTGTAGGAATGTAATACCTGTTCAAATTCATTCTTTCTCAGCAGGCCATTATCAACAAACACGCAGGTAAGTTGATCACCAATCGCACGGTGGATTAATGTAGCTGCCACTGAAGAATCCACACCTCCAGACAAGCCCATGACCACTTTATCGCTGCCTATACGAGCTTTGAGCTCCTCAATAGAGGTATCTATAAAAACATCCGGCGTCCAGTCTTGAGAGCAACCGCAGATCTGCACCACGAAATTCCTCAATAGATTTTTTCCCTCAGTAGAATGGGTTACTTCAGGGTGGAACTGTATGCCGTAAGTTTCTTCATGTTGCACCTTGAAGGCTGCAACCTTTACGGAATGGGTGCTCGCGATAATGTCGAAATTGCCGGGTAGAGTTTTGATGCTGTCACCGTGAGACATCCATACTTGGGAGAAATGGTTCATCTCCTTGAAAAGAGGCACATGGGTGTCAATGTGGGTCAGATTGGCCCGGCCGTATTCACGAGTTTCAGAAGGCACTACTTCACCACCGTTTTGATGGGCCAAAAGCTGAGCTCCATAACACACTCCGAGAATGGGTAATCTGCCTCTCAGCTGCGTAAGATCAATATTTGGAGCACCCTCGTCCCTCACGGAACAGGGGCTGCCTGAAAGGATTATGCCTTTTACCTCTGGACCAATTTCTGGAATTTTGTTAAAAGGGTGTATTTCACAATATACATCCAGTTCCCTAACTCGTCTGGCGATGAGCTGTGTATACTGGGAACCGAAATCGAGGATTAATATCTGTTCTGCCATGCGCAAAGTTAACCAAGCTTCAAGAAAGGAAAAAATTGTCAGCGGGAATAATCAGAAGATTGTTTGGAAATCCATCTTATAGAATGACAGCATAGGATAAAGGATCATCACTATAACCTCCGAGAAACGACTCAATCAATGATTATTGAAGGATATTGTACTTACTCATCCTAATAAGGGGGTGTTAAGAAGATATTTTCCTGAATAAATCCTTATGACTTCCGCTTAACTAGTGTCATTTTTTCACGCTATGCCCGAGTGATACATACTGTAGAAACTCAATCCTGCTTTGTTCATCCCGTTCAAATTTACCTCCATAGAAAGACGTTACCGTGTTGCTGTTTACATCTTTAATCCCTCTTGATGATACGCACATATGATGGGCATCTATAATTACGGCAACATCTTCGGTACCTAGTATTTCTGTCAACGCATGACCGATCTGCATGGTGAGCCGCTCCTGAACCTGTGGCCGGCTGGAAAAGTATTGCACTATGCGGTTGATTTTAGATAAGCCAATCACATATCCATTAGATATGTAGGCGACGTGGGCTTTGCCGTAAATAGGTACAAAATGGTGTTCACAATGTGAGAAGCAGGTGATATCCTTCTCCACCAGCATTTCGTTGTATTTATACTTATTTTCAAATAACTTGACCTTCGGCATGTTCTTGGGATTCAAGCCGCTGAAAACTTCGTTGACAAACATTTTTGCTACCCTCTTCGGGGTGCCCTTTAAACTATCATCAGTAAGATCCAAGCCAAGGACGTGCATGATTTCCCTAAAATGCTTCTCGATCAACTCGATCTTCTGCTCATCTTTTATATCGAAAGCATCCTCTCTAAGAGGGGTCTTATGAGAAGTGCCTACATGTTCATCCCCAATTTCATCTATGGGATCATTGGCATTAATTCCCATCGTATTCAACAAAGTTTCTTTCCGTTTCATATAACCGTACTGTTAACTCGAAATTGTCTTCGATTTTGTCCCTTAAAATATTCCAAATAACCACAGCAATGTTTTCTGCACTTGGATTGATGTTCTTAAACTCATCTGTGTCAAGGTTTAGGTTTTTATGGTCAAATTTATTTAGAACATGCTCTTTGATCAGAGAGCTGAGTTTTTTCATATCATATACATAACCCGTTTCTGGATCGATAGGCCCCACAAGCTTCACCACTAGTTCGTAATTGTGGCCATGATAACTGGGGTTATTGCATTTGCCGAAGACTTCCTGATTCTTTTCTTCCGACCATTGGGGGTTAACCAGACGATGAGCTGCATTAAAATGCTCTTTTCGGAAGACCGCTACTTTCATGGACAATTTTTTCGAAGGTTTAGTATAATTTAGCGCTTTTAGCTAACGTTGTGTGATTGGTTGCCCTTTTTAACATCATCAAAGGCAAGATCAGTTCAAAACTAACAAATTAACCTATGTTTTCCCCGCTGGGAATTATTATTTTGCCAATGGGGTTAACCTAACTGTGGAAGTAAAATTGTCATAAAACCAATATTACCACATGCTTAGATTACTTACCTTATTCCTACTATTCGCCTTCAGCCCTATACTTTCTGCAAATATTAGTCCAAGGAAATTTTTCGAAAATACGGAAATTTTACCTTCTGTTTCGGAAGTGGATTTGTTATCAACGTTTATTCTTGAAAAGTTAGAAAACCCCTCCATAGCCCCTCAACCAGAAGTGCTGGAAATGGCAGTGTCCGGTTATTTGAACTTGGTCAAGGAAGGAAAAATTGCAAAAGGCAGTCCACTTAGTGTCATAGATTTTTCCCTCCCTTCTTCAAAAGAACGACTTTGGATATTTGATATAGATGAAGGTCTGCTCCTATACCACTCGTTAGTCTCCCATGGACGAAATTCCGGAGATTTGTTTGCCAAAAGCTTTTCAAATATAAATTCCAGCTACATGAGCAGCTTGGGTTTTTACGTCACTGGCGAAACATATCAAGGTAAACATGGCTATTCCTTACGGCTGGATGGCGTGGAGAAAGGCTTTAATGACAGAGCAAGAGAGCGGGCTATTGTGATACACGGTGCGGATTATGCTAACAAGGATTTTGTAAAAACCACGGGCAGACTAGGACGCAGCCTTGGCTGTCCGGCATTGCCGATGGATATTTACAAGGATGTAATCAACACCATAAAGGAAGGATCCTGTCTTTTCATTTACGGACAAGATGACTCCTATCTAAGTCAGTCTCAATTGCTAAACACCTAAATTTATAGAAAATATTCAGATATGGGAAGGGAAAGTGCTTCTGCCAATTTTCTGTCCATACCATACACATCTTCCCTAACTTCTATTCCTTTTTGGTCGCCCCAAGTGGTAAGGTATAGGATCCATACATCCTGGGGCTCCTCCAGATTGACCGTATCTTCTTCCTCTTGGTTCATCGCCTCCATCAGCTTTTCCTCATCCCAGTCAGTACCCTCTAGCAAAATTGCAGCAAACTCCCTTGGCTTTTCCATTCTAATACAGCCTGAACTAAAAGTCCTGTCGTCTCTGGAAAAAAGATATTGTGCCGGGGAATCATGTATGTAGATTGAATGGTCATTGGGAAACATAAATTTTACTTTCCCCAAAGGATTGTCTTTGCCGGGAGCCTGACGAATTGCATAAGGAAAATCTTTTGCCTCCCTTAACTCACGCCAGTTGATACGCCGCGGATTGACTTCATTGCCTTGGTAATCCACTACAATCATATTGTTCTTGGCCAGATACCCGCGGTCTTTTTGTATGGCAGGAATTGCATCTTCCCAAAGTATGGTTTCTGGCAAAGTCCAACTAGGACTAAATACCAAATAGGACATTTCTGCCCGAAATACCGGTGTCTGACGATATTCCTTCCCGACTACCACTTTTGAAGTCAGGACTGTATCCTCATCCTGTATGTAGAACAGATGATAATCAGGGATATTTACAATTACCTTATTGTTTTCATTTTTATCGAATTCAGGCATCCACCTTAGTCTTTCCATGTTAATCTGGACTTTCGCCAGCAAATCCTGATGGCTATAATTAATGGCCTTGATAAAATCAGCTCCTATCACCCCATCATCTATCAACCCATGTCGGGCTTGAAACCGCTTTACGGCTTCGAACAGTGCCTGATCATAAGTAGTAGAACTTCCTTCCTCCACTTGATCCAAGTCTTTAAGTACAGCCAATTTCTTCCGGATGAGGGGGATGGCTTCATGGTCATCCCCCTTTTCTATTTTGCCATCAATGGGGGCTACATGACCTGCATCTTCTATATCTTCCGTTTTAAGTGACTGGTATAAATGGCGTAAGTTATCATATAGGGGATTGGAAGGTCTTAGTTTATCCAAGACATTTTCAAATGAGGTACCGCTGCTTAAATTTTCCATCAGTTGATAATAGTCTGCTGAAGGTGCTTTCTGGTCCATTTTCCATTCAATATCGAGAGCGGATGGATTGATCTTCCCTCTATTGAGATCAGAAGCTACTTGAAGAAAGGCCTTACTTACGGCTATATCCAATTGGGCATAAACTGAGGGATCCTCAGAACGCTCTACTTGTTCCAAAAGGGCTTCTTGTTCCTCATTCCAGTAATCCTCTTTAGAGAGCCCGTCAGCTGTTAACGCTTCTAATCCTTCAATAAATTCTTCGCCTCCTTTGTTTAACCCGCCAGGCTTGACCCAAAAGGGTTGATGTTCATTTGCTTCATACACTTCGTTTAGCAAAGAGTCGCCTTCTACCAATTGCTGAGGAAGCAGCCCTGATATTTCTTCAGAGGAAGGTTTTTGCTGACAAGAAAAGAAAATAAACAAAAAAGCACAGGAATAAATAACTCGGTTCATAAAACTACAATATGGTATAGCTTTGAAAGGGGCAAAGCCTATGCCTCATAACAGGTATTAGATTCCGAATGAGAACAATATAAAAAAAGCCTCAGGCAAACACCTGAGGCATAGCTATTGATTTTCAGCCCGTTGTGGACGCAAGCGCTAATTTGATTCACCTACCTCAAATCCTTCATACCTTCTACCTAGCTCCCAGCTTTCCTTGAGCATTTCTAGGAAAGTCGCCATTTTGTGGAGTGGTATCAAGTTTGGACCATCACTAAGTGCTTTGGCTGGCTCTGGATGTGTTTCTATGAAAAATCCGTCTACGCCTGTAGCAGCTGCTGCTCTTGCCAGAAAAGGAGCGAATTCCCGTTGCCCTCCACTGCTGCCGCCTTGGCCCCCAGGTTGTTGTACACTGTGGGTGATATCGAATACCACTGGCGCAAACTGTCGCATGACGGGTAGCGCACGCATATCCACCACCAGATTATGATAACCAAGCGAAAACCCTCTTTCGGTCAAACAGACGTTTGTATTACCGGTAGAATGCACCTTTTTAACTGCATATACCATATCTTCAGGAGCCATAAACTGCCCCCGCTTTATTTTAACTGCCTTACCCGTATTTCCTGCAGCCAGGAGCAGATCCGTTTGGCGGCAAAGAAATGCAGGTATTTGCAATACATCTACCACTGCTGCTACTTCAGCTGCTTGATAACTCTCATGAATATCGGTAACCAAGGGAACCCCCAGTTCCTTCCCCACCCTCTCCAATACTTGTAGAGACTTGTCCATCCCTATACTTCGAAATGATCCCGAAGATGTTCGGTTGGCTTTATCAAAAGAGGCTTTGAATACATAATCAAAACCCAGGCGCTGGGCAATTTCTTTGACGGTGCTGCCGATTTCAATGCAGATATCATAGCTTTCAACTGCACAAGGGCCAGCAAACAAGACAGGTCTTACGCTGCCTAAGGTGATGGAATCGGTAATATGGATAGGATGTTCGAATTTTTTCATAATAAGTTGTAAACGTACAATTTTGCTGCTCAGGGGTTGATCAACTGGGACAATATGGGATCCAAAAATCCCTTAGCCATTAAGATTAAATCAGCTACTTCCCGGAAAGCACCACAACCACCGCCCAGTGTAGATACAAAATCTACTTTATCTTGTACATAGGGCAAGGCATCAGCCGGGGCAGCAGAAAGTCCTGCTTTGGTAAGAATGGGCAGATCCCAAATATCGTCTCCTATGAAGGCACATTGTTCGTAGCCGATCTCCAGCTCAAGAAGTATCTTTTGAAGCTGAATATCCTTTTTTTCTATGCCATGATAGTGGAAATCAAAGCTTAACTCGTCACAGCGGTTTTTGACTACCTGAGAATTTCTACCCGAGATAACACCTACTTTGATGCCATTGCTCCTTAGGTATTGAACAATCTGTCCATCCTTAACATTGAACCGCTTGTATTCTACACGGTTGTCGTCATAGATAATGCCACCATCCGTCAAGACGCCGTCGACATCTGTGATGAGCAACTGCACATTCTTAGCTTTATCGATAATTTGCGGCGCTATATTTTTAAGGTAATTGTTCATTTATCGTTTCTTTTTCCATTGAATAGAATAAAGATCCAACCGTCTTTGCGCCAGATTCTTTACCGTTCCCGCTTTTCGTATTTTGGTCAATAAGTCCAAATCCACATCCGCTACGATAGTCGTCTCGGTGTTAAGCGAAGCTTCAGCCACAATGGCATCATGCGGAAAGGAAAAGTCCGAAGGAGAATAAATCGCAGCCTGAGAATGTTGAATATCCATATTTTCTACCCGCGGCAAGTTCCCCACCGAACCTGTAATGGCTACATAGCATTCATTCTCGATTGCCCTTGCCTTGGAGCAAGTACTCACCCGTAAATAGGCGTTTTTAGTATCTGTCCAAAAAGGAACAAATAAAATATCCATCTCCTGCTCGGCTAATAGCCTACCCAGTTCGGGAAACTCCACATCATAACAGATCAGAATGCCAATTCTGCCGGCGTCCGTATCAAAGACCTTCAAGCCATTACCCCCCTGCAATCCCCAGTAGGATTGTTCATCCGGTGTAATGTGAAGTTTGTACTGTTTATCCGTAGTCCCATCTCTGCGGCAGAGATAGCTAACATTCCTCAGTTTTTTACCATCATATTCAGGCATACTCCCTGCAATGATGTTCACGTTATAGGAGAGCGCCAGGTCACTCATCTTATTGATGATCTCTTCGGTATAATCAGCGAGATTTCGGATTGCTTCGGAGGCATCCATATTGTTAAACTCCGCCAAGAGGGGAGCATTGAAAAACTCAGGAAATAAGCAGAAATCGGATTTATAATCAGATACCGTATCAACGAAGAATTCAACTTGTTGCATGAGGTCATCCACGTTGTTAAAGCGCCTCATCTTCCATTGCACCAGCCCCAGTCGGACAATCGACTTTTTGTTACCTATGAGTTTCTCTTCCTTTTCATAGTAAATATTGATCCACTCGAGTAAAGTAGCATATGCTCTTGAATCCGTGTCCTCAGGTAGATATTTGGTGATGACTTTTCTAACGTGAAACTCGTTGGCCAACTGAAAGGACAATACCGGATCAAATATTTCCTTATTTTTAACCAGATCAATATACTTCCGGGGCGTCATCTGGTCGGCATACTTGCTGTAGCCAGGGATTCTACCTCCTGCAATGATGGATCTGAGATTGAGGTTTTCACAAAGCTCCTTTCTGGCATCGTAAAGCCGTCTTCCCAATCGGAGCCCTCGGTAATCTTTATGAACAAATACGTCTGTACCGTACAAGGTGTCGCCATTGTCGTCATGCGTATCAAACTTCCCATAGCCTGTAATTTGGTCGTAGGTATGGTTGTCTCCAAATTTGCTATAGTCGACGATAATGCTCAAGGCAACAGCGATAACCTTACCATTATCTTCTATACAAATCTGCCCTTCGGGAAATGCTTTTAATTGATTTTTTAACTCTTCCTTCGTCCACGCCCCTCCTAGATCTTTATATACAGAGACCATGATATCTCGGATATCATTGTAATCGGTCAATTTGATGTTTCTTAATTTAAGCCTGTGTTCTAATTCTTCTCTTTGCTTAGTCATGCTGCAAAATTAATTAAATTCTCTCTAACTTGTTGATTTGTAATATTTATTGGTCCGCTAGATTATTTACACCACTCATACAAAATTATTTGGCCGGTAGTTATATTTTCAGAATGTATCCTATACATAAACGCTGAATAGTATTATCTTAGCTATACGTTCTTGCGAGATTCAATTTGTACAACATTGTCGGCAACCCATTTTTTGTCATCTCCACATGAGGAAGATTATAAGTCTCTTTATTTTGTATTCCACTTTTGCGTATGCAAATGCTCAACGGTTAGACAGGTTTCGGTTCGAAGCTCCATTATCTTTTGCATTACATGGAGGACCTACTCAATATTTTGGTGATTTATATTCCTTTTGGAATTATAGAGAAGGTCTACAACCAGACTATAATGTTACGCTAACTGCAAAGTGGACAACAGGTACAAATATTAGACTACGTGCCAACTTAAGCTACTACCAGATTTCTGGAGACGATAATGCAGCAGATCCCAGAAGTGGGCGCATGTTGAGAAAATTGAATTTTCGGGCGCAAAATTGGGAAGGTAGCTTTCAAGTAGAATATTATCTTCTACCTGTTAAATTATATCATGTTAACAGGTCGTATTTCAATCCCTACTTCTTCGTAGGAGCAGGCTTAACCACGAATGACCCTCACGCTCGCTACCGGGGAAAATGGATTCCACTTCGGCCTCTGAAAACAGAGAACAAGGCTTATCCCGCCACTGCTGCAGTATTTCCTATGGGCCTCGGTATAAAATACAAAACCAACGTATGGGTAGATGTATTTATCGAGGGAAATTATCGCTTCACTTTAACAGACTATCTGGATGATGTAAGCAAGTACAATATTTCTGGATTTTACGAAGATCTAATTGCAGACTATGGCCGTTGGGGAGAAGGCCCTAACCCAAACCGCCTGCGGTTGGCGATCAGACAGGAACGATATCTGTTCGAAAATGGAGAACCCAATATAGAATTAATTCGTGCCACTAATGGGGCGGCTAGGCGTGGTAGTGGCGATCCATCTCTGACTGGGTCGCGAGGGAGGTACGATGGATATTTTACCCTTAATGTTGGAGTAGAGATTTTCGTTGCAGAGAATATCTGGGATGATTGGATTTTTAGAAAGAAAAGAGGAGGCTACCGATTGAGGTAATCTTTTAGGTCAGTTGGGCAACTAAATTAGCGTTTCCAACCTTTTACTGGCCTCTACCCTACCTGTACTTGCCCTCTTATAGCCTACAGTAACAATATTTTTTTATTTTTGCACCTATCGCAAATCCACAGGAACGAAATCCCCACTTCAATGGCTGATTATAACTTTAAAGAAATAGAAAAAAAGTGGCAACAGTATTGGGAAAACGCTAATACCTTTAACGCTCAGGTAGATCCCAACAAAAAGAAGTACTATGTACTGGACATGTTTCCCTACCCATCCGGCGCCGGCCTACATGTGGGACATCCATTAGGTTATATTGCATCCGATATTATCAGCCGCTATAAAAGGGCACAAGGATACAATGTTCTTCATCCTATGGGCTATGATTCCTTTGGACTTCCCGCGGAACAATATGCCATCCAGACGGGACAGCATCCCGCCTTAACTACGGAAGAAAATATCAACCGTTATACGCAACAGTTAAAGAACATCGGTTTTGCTTTTGATTGGGACAAAGAGGTAAGAACTTCCGATCCGTCTTACTATAAGTGGACGCAATGGATCTTCATGCAGCTGTTTAACAGCTATTATGATAAAAAAGAAGATAAAGCCAAGCCTATTGAGGATCTTATTGCTGCCTTCCAAAGCAACGGCACCGCAGGCATTGATGCTGTTTGTGATGATGACAGCCCCTCTTTTACTTCAGAGGACTGGAAGGCATTTTCTGAAAGGAAACAACAAGAAATCTTACTTCATTACCGGCTTACCTTTTTGGCAGAGACCACGGTCAACTGGTGCGCCGAATTGGGAACGGTTCTGTCTAATGACGAAGTAAAAGACGGCTTTTCGGAGAGAGGTGGGCATCCAGTAGAACGCAAAAAGATGATGCAATGGAGCATGCGCATCACCGCATACGCAGACCGGTTGCTCGAGGGCTTGGAAAGGTTGGACTGGTCAGAACCCATTAAAGAAATGCAACGCAATTGGATCGGAAGGTCCACGGGTGCAGAAATGGTGTTTAAGGTGAAAGATCAGGACATTCCCATCAAGGTCTTCACTACAAGAATTGACACCATTTACGGCGTGACTTACCTCGCACTGGCACCTGAAAGCGAACTGGTAGACCAATTAGTTACCGAAGACCAACGTGCAAACATAGAAGATTACATCAAGACCGCTAAAAACCGCTCAGAACGTGAACGGATGAGTGATGTGAAAACTATCTCTGGCGCATTCACGGGAAGTTATGCCATCAACCCCTTCAACCAAGAGGAGATTCCAATCTGGGTAGCAGACTATGTCTTGGCAGGATATGGAACGGGCGCTGTCATGGCGGTACCTGCCCATGACGAAAGAGACTATAATTTTGCCACGCATTTCGGGTTGGAAATTCGACAGGTAATAGAAGGAAGCATGGAAGAAGGATCTTTCCCCGGCAAAGGAGGGACTATTATGAACTCTGGCTTCCTTAGTGGTCTAAAGATGCAAGATGCCATGGATAAGGCCATTGCGTTTTTGGAAGAAAAGAAAATCGGAAAAGGTAAAATCCAATATCGCATGCGGGATGCCATTTTCACCAGGCAACGCTACTGGGGGGAGCCGCTTCCTGTCTACTTCAAAGACGGCATGCCTTATCTCATTGATGAAAAGGACTTGCCCTTGGTCCTACCGGAAGTGGATAAATACTTGCCCACAGAAGATGGCGCGCCCCCTTTGGGAAGAGCTAAAGGTTGGGTGTATCAAACTGAAGAAGGGACATTCCCCTTGGAATTGAGCACCATGCCCGGATGGGCCGGTTCGAGTTGGTACTTTTTCAGGTATATGGATCCCAAAAACCAGCAAGAGCTGGTCAATAAAAAAGTACAGGAATATTGGGAGGCCGTAGACCTTTATATCGGAGGCTCAGAACATGCCACGGGCCACTTGCTATATGCCCGATTCTGGACCAAGTTTCTCTTTGATCGAGGCTATGTCAACGTGGATGAACCTTTTAAAAAGATGATCAACCAAGGAATGATTCAGGGTAGGTCAAATTTTGTGTACAGAATCAAGGGTACCAACCAATTTGTAAGTTATAACCTTAAAGATCAATATGATACCACAGCTATGCATGTGGATATCAACCTTGTACATAATGACGTGCTTGACTTGGAGCGTTTTAAGCAATGGAGATCCGATCTCGCTGGAGCCAGCTTTATTTTAGAGGAAGGAAAATATGTGTGCGGTGCCGAAGTGGAGAAAATGTCCAAGTCCAAGTACAATGTCGTTAATCCAGATGATGTAATTGATAGGTATGGAGCAGACACCCTAAGGCTATATGAGATGTTTCTTGGACCATTGGAACAATTCAAACCTTGGAATACCAATGGCATTGACGGGGTATTTAAATTTTTGAAAAAACTATGGCGACTATACCATGATCAAAACGGAGCCTTATCCCTCTCTGATGAAAAACCCAGTGCAGAAGAGCTCAAAATCCTCCACAAGACCATCAAAAAAGCACAAGAAGATATGGAAGCCTATTCTTTCAATACTTCCGTATCGAATTTTATGATCTGTGTGAATGAACTCACCGCACTAAAATGTAACAAAAGAGCCATATTGGAACCTTTGGCTATAGTCATTTCCCCCTATGCGCCTCATATTGCAGAAGAACTCTGGTCCTTGATGGGACATGCAGGATCTATTGTTGACGCCCAATACCCAGCATTTAAAGCCGAATACCTGACGGAAAATGTTCATGAATACCCAATCTCCATCAACGGAAAAGTAAGGGCAAAACTTCCCTTACCGGTGGACTTAAGCAAGGAGGAAATTGAAGCGCAGGCTTTAGCCAATGAGGTGGTTCAAAAATGGCTGGAGGGCAAAGCACCCAAAAAGATCATCGTTGTACCGAAAAAAATCGTTAATATTGTCTTATAAGTATCAACCCACTGGCCTGTGCCAGTGGGTTTTTAATTGCTGATGAATAGGATCTTTTTAGCCTTTGCCGCTATCCTTAGCTCGGGAATCTTCGCCTATTCCTATCTCAAAGAGTGGATCTCCATCTACATTCAGGGACAGCCTTTGGTATTGCGGCCTACTAATGAGATTGCTTACCCATATTATCACCAGAACGCTGAACTTTACCTTACAGTTACCCTGATCTTCGGCATGATCTTTTTACTACTTCTTTTAGCTTCTTTATATTTTTTGTTTACGAATAATCAAAAAAAGATTTTCTACACCTTTGTCCTCACCATGCTCTTTATCCTTGCTTTAATGATCAATGGAGCTATAAAATAAAAGGTTATAGTCCTGTGCGCTTCCGGAATTGCATTATAAACAATACTGATCTTCCCAAATAATATCCCTACCTTTACAAAAAACGAAGCTATGCAAATCACAAAAAATGCTGTAGTAGGCTTAACATATGAGCTGAGCATAAGCAGAAACGAAGACGAAACGGAGGCAATAAGTGTTGAAGTAAGGGACCAAGAGGATCCTTTTTACTTTTTATTCGGGAATAGTGGCTTACCGGAGAAGTTTGAGGAATATTTACAAGGAAAAGAACAGGGAGAAGCTTTCGATTTCCGCTTAGAAGTAGATGAAGCCTATGGAGAAGCGGATGATGAATTGATCATGAGTATTCCTAAAGATCAGCTATCCGAAGATAGAGGTTTCACGCCTGAAATGTTGGAAGAAGGAAATTTCCTGCCCTTGATGGATGAACAGGGTTATTCCATGCAAGCCAAAGTGGTGAAAGTCATGGATGACGATATCCTTTTGGATTTTAACCACCCTTTGGTTGGCTTCGCACTTCATTTTGTAGGTGAAGTATTAGAAGTAAGAGAGGCTTCTGACGATGAAATTGCCCATGGTCATGTCCATGGTGAGCATGGCGCCCATCACTAAAATACTTGGAGGAGAGAAAGGCTTGGATTTTCTCTCCTTTTTTATTCCGCCGTTCCAGAGGGTAATTGAAGTACCTTGTCTGCTGCCCAACTGAGCC
Source organism: Cyclobacteriaceae bacterium (assembly GCA_035303945.1). Lineage (GTDB taxonomy): Bacteria > Bacteroidota > Bacteroidia > Cytophagales > Cyclobacteriaceae > DATGMS01. The sequence goes on from DATGQZ010000050.1 coordinate 129,463, forward strand.
AGACTGTCCCCCCCTGATTGAAGGCTCTGCTCCTATCCTCCACCGTCCAATAAGCTGAAGCACCATCAACAGCCACCGTAAGCAAGTTGTGGTCGATCAGGTATTGTGAATTGATGATCCTGCCTTTTATACAACCCGCTGCGTTGTGCAGAACAAGGTCTACTGGTCTGATGTATTCGTGTTGTCTGTAAGGCAATGAATTCAACTCGGTCAACAATTTGGCTACATAATAGTCTTTAGGCGCTTCATAAACCTCTTGTGCACTTCCCATTTGGACTATCTCTCCACTTTTGATGATGCACAACTTATCTGTCATGGTCATTGCATCATCAATATCATGTGTTACCAACAGCACCGTTACATTCAACTCCTGAAAGATTAGCTTCAATTCTCTAATCAATGCTCTTTTTTGGATATTGTCCAAGCTGCTGAAGGGTTCATCCAACAGCAGAACCTCCGGCTCAATGCTGAGGGCACGTCCAATAGCGACTTTTTGTTGTTGTCCGCCCGAAAGTTCCCTTGGAAGCTTGTCGCGATGTGCCGTTAGGTTAAGCAGATCCAATAGGAGCTGAACGCGTTCTTCTTTGTAGGCTTTATCAAATAATAGAAGCGGTCGGCCAATGTTTTCAGCAACCGTAGAGTGAGGATACAGGTTATGCTGCTGGTGGATCAATTGAATTTCTTCATATCCCGGCACCAATTTTTCCCCTGGATTAAGTATTTTATGGTTGTTTATATATACCCTTCCCTCATCTTGAATTTCAAGTCCGGCTACGATACGCAATAAGGTACTTTTGCCCGAACCACTTTCTCCGACAATGGACCAAATTTCCCCCTTTTCCACTTCAAGGGAGAAATCTACTAAAGCATGATTGTCCTTATCATATTTTTTATAAATATGCTGGATAGAAAGAAAGCTCATGAAATTGTTGCTTGAACCCGTTTAGGGAGGCTATTAAATACTAAAGTGTAGGAATGGTTTATGAGTTGTAGCAACAGTTGGTCTGACACACTACCGTCTAACATGACGGTGTTCCAATGCCGCTTATTCATATGATATCCTGGAACAATTCCTGGGTGTAATTCCCTCAATTCTACCGCCCGTTCAGGATCACATTTGAGATTTACACTATCCAACCGATCGATATCCACCAAAGCATAAATCTTTCCCCCTACCCTAAAACAAAGGGTAGTATCACCAAAAGGCATGTCTTCTGTAGCGCCCGGTTTGGACAAACAATGTTCGCGTAGAAATGAAAGGTTCATCAAAAAGAAGTTTGTATTTGGCAGTAAAAAAAGACGGCGAATTTGGCAATTAATTCAACCTATATCAGACGCCTTACAATCATGACAATGACTGCTGCTAAAAAAACTAAAATAGATATTTTATTAATGCCATGCATCATCCTCAGGTTGAAGTTTGGCTTGTTGTTGGGATCAGGCTTCTGAAAAACCCTCAGGAAATAGTTGCCTACCTCTCCCATTTGAAAGAACTCCCTTACTCTATTGCCCATGATTAATCGTGTTTCTTTGCTTAACAACAATTGAATAAATATGGTTTGATTTTAAGATGATCTCCTTGATTAGCCGGCTGTTTGCTTAGCCAATACCTCGTCACCAACCTCTTCCAGAGAACCCAAGTTACAAAAGGTGAATGAAACTCTGTACAGGATATATTTTGCTCAGGCTCAATTCACCGCGACATCAAGCTCATTAAGCGGTGTATATCCTCAGTTATGAGCTTTAAATGGCTTAAAACTCCTATTTCTATTGCACAGCCAAATTTTCCTTTATAATTTCCCTGCGGGTCACTGGGTCCCTTGATGGTTAACTTAAACATGTTCTACAAATGCTCCGAAGAGATTTTATTGCATCTGCATCTTTATTAGCTGGAGGTTTAATTACAGCTCCTTTTACTGGAAATTCCGAAAGCCTATCCCAACAGACAGCCATGCCAAAACTTAAGAAATCCCTTGGTTATGGCATGATCCAAGAAGACATTCCCTTGCTGGACAAATTGAAGCTTGTGAAGGATCTTGGCTATGATGGGGTGGAGTTCAATAGTCCTGTCGACGTTAATCTAAAGGAATTGGTGGCTGCCAAAGAACAAACAGGTATACTGCTCCCCAGTACGGTTAACAAAGATCATTGGTCTAAACCGCTCTCTGATCCCGATCCTTCCGGGAGGGAATTTATTATCAACTCAATCACCAGATCATTGGAAGAAACCAAGGAGTTGGGCGGTGATACTGTCCTGGTAGTACCAGGAGTGGTTAACGAAAAGGTTTCGTACGAGACTGCCTTCAATACCGCATTGGAATCTATCCGCAAGCTTATTCCTGCTGTCGAACGAACAGGTGTGAGAATAGGCTTGGAAAACGTTTGGAACAACTTTATCCTGAGCCCCATGGAAGCCAAAAACCTTGTAGATACCATTAACCATCCATTGATCGGCTTTTATTTTGATATCGGCAATGTCTTGCGGTATGGCTGGCCAGAACATTGGATCGAGACCCTCAACAGCAGGATTATCAAGTTGCATATCAAAGAATTCAGCAGAAAAAAAATGAATGATGAGGGGCTTTGGAAAGGTTTTGATGTGGAGCTTACGGAAGGTGATATTGATTGGGCTGCTGTAATGACAGCGTTAAGAAAAACGAATTATAAGGGGGAATGGATAACCGCTGAGGTAAAAGGTGGCGACAGAAAAAGGTTGGCGCAGGTCTCTGAGCAAATGGATAAAATCATCAGTATGTAAACCAACAAAAAAGACAGGCTCCTAAGCCTGTCTTTTTTGTTGTCTTCAATCGCTTTAACCTTTTATTACCTCTGTTATTTCCGATCCCAATGGCGATATCGCCGGACCAAAAAAGTTGGTGAGGAGCCCCTTTTCATCGACCAAATATTTACTGAAATTCCAAACCGGTTGCTGCTCATTCCAGCCATTTTTTTCCTTTTGCGTCAGCCATTGATAAATGGGATGTTGGTCTGCTCCTCTGACCACTTGGCTCTTTCAACTTAGCGGAAAAGTTACGTCGTAGTTTAGCTGACAGAAATGAGAAATCTCCTGGTCGTTTCCCTTTTCCTGCTCGTTAAAATCGTTAGCAGGAAATCCAATAATTTCAACTTTATGCTGATAGTTCTCATATAGCTCCTGTAGCTCTGTATATTGGCCGGTATATCCACAGTTGGAAGCAGTATTTACGATTAATACCTTTTTGCCCCTCAAATTCTCCGGTCTCCACTATTTAAAACAACAATCAGATCATGAAAAGGCGTGGTGGGCACTATTTTTTGCTTATTTAACTGTGTCCTTCCCTTACCTGATGCAGATTGCTCAACCACATAATGATGGGATAGCATGCTTTCAGTACCTTTTGCTTTAAATCCATAAGCAGGCCTTGTTAGGCTATAAGTAATCAGACATCAATCCCATCAGGTTCGATCCATTGGCCGCCCCGTTTGATAATATTGATCAACTCGTCCACCGCTTTCTCAGAAGGCACGGAGCGTTTGACGACTTCCTTGCCTTTGTAGAGGGTAATTTTACCTTTGCCCGATCCCACATAGCCGTAGTCAGCATCCGCCATTTCACCTGGACCATTTACAATGCAGCCCATCACTCCTATTTTAACTCCCTTAAGATGATCCGTTCTTTTTCGAATCATTGCCGTAGTTTCCTGTAGGTCAAACAAGGTTCGGCCACAGGAAGGACAGCTGATATATTCCGTCTTAGACATACGGGTCCTAGCAGCCTGCAGTACCCCAAAGCTTACTGAATTGTGCAGCTTCACCAAGCGCAAAAGTTCATCGCGCTCTTCATTCCTCTTGTTGCTCAGACTCAACATAATCCCCTCTCCAAGCCCATCAATTAACAAGCCCCCTACATCGGTAGCTGCAAAAAGCATCGTCTTGTCATCCTCCTGATCGGGATACGCCACTGAATTGATTATCGGCACTTCAAGCCCAGCGTTCATTAACGAAACAAAAGCCCTTCTCAGGGCAGGCATTTTGTGCCGGTTACCACTGTGCAAGATGATTACAATATCCCTACGCTGCTGCAAAAGAGGTATAGCCTCATCTACTTCCATATCATCCAAAAACAGGAAGTTCAATACAGCATGGATGGCTAGCTGCTGCTGAAGATCTGCAAGTCGGAATGCTGGGAATTTGTTTACTTTATCGGAAGACTGAAGCCAAAGAGGATAATTGATAATTTCTTTTAGCCCGTTGGGCAACATAAACTGAATAGGATGATCACCAGTATACACATAATCGCATCCTAAATCATTCATCTTCCATTTGTCCAGCTCCGGCAGATAAAAATGCCCAACATGCTTTAGTTCTTTGATTGTGATATTATCTATCTTAGAAATATCTACTAATACCCTTGGAACATTTGTTCCACCAATATTGAAGACCTCTTGGCTGTGCCTCTTGGTATACTCAAAGGGATTAATCGGATAGGCGTCAATTGCGGGAATATTATCATGGCCTGAGCGACTATTATAGCGTTCTACTAAAGCCTTGGCAACGGGTGTTTCAAATTCAGGGTCTTCAGTCAAGGATACCCTTACCGTATCACCCAATCCATCTTCTAACAGCGTGCCTATCCCTACAGCGGATTTGACACGACCATCTTCACCATCCCCAGCCTCAGTCACGCCAAGGTGTAGGGGGTAAGGTTTAAAGCCTCCCTCATTAAGCTTTTGTACAAGTAATCGATAAGCTTGGACCATCACTTGGGTATTGGAGGATTTCATGGAAATGACTATGTTGAAGAAGTTTTCATCTTCACAAATCCTCAAAAACTCCAAGGCAGATTCCACCATTCCCAATGGTGTGTCTCCATACCTACTCATAATCCTGTCGGAAAGGGAACCGTGATTGGTACCGATTCTCATTGCCGTACCATGCTCTTTACATATCCTCACCAATGGCAAAAATCTCTCTCGAATCCGCTCCAACTCTGCCTGATAGGTCAGATCTGTGTATTCAATGACCTCAAATCTCTTTTTATCTGCATAGTTGCCTGGATTGATCCTTACTTTTTCGACAATGGAGGCAGCAACTTCCGCTGCATTTGGGGTAAAATGGATGTCTGCTACTAAGGGCGTATAGTAGCCCCTTTGCGCCAGGCCATCCTTAATATTTTTTAAATTTTGTGCCTCTTTAATGCTGGGAGCGGTAATACGGATTAATTGACAGCCGCTCTCAATCATTCGGATACATTGGGCAATAGAACCCTCCGTATCCATTGTATCTACGGTGGTCATAGACTGCACCACAATCGGATTATTTCCACCAATGATCAAATCTCCTACTTTCACCTCAATGGTTTCCCTTCTCTGGTATTCCACAAGGCTATTACAATAGCTGATCTGATTTTTCGAGGTAATAATATCTTGAATTTCCATCCTTTTATATTTTAAAGGTCACCGAGCTGAGGCCTGACCACCATTTCCTCCACTACTGAATTGGGTGACAGACGATAAGCCGACCAAATGCTTGCTGCCACATCTTCCGCTTTCATAAAGCGTTCTTCCGGAAGATCTACTCCTTCCCAGCTGGCTGTATAGGTAGCTCCAGCCAATACTGAGGTCACTTTAATATTATATTCCATCAATTCCTGCCTAAGGCATTGGGTAAAACCCCGCATGGCCCACTTAGAAATGGCATAGCTCCCTCCATTGGCATAAGCAGTCATTCCCGCAATAGATCCCAAGGAGAAAATGTGACCACTTCTTCTTTGGATAAAATCAGCTGTAAATTGTCGGGTTAAGTAATAAGCACTGAACAAGTTGACCTGCATCATTTGTTCAAAATTCCCTTCCGGCTCCGAATGAATAGCTCCTGGAATAAAGATTCCGGTGTTATTGACCAGCACATCAGGAATCGCTTCCATTTTTACAAAATCCGCAAAAGCCAATACTTCTTCCTTAAAGGAAAAATTGGCCTTTTGAATAAATAATTTTTGACCTGAATAAGTACTTTCTAGTTCTTCCTTGAGCTCCGCTAAGTCCGCCTCACTCCGAGCACAAGTGAAGCCATCAAAGCCCTGCCCCATAAATTGATGTAGAATAGCCCTGCCTATTCCTTTCGTTCCTCCTGTTACTAATATACTTTTAGACATTATTATGACAGCAATTATTAGCACAACAACTAATCCACAAAGATACACAATATCTCTCAGACATAAGCACTTTTAAAAGGCGGGGGAAGACACCATGTCAGATATAGCTTCCACCGAGATCAACACATGCTAAGCACCCTTTTCCATGCCCCAAAACATGAAGCAAAAGTACTGCTAGAATAAAGCGGACAGTTGCATTCTTCCTGTATGTACTAATCTATCCAAACCTTCCGAATGTCTGCCTTCATATATCATGTTTAACTGTAAGCCATCTCCCATTTTTTGGAGCCAATTGAAGCGCCAGATGAAGTTATCACCCACTGTAAGCGCCTGCAGCATTTCATAGCCGGTAGGGGAATTGACTACACCGTTGTATCGTATATTGGTATAGTTCAGATGGGCGTTTATGGTGGTCTTAATGGCCTTACCATATCGGAGGTTTAGGCCAAATTGATGATGCAGGGCCTTTTCGTTTATTTCTGTATTTCCTAGATTTTTTCTGAGCATATAGCCATAGGTCCCTGTACTTCGAAAAAAAGTGTTAGGCTGCCAGATGAGTTCAGGGTTGATGCCATGTAAGTCTATGAGGTAATTCCGATTGTCCAAATAATCAGAAGCGGCCAGGCGCTTTCCTTCGTTCAAGCCTATCATAAGGTTTAAGGAGTGATCCAACGCATAGCGGAGGTTCAACTTCCAATCATTTTGTACCAAATCCTCAAAACCACCAGAAAGTAATTGCTTGGATTGACTGCTAAAATAGGATAAATCAAAACCATATTTGGGAGTGCCACGATTAAAAAACAAGGTGCTTCTAAACGTCTGTCTTGCGGAAATCAGCTCTTCATTGGATAAACCCTGGGTGAAGGGACTGATACGTTCCAGAAGATCTGAGGCAGTCACCTTCTTTTCCACATTCCAACTTGTATTGTTGGAAAATTTCTGAAGAAAAACCTTTAGCCCCTTTTTATCTCTCCAAGCCTCTGGAAACTTTGCATTGAGCCGGTAGTTAAACAGGGTAGTGTATGCCAACAGGTATTCGTCTGTGGGAACAAACATTTTTACAAAATTCCTCTCTTCCGGATTTACTGCCAGGTAAAATTCGTTGAGTTGCTGTACCCCATCACCATTGTCATCCCGCCAGGTATGCGTTCCTTCTCCCGTAGGCACGGGCAAATACACAAACTCTCGCCTCAACTCCCGACCGTTTCCTATAGCATAATTCAGATCACTTCTTAGATTGTTATCGAACAGGCTGCTTCCATATTCCAACCGTCCCATTATTGTTGTTTCTTCTGGCAACTCCCTGCTCAGGTGTGTGAGTTTTCTATAGATAAAGGTTGCCTTAACATCATGCTGGTTAAACTTCCTTTGTAGACCATAATTTGTGGTAAATGCCTTGGTGTAAGGTTGCAACTTACCTTCTATGGGATAGCTATCTTCCCTCCAGCTGGCATCACCGGTTATGGTGTAGGGCAAGCTATCATGAGTAGTCAAGAATATGCGATGTTCCTTGTAATCCATTAAAGAACTGACCACGGAATCGGTCCCCGTAAGCAGCGTGCGATTTCTATCTATATTAAACTGATACCCGGGAAAAAAAATTTTCGACCGGTATTGCAACGAGCTACTATAGCGGATCCATCGAGACTGTAGATTGCGTAGGTTGCTTTGTAGTGTAAAGAGTTCATGGGTTGTAACCCATCTGGAACCTACGTTTTTGTTTATCTTGACTGACTGTTGCAGGCCAGAAAGAAGCTTCCCACGGTTCCGGAAATGCAGACGGTATAAAAATTGGTTATCCGTATTTTTTATGGCTTCAACTTTCGCAGTCAAAAGTTTTTCATCGGCATGGGTCAGTAGATCTTCCGGACTAAGTGCCCAGTCCCGATCAAACTCAATAGCGCGGTAACGGTCGATAAAATTGAAATCCGTAGAATTATATTCTACCTCCGCAAGACTGTTGATGCTATAGTCCTTGAGCCAAGAAGCCTCTCTATTTGATTGTATACCAGCCTTTAATGCAAAACCTTTGTCATCCTCACTATCCACCTCCGAAAAGAGATTCAGATCTGTATCAGAGAATGCTACCTCAGAATAGGCCTCTTCATGATCATTCAGGCGGACCCTTGCTCCTGCTGTGATCATCTGCTTCTTATTGGGAGCAGGCAAGGTCGAGTAAACGGCATATTCGCCTTGGGGAATGCCATTGACACGGGGAATATATTCATACACTACCCCATTGGCAAGCTGTTGTGTACGGCGATAATCGCCACCGTTTACATCTCTATTAAAACTTACAGCATAAAAAGCCTGTTCCGGATCAGTGGAATATTCAAAGACGACTTGCTCCACACCCTCCTGGTCCACGTATTTTACTTTTCTGTACAGGATTCGGTTGACATCGTAAGTCATACTGTCCACTCTAGGGACGACCGCTGCATCTAAGCTATCACCCACTAGTGACAGCAGCCTTTTGTCCTGCTCGGCCAGTTCTATAAACAAAGGCCGATTTTTGTTGTCTTGTTCTTTATAGTAATTGATAAAAAGGGAAACTCTTTCATTTTCCTGAATGTGATTTGCGGTAAGAATGGAACGGGAAAAATTCCTTTGAGCATATTCGAAATCAATCCTCACCCTAGAATAGGCAGTAATGACAACATGAGGTGTAAAAGTGATCTCTCCTTGATTATAGTCGATAATATAATCATAATTATAGCCTCGCTGTAACTCCCGACCGTCTAGAAATACCTTTTCGGAGTTAGCCATAACAATTACAAACCTTTCGTTTTGAGGGCCAGGGATACGGTAAGGGCCGGATACGCCTTCCAACACCTCAAGTTGTGTAGATGCGAATTTTCCCTTAGCTATAGACACTCCCACTTGCGTAGAACCTTTCCAACCTCCTCTGAAATCATTTGAAGTAGTAAATAGAAGTCCCTGTACATTTTTGCGGTAACGGAGAAAATCCCCATGCCTTTGCTGCAATACTACATCACCTGCCGAAAGAGACAGCTGGTCGTTATATAGCTCCACCAAGACATTGTCAAAGTCCTGCAGTTGCTGCGTGTTTCCCTCGGGTTGGAAGGGAACATTTTGATCTGTTATACTCGCTCTGATATGAAGATCCTCTGTCAACAAGCCCTCCATTTGCAGGTTCAAAGATGAGTTGACAAACACGTTCTGCGTATTGCCAAAGGATATACCTCGGGTAAGACTACCCGACTTATGGAGATTGGTGCTTGGAAACAGTTCTTCTTTAAAATTAAATGTCTCTGATGCTGAAGTTCGTTCCTTAAACAAGGCCATGGAATCATAATCTGCCAATAAGGTTCTTTTGGCGTGCACTTGATGAAGACTAAACGGATAGGTACTATAACAAACGCGGATCGAATCTACCAGCTCGGGTTTAACCTCTACCTGAAGAGCATTGGAATTGATATTAAAGCTAAAGCCATATACCTGCTGGTCACAGTCCGTCACCTGAATGCTTTCCTCTATAACGGTCAATGAATCCACCACAAAGCCTGCTGAAGCTAACTCTGAAGGTATCCATCTACACGCAACAGCTTCTTGCCCATAGCTGGTATAAAAAGAGGTTAAAAAAAACATCAAGCCAAAAAGTAATGGTATAAGCCTCTTCATAACTACATTGCTGCGTAGGCGCAAAGATAACAATATCAACCTAATAAGGTCTCTTCAGAAGAAGTAAGGATAGGAAAGGCTAGGTAAAAGGAGGTGCCCTCACCCACTTTTGTCGTAAACCAAATTCTCCCACCAGCAGTCTCAACCCCTCTTTTCGCTATGGCCAAGCCTAAGCCGGAGCCCTCAGATTTGGTACTGAAATTAGGAATAAATATTTTGTCCCTGAGTGTTTCTTCTACGCCTTTACCGTTGTCCCGAATTTCCAGTTGAACCCATTGGTCCTTTTCAGTCAAGGTTACTTGAATTTCTGCCAACATATCACCTTCTACAGCTTGAATGCCGTTGATGATCAGGTTGGATATGACGCGTCCAAAGAGCTTAGCGTCTCCCATTATCATGAGATGCCCGGATGTTTGGTCTCTCAGGTTAACATTCCCCCGCTCATGGTTTTTAAATAGCTCCACCGTCTGGAATACTATTGCCCTAAAATCCATTATGTCGTTTTCAGGGACTGGCATTTTTGCAAATGCAGAAAATGAGGTCGCGATGTCGCTTAGCACATCCACCTGGGTGATCAATGTCTGTATCGGCTTTTTAAGTTGTTCGGGATCGTCAAGCTTCCCCTCCGCCTGTAGCCTCAGCATATGTTGTAGCGTCAACTTCATCGGAGTCAAGGGATTTTTGATCTCATGGGCCACTTGCTTGGCCATTTCCCTCCAAGCCGATTCCTTCTCCTGATTTGCCAAAATCTTCAAACTCGCCTCCAGCTTAAAGAGCATATTGTTATACTCATTGACCAACATGCCAATCTCATCCTGAGCAGGCCAGTTCATCGGTTCATTATGCTGCAGGTTAGTGGCTTTAATTTTTTGGGTCAACAGCTTGAAGGGTGTAGTCAACCTCATAGAAACAAAATAAGAGATGATTAAGAAGATGATAAAAATAAATACAAAGATGTTGAGGATATTACTGAAAATGTCCACGATTAGCTGGTTAAGCTCTGCCTCTGATTCAAAAAAGGGAATTGCCATAATGCCTAGCACATGCTGTTTCTCCTTATCACGTAGCGCCAAGTATACTGTCTTGTACTGTAACCCACCTACCTGCTCATCCAAAATCAGGAGGTTGTTTTGACTTTCAACGATCTCCGCATACACTTTCGGGTTAATATAATCTGTCAATATTTTCTTTTCGAAGATATTGGGTTGGTTTGTCGCTACAAGCTTCCCCCCTGGGGTATAGAGGTTGATATCCGTATTGGTAATTCCAGCCAACTGATATACCTCGTTGGCAAACTCCTCCTGGTCCATCCTTATGTCAGGTTGGGTTTCGTGGAAGGTCGATAGATTGTCCCTGATGATGGTAGCCTTTTCCAGATATTGCGAATGGAGCTCTTCCGTGTACAGGTTGTTCAAAAATCCGATGGTAACCAAGCTGATGATCAGCATCGGAAAGAAAAATGCGAAGTTTAGATAAAACTGTAGCTTGGAAGCATAATTAAACCTGAAGTTGGTTATCCCAAAAAACAGTGAGAAAAAGAGTACGGACAACAAGGTAAAGATCAGATAGGTGACGAAAAAGAGCGCCACATCTGCTAACACATATTTGTTGGGGTAGGCAGGTGAAGATACTACTATGATTTCATTATTATCACTTTCTACCGCCAAATGATGATAGCTGTCCAGTATCAGCCCTGTTGTAAATAAATTATTTTGGGAATAGATATCCTTAAACCCCTCACTTCTATAATTGAAGATACCCATGCTAAACTGAAGTTCATCACCTCTAAAAATAGCATAGTCAAATTGATCAATGTATTGAACATCGGCGTATTTGGTATCTAGAAGCAATTTCGGAAACACACTGCCTGCCTGGATCCGCTTTTGGATCAACTCTATTACTACTGCCCCAATGTAGGTTTGGTTGTCATAAAGGTTGACAAAGGCATAAAAACGGTTCTCGCCTCCAATATCATCATCTTTGATGTAGAAGAGATTGATATGGCTGGTAGCATAGTCGCTGTTCATATAGCGGAAGCGATAATCATCCAGCGTTTCATCCGTTTCTCTATCCAATATATTCTCTCCACCTTTATTAAACAATTGTATGGAAATGTCATACTGGTCAAAATTATTGATCATATAAGCCTTCCGGATCTTCTGCACTATGGGTTCTTTGGAAAGCAAAGGATCAGTCATCCTTTTCTTGATAAAGATGTCCTCAGCAATTTTATCCATGACATCCGAGATGAAAAACTCGGCCATGACATCCTCTTTCTGTAATACCTGCTGGGCAAACTTTACCTTCGACTGTAATTCTTCCTTTTGATAATTTTGATAAGCCGCTGCGCCGGTGATTATTGCCGCTACCAGGCACCCAAAAAAAAAGGTGAGAAAGGTATTCATCCGCAGCCTGAAGAGATTCTTGTAGAGCTGAAAGGTGATAATTACCACCAACAAGATGACATGAGCCAAAAAGGGAATCAGGTAAACAAGATCCCCAAAGCTTAAATACACACCCAAAGGCAGAAAGAAAATGATCAACACCTTTAAGGCATAGATTTTCCCGGAAGGTTTTTTGTACAGGAGCAAATTCAACCCAATAATGGTGAACAAAATATAGCCGGCGCCTGCCAGGAAAATGATGATCAAACTGATGGCTATAAATAGATCAAAATTAGGTAGGGCCAGAATATTTAGGTTCCACTGCGAGTTGTTGACGATATTGTTGAAGAGGTTAAAAAATAATACCATCAACAAGGTAGAAAGGGCATAAAACAACAGCAGAAAAAGCCACTCTGGCAGCTTCCTTCTGAAATTTATAAAGCCAATCAAAAACCGTTTTCTGCCGAGGGTCATCAGCACCATAAGCAAGACCGTAAAACAGCAGATCACATTGAGCAGCAGGTCTCCTAGACTGGGATTGATGGCAGAAGACGCGTACTGCGAGGGATCAAACAATCGAAGGTTTGAGAAGCTTTGAGGAAAATGGAAGATAATCATCATGGCTCTAATAATAACCATGATTATGATCGTATAAGTGATGGCAGCAAGACGTCGACCCTTTCGCCAGATGGTGACGATGAAGTCGCCCCCAATGATCAAAACCAATCCCAGAAGGGAAAAAAAGAAAATGAGAACTGGCTGATTCGTGTTCTGCCCTGCATTGGTATAGCCTACACGAAAGAGTATGGAGAAAAGATACTCCTGGTTGGCATTTTCAATGGTGGTATAGCCCTCTTGTGGCTCGGAAGATAGGACAAACCTATCGTTGCCGAAAATATCTGGATTTGGTCCCGCTCGTAAAAATTCGTTCTGAATTTCTACATTATCGTACAGACTAAACACCTGCACCATCCAATAGCCCTGCCCATCCCTATTTAACTTCCGCAACTGGGTGAGATAGATCCCTTTGGTATTTTCAATCAATTGAAATTTGCGGTTCCGCTTGAAATCGTCAAAGGTGGGAATCATTTCATTATCCGACCAATAAAGCAATCTGCCGGATTCTGAAAAAAGATAAAAAGGATGGTGGGTGGGAATGGTCAAGGAGGAAAAGCTGACCGGCCGATCAGAACGGTTGTTCATGAGAAGCGCTAAATAATCCTGTCCAAACTCCTCGATGACACGAGACACCCGCTCCTCTATTTGCCTTTCATATTCGAGGACATTGTGTTTATCACCCCATAGAAAACTGCCGGCTAATACCAGTCCCAAAAGGGCTATAAATGAAAACAAGATAAACCGCCTCTTCTTTAGCATACTGCAAAATAAAAGAAAAAGCAAAGTCTAGATAACTTTGCTCTTCAAAATCAGAAACGCTTGCCGCTGGCCATTAATTGTTTCTTTCTCTTAGCGTGTCTATACCACACAAATCCAATGGCTGCTAATGCTATATAGGGCGCAGAAAACAAATATAGAATTCCCATATTCAAACCGGCCCCCACGGTAATGTCTCCGTTCGAAACGTTATTCTCGACAGTAGCACGGCACATGGCGCATTGTGCCATCCCATAGCCAACTGAGAAGACAATTAATAAGGCAGTTAATATCGTGCTTTTAACAACTCTCATCATAAAGGCAAAGATATTCAATTATTTAGAAATTGTAGTAAGGACTGATCATCAAGTAAACGACCACTCCGGATATTGTAACGTAAAGCCAAATGGGATAGGCATATCGTACGATTTTCCTGTGCCGTTCAATTCTACCTGTGTAGCCATAGTAGTAAGCCAGCAAGATGGGAAACAAAGCGACGGCCGCCAAAAGAATATGACTAATCAGGATAAAATAGTAAATGGTTCTGACGGTACCTTCTCCACCAAAGGTTGTACTTTCGGCAGAGGCGTGGTAGATGACATAGGATATCAAAAAAATGGCACCCAATCCAAAGGCTGAGGACATAGCTATTTTATGCTGGGTGATTTTGCCATTCTTGATAAAATACAATCCACACAACAAAGCTATTGCTGCGGCAGAGTTAATTACCGCATTGAGATGAGGCAAGAAATAAATCCAATCGTGCGTCACATCCAACTTTTCCGGGGAGAACAGAAGTACTGCCACCAATACCGGAACGATCACGGATACAAGCACTATCCAGATGTAACTACCTTTGCTGCCAGGGGCATATCTTACGCTATCGCTTTCCATATCTGTTCGGTTAACTTAAGAGGCTTTCTCCTGAGCCATTCCGTGTAACAACACTTTAGATTCTAAAATTAATTTGTCTACACCTTCCCTAGTCGTACCGGAATAATACCCCCTGATCCTCCCTTCTCCATCGACAAGGATGAATTTGTCACTATGAACAAAATCTTCTGGATTATCAAATCCATCTACAATGGGCAATGCAAATCCACATCTCACCAAATCATAGGTCTGCTCCTTAGAACCGGTAAGAAAAAACCATTTATCGGTCCTGGCATTGTACTTACTCGCATAGTCAGCAAGCACTGAAGGCGTATCATACTCAGGATCTATACTGATAGAGTATATCTGAACCTTATCCTCGTTTCTAAAGGCATCCTGCACCCGCTCCATTTCATTGGACATGATCGGACAGATACTGGGGCAACTCGTAAAAAAGAAATCTACTATTGTGATTTTCCCCTCCATCTCGCTCCTACCTCTGAAGGAGCTATCCTGTGAGACAAAGGAAAAATCTGGTATATAATGCTGTTGTCCCTGAACGAAGTCGCAGGTGCCGAAGGGATCCTCTATGCCCTGCTCATACAACACGGGGATCTCATAGGTGTTGGTTCCGAAATTTCGTAAAAATAGTATGATCAATACTGGTATCAAGAGTATACATATCAACACCATTATTTTTAATAACCTAAGCTCTTTCATTCCACTTACATAACAAAAAAGTAGGTTGAAGATTCCTCCCCAACCTACTTTATTACTTTATTTTTAATAGCCCTTACCATCTTACCTGGAAAATCTCTATCCCTTCCTTAAGAAGAGCAGCGATCAACCATACCAAGAAAATCAATGGCAAGAAGATAGACCAAAACAAGGTTTTGACTTCATCCTTCAAGTGCATGAATTCCAACATGATATACGACGCTTTAACCAGCGTAAGAGCAACGAAGACGGTATATAGCAACCAACCTCGTGGCATTGTAAAAGCAAAAACAAATTCTATTACCGTCAAGAATAGAAGGATACCGGCAACTTTCCAGATTCTCCTGATTTTTTCTTTGTTTCTAGGCATTACTTCCAGTGTGCCTTTATTTTCGTGAGCTGACATATCTTGGTAGCTTTAAGAATTTAGATTAAATAGAAGAAAGTAAACACAAACACCCAAACAAGGTCTACAAAGTGCCAGTACAGTCCGATTTTCTCAACCATTTCATAGTGTCCTCTCCTTTCATATACGCCAACGGCAGCCTGATAGAAGGCCATGAATAAAAGAGCTACACCTATCGTAACGTGGAACCCGTGGAACCCGGTGATAAAGAAGAACAATTGAGCAAATGAAGCTGGCCCATATTCGTTCACAATCAGGTTTGCTCCATATACCGTCTCCGTCACCAATTGATTCATGGAATTGACATAGGTCATTAGTGTACCTTCATCCGAACCATGGATAAAGTGTGTCCATTCCCAAGCCTGACAGCTCAAGAAAGTGATACCGCCTAACAAGGTCCACAGTAACCATTTTACCACATCACCTCTATCATTACGGTGTCCAGCCTCTACCGCAAGTACCATGGTCACGGAGCTCATAATCAGGATGAAGGTCATGAGAGCTACGAAGATCAACGGCATATGCACCCCATGAACAAAGGGAAAGGCATCAAAAATCATCTCTGGGATCGGCCAATATTCATTGGAACTAGCAAAGTCCGCAGCAACGCCCGCGTAAGCAGGATAGCTAAAACGAATAGCTCCATAAGTGATCAAAAAGGCCGTAAAGGTAAAAATATCCGAAAGCAGGAAAAACCACATCATGAGCTTTCCATAACTCGCCTTAAGTGGTTCGTTTCCACCACCCCATATCCCCCTTTTGGAGGTGACTTCAATTGCAGTAGATGACATATTCTAACGTTTAACTTTAATTTCTAATGATTAATTAGCAAAAACATAAATAAATACAACCATAACGCCCCAAGAAAATGCCAATAGGTGGCACACATTTCCAGCGAAGTCAACCGCTTGGAATGTATCTTATACTTAAAGGACGAAATTAACACAATAATCATAAATATCACACCACTGATCAAGTGGATTGCATGTAGACCGGTCAGAACATACAAGAATGAACCCGCTGGATTTCCTACAAAGTACACATCCATATCTACCAGGGCTACCCAGCTGTACCACTGCCCGACCAAAAAGGCTATCCCTAATGCTGTAGTAACTCCCAAGGCTAATTTCAACTGATCCAGTTGATCTTTCTTGGCAGAAAGGTAGGCCCAATGCATTGAAATGCTACTCAAGACAATTATACCCGAAGTCAACCAAAGAATCTGAGGCAACTCAAACTCCAACCAATTGCCTTCGCCTTGCCGAACGATGTACGCACTGGTCAATCCGGCAAAAATCATCACCACACTCACAATGAACAGCCACAATGCAAACTTCTTGGGATGCATGGAAATGGGCTGTTCCACTTCTTCACTATAATTTAATCTATGTTCCATTAGGCAATTTTATCCAACAGATAAGCAATTTGTACGATTGGTAAATAAAGGAAAGAACCAAACATAATCCGCAATGCGGACTTCCTAGATCCATCCTTCATCAACGAGAAGGTCTGCGCCAAAAACAGGACCCCACATACCGTTGCTACTATTCCAGAGTTGATCCCGGTGAGGCCGAAATAGGTCGGCAACAAACCAAGCGGCAACAGGAATAAGGTATAAATCATTATTTGAATAGCTGTATTCAAATCTCTTTTTCCTCCATTGGGCAGAAGTTTGAACCCAGCCTTCTTATAATCCTCATCGGCCACCCAGGCAATCGCCCAAAAATGAGGGAATTGCCAGATAAACTGAATCCCAAATATTATAAGCGCCTCGTGGGATATAACTCCGGTAGCGGCTGTCCAGCCCAACAAGGGTGGCAAAGCACCGGGAATAGCTCCTACAAACACTGCAATAGGACCAACCTTCTTGAGAGGAGTGTATACAAAAGCATAAAGTACCATGCTCAAGACACCTAACCAAGTCGTCAGCGGATTAGTATACACCCACAAAAGCGTGACACCGGCAATGGCAGTAATAAAGGTAAACCAATAAGCCTCAGCAACAGAAATTGTATCCATGGGTAGAGGCCTATTTTTGGTACGCTTCATCAATTTATCAACATCCCTTTCCCAAATTTCATTAGCAGCACAAGAGGCGCCGCTTACAAGAAAACCGCCTAACATTAAGCCGATGAACGGTACCCAAGAGAAGGTCGTTCCAGAATCGCCTAGGATGAACCCAAATACCGCTGAGAAAGTAACCACCGCCGAAAGTCTGAATTTAATCAATTCATAATAGGCCTTCAGTCGCACGGATATCAACTCCCCGTAAGTCTTATCGGATAAATCAACAGTATGCATTTTTACTTCAACGCTAATTGCTTCTGGTCTTTTAACAGCAGCAAGATGATAAACTGTAGCCCTATTATTACCGACCCTATGAAGAGGTGGATAGGCTGTAAGAAAGCAGGAAGGGCAAAGTAAGAAAGTCCAATGCCTGTAACAATCTCCAAAATGATCATAAGCATCAGCATTTGAGACCACTTTAGGATATTGGATCTTCTAAGCGAGTGTTTGTATACGTTGTAAACAAACACGATATGTATGGCCAACAGCAATATGGAAAAAGACCGGTGGATGAGAAAACCAATCCCCAAGTGGTCAACCCACTCCCCACGGAACAGGTTTCCGAACTGCGCAGCTACAATATCTACTTGCTCCCTGACTTGAGTCCCCATCACTACCTGAATGGCAGTTGACACGAAGGAGACCATTAACAACAGATAAAGCCAACCCGGCTTTTCTGTTTTAAGTTGCACTGGGTAAACCAACTTGTACGACCGATAATGTACATACAATAAGAGGCAAACCAGCAACAAGGCTAAAACCATATGCACGGTGATCATCCAATGTAAAAGATTGGTCGATACCACAATTGACCCTATCCAACCTTGAAAGATCACCAAGATGATATTAAAGAATGATAGCAAGACGATGGACCGGTCTATCGTCCACAAAGGAAGTGAATAGAGGAAAGTTCCTATAATCAACAACCCGATAACCGCCCCTAGAAGTCTATTGACATATTCAATCCACGTTTTGGTGGGATTAAATTCTTGTTCAACTAAAATAGATTTGTCATTCTTTATTTCTTCAGCCTTTTTTTTAAACCCGAGAGATTGCAGCATGGCTACAAACCGCTCATTCTTTTCAACTCTTTTGTTGGAATATATTTCCTGATAATTTTTCGGTAGCTGGTCGACGCTTGTAGGCGGAACCCAGCTACCGAAACATTTGGGCCAGTCAGGGCATCCCATACCGGATCCGGTGCTTCGGACAACCCCTCCAACCAATATTAAAAGGTACACCGCAATCGTTGTAATTAAACTTGCCTTGCGGAAAACCTTAATTTTAAGATTCCTTTGATTCATCAGTTGTCAAAACAATCCCATCCTCTTCCATAATCTCCCTTTCTATCTTCACCAGCTCTTGCTCATGGGGAAGATTAGATTCTGGCGTCAAGGACAATGGAACAGTTTGAGGGATGAAGTCTTCTTTTGAACCTGGCTTAGAATAATCATATGGCCATCTGTAAACGGTTGGAATATCACCAGGCCAGTTGCCGTGTCCAGGGGTAATGGGTGTAGTCCACTCTAAGGTATTTGACCTCCATGGGTTTTGATTTGCTTTCCTTCCCCTGTACATACTGTAGAAGAAGTTGAACACGAAGATAAACTGCGCAGTGAATGTGACAATAGCCGCAACAGATACGAACATGTTCAAATCGGTAAACTTGTCTGTAAAGTCAAAATTAGTGAAGCTGTAGTATCTTCTTGGGAAACCCGCTATACCGATGTAATGCATCGGGAAGAATACCAAATACACCCCGACAAAAGACAACCAGAAGTGAATGTAGCCTAGACGTTCGTCCATCATACGGCCAAACATTTTAGGGAACCAATGATACACACCTGCGATCATACTAAAGAATGCCGCAGAACCCATCACTAAATGGAAATGAGCCACGATGAAATAGGTGTCGTGAATCTGAATATCAATCGCGGAGTTACCCATAAAGATCCCGGTCAAACCACCTGATATAAAGAAGGACACCATGCCTATCGCAAACAACATCCCGGGAGTAAAGATCAGGTTACCTCTCCACAAGGTCGTGAGGTAGTTAAACACTTTTACAGCAGATGGCACCGCAATAATCAATGTAAGGAACATGAAGATAGATCCTAAGAAGGGGTTCATGCCCGATACAAACATATGGTGCGCCCAAACCACAAATGAAAGGATCGTAATGCCTAACAACGAGATGATCATCGCTTTGTAACCAAAGATTGGCTTACGGGAATTAACGGCAATGATTTCAGAAGTAATACCCAAAGCAGGAAGAATAACAATATATACTTCAGGGTGGCCCAAGAACCAGAACAAGTGCTGATACAATACGGCGCTACCGCCAGTATGAGGAAGAGCCTCTCCACCGATGTAGATATCAGACAGGTAGAAGCTGGTACCGAAGCTGCGGTCGAATAAAAGCAATAAGGCGGCTCCGAACAATACCGGGAAGGCCAACAAGCCAACCACCGCTGTTAAGAATAGCGCCCATATGGTCAATGGAAGCCTCGAAAAGGACATCCCCTTCGTACGTAAGTTGATAACGGTTGATATATAGTTGATCCCACCCAACAACTGTGAAGCAATAAATAACACCATAGATACCAACCACAAGGTCATACCTGCACCGGAGCCAGGAATAGCCTGTTCAAGCGCAGACAGTGGTGGGTATACGGTCCAACCACCTGCTGCGGGACCTTTTTCCAAGAAGAGGGAGATAAACATGACAACACCGGCAAGGAAAAACAGCCAGTAAGAAAGCATGTTCATAAAACCGGAAGCCATATCCCTTGCTCCGATTTGAAGCGGAATAAGGAAGTTGGCGAAGGTTCCACTCAATCCGGCGGTTAGCACGAAGAATACCATGATAGTACCGTGCATGGTCACCAAAGCCAAATAGAAGTTAGGGTCCAATTGTCCCGATTCGTTGATCCAGCCTCCCAACAATGGCTTAAGGAATGTCATATCCATTTCAGGGAAGCCCAACTGCAACCTAAACAGCACAGAAAGGAAGCCACCGATGATTGCCCAGAATATCCCCGTAACCAAGAATTGTTTGCCGATCATTTTATGGTCGGTGGTAAAGAGATATTTGGATACAAAGCTATCAGAATGCTCGTGGTGGTCGTGAGCATCATGAGTATGGTGAGTTGACACGTTAGCTACTGCCATAATATTATTTAATTATATCAAATTATTTATTGCTTTCGCCTATCTGAATTGCTGCTAGTTCTTTGATTTCATCAGGAGCATTAGACAACAAATCAGGATCCTGCTCTATAAAGGTTGCTTGTTCATTATACCATTTCTGATATTCATCAGGCTCAAGCACAGTAATTACTTTTCTCATTGAGAAGTGACCGCTGCCACATACCTCTGTACAGGCAATTTCATATTGAAACTCAGCATCACCCAATTCCTCCTGCATTTCAGCAGTAGTCTTGTTTGCGACAAACCAGAAACGAGTAGGCATACCTGGCACAGCATCCATTTTTACTCTCATATGGGGAATAAATACAGAATGCAACACGTCCCTTGCTCTGATCATCAACAAAACAGGTTCGCCTTTTGGCACAACCACATTTTGAGAGCCAAAATCGTCTAATGCATTTTTGTCGGAGAAGTTGATCCCACGGGTATTCGTACCGGTTATCAATCGGTAATCATATTCACCCATTTGTTTGTCCTTCCCGGGATATCTGATTTCCCAAGCAAACTGGTAGCCCAAGATTTCGATAGCATGAGCATTTTCGGGAGCTGGAGAAGTGATATCAGACCAAGCTTTCCAGCCGGTTAAAACCAACACAGTCAAAACAAGTGCAGGGACTAAGGTCCAGATAACTTCCAACTTATTATTGTCGGGATAATAGGCTGCTCTCTTGTTTTCGTTGTACTGATATTTATAGCTAAACCAGAACAACAGGATATGTGTAATGATAAACACAATCCCAGTCACCCCCATGGTGATCCAGAACAGTCGATCTGTAATAATACCGTGATCTGAGGCTATAGGAATTTGGTAATTGTTGTACTCTTTTATTGAATACCAAACCAACCAGCCGCCCATACCAATCAAGAACAGCATAAACAGCCCAGCATTTATTTTGTTGCTCCCAGTAACCCGCTTTTTGTGCGAGCCTTTAACCACTGAAACCAACGTTTGTATCCTGTACACCATCCATATGATGGAAACCAACAATACAACACCTATAGCAATAAGAAATCCGTACATAATTCTATTCTTTTCGGATAATTAAATGTGATGATGATAACTTTCTTCCAACATAGGATGGTTTTTGGCCACCAGATTCATTTTAGAAAGACCAGTAAGAACCACAAATCCTACTACGGCAGCATACAAGAGCAGCATACCGATCTCCATGAAGCCGATACCTCCGTTGTGACCTAGTGTACCAGGATGAACCATCAAAGTAACATCTAACCAGTGACCAATAATGATTATTGTACAAACCACTTTCAAGAAGATGGTGTGTCGCTTTGAGTCTCTAGTCATCAACACAAAGAAAGGCAACACAAAGTTCAAAACGATGTTCAGATAGAAGAATAAGCTATATGTCTCACTGTGTAAACGCTCTACATAATACACTGACTCTTCAGGAATGTTGGCATAGTAAATCAACAAGAACTGAGAGAACCATAGGTAAGTCCAGAAGATAGAAAAGGCAAATACATATTTACCCATATCATGGATGTGGTTGGCATTGACCATGGGAAGGTAACCATTGTCTTTCAACAGGATGATCACCAAAGTCATGGCGGATAGACCAGCCACAAACCAAGAAGCAAATAAATACCATCCGAACAGCGTGGAGAACCAATGTGTATCTACAGACATTACCCAGTCCCAAGCTCCAATTGAAGAAGATACAGCAAAGAATACCAAGAAAATAGCAGACCATTTTCTGATAGAATACCAATAAGAAGTTCCACCGTTTAGGTCTTCCTGTCTGGAAAGATCGCCCATCTTTTTGAAGAAGAAGATCCAGAATCCAAAAAACAGCACCATCCTTAAGATATAAAACAGTGGGAAGGATCCTTTTTCTAAAGGCCAGTAGAAATATGATCCTTTACCATCAATGATAGAATCATAGTCGGGGCTAGTGGTATCAAAGATGCTACTGTGGGTCCAGTGGAAAATATCATGACCGGCAATAAAGAATGTGATCAGCAACAAACCCGCAGCATAGGGCAACCAGTTGCCAAAGGCGAGATAAACCCTCAAAAAGGGAGTAGACCAGCCTGCCTGGGCAGCATATTGAATAGCAAAAAAGAAAACACCAATAATAGCAATACCGGCGAAATAGACATTGTTGATCCAAAGATTGGCAAAAAGCCTCTTAGACCAGTGGAAAGCATGCGCACCGGCTTCCTCTCCATGACCGTGGCCGCCAAACATGGCCAACACAATTCCCAGTATCAACAGCACAGCGCCAATAGCTCCAATGATAAAGATTGACTTCTTTAGAGCCGCCGTAAAGTCAAATTTTTGATCCAAATTATAATTTGTAACGTGCGCCATTGTTATTGTTTCTGAATTTCTTGTTTAACATAGTGAACTATCTTCCATCTACGGTCGATGGAGATCTGTGAAGCATGAGGCCTCATCCTACCTTTTCCATGGGTGATCACGTGGAAAATATGTCCTTGCGGAAGATCGATATACGCACCACCAGTCAAATTGGCAACACCACCCAGTACTTGGCCTGCTTTACCATCCCCTTGTCCTTTAGCACCGTGGCAGGCAGAGCAATATTGTAGGTAAAGCTCACGTCCTTCGGCGATCACTTGGTTGGTTGGCTCCAATGGATTTTCTAAAGTTGCAGCAGTTTCAAAATCTGCAGAATCCAGGCGATAAGGCAAATGCCCATAGTTGTTTCTTGGTACTGTATTCGCCGCTGGTTGACGCATGGTCATACCGTAGGGGTTGTTGGGATTGCTGTTGTAAAACTCCCCTTTGCCATCCTCCCTGGAAGACAACCAAGATCCTTTATTTTCATCCGTAATTTGTGACAAAGGCTCATAAGGTACAGAATGGTACATATTCTGCGCATATTCCGTTCCTGGGTTATCCCCGGAAGCCTGACAGGAGAACATGCCCGCGCCGGCAGCCAATAGGGAAACAAAATATATTGATTGAGTAATTTTCATATCTCTAAATTGCCTATTCAAAACTTTTATTATTGACCTCTGAAGCTCCGGTACCTTTTAGTAAGTCTTTGATCTTATCTAATTCTATAGAAGCATTGTTTGCAATATCAATTGCCATAACATGCTTGTCATCTGTGCTCCTCACATCAAAAATGCGTGGTTGAGCCCAAGGCTTGAGATTGGTACTGATAAAAAATACCGTCACCATACCGAAAGCCGCCAAAAGCACGGTCAACTCAAAGGTCACAGGGATAAAAGCCGGTAAAGCAATGTGATCCTTACCGCCTATAATCATGGGCCAGTCAAAGCCCAACATATAAATCTGCATGGTCAAAGCCAGGCTGGTTCCGAGCAGACCGAACAAGAAAGCTGCAATCGGGAGCCGGCTTCTTTTATAGCCTAACACGTCTTCCAGTCCGTGAATAGGATAAGGCGTGTATACTTCGTGTATTTTAATGCCGTTCTCCCTTACAGTGGTAACCGCATTTTTCAAAACATCCTCATCATCATAAATACCGAGGATAAAATTCTTATCTCTTTCCATACTTATCTAACCGTTTTATCTGATGAAGATTTTAATACTGCTTTAATTTCGGACATGTTGATGACAGGGAAGAACTTGGCAAACAACAAGAACAACGTGAAGAATAAACCAAAGGTGAATAGATACAATCCTACATCATAGATGGTTGGGTAGAACATGGCCCAAGAAGATGGAAGATAATCTCTGTGAAGAGAAGTTACAATGATCACAAACCTTTCAAACCACATCCCAATGTTTACGATAATCGATAGGATAAAGGTGGCCACTATAGAAGTTCTGATCTTCTTAATCCAGAACACCTGAGGTGAGATTACATTACAGGTCATCATGATCCAGTAAGCCCAGGCATAAGGACCTGAGATCCTGTTCAGGAAAGCATACTGTTCACCAGCTACACCAGAGTACCAAGCAATGAATAACTCTGTAATATAAGCGATACCCACGATAGAACCGGTGATGATAATTACAATATTCATCAGTTCAATATGTCCCATCGTGATATAATCCTCCAGCTTAAACACTTTACGCGTGATGATCATCAGTGTCAATACCATCGCAAATCCGGAGAAAATCGCACCTGCCACAAAGTATGGAGGGAAGATGGTAGTATGCCATCCAGGAATCACCGAAGTAGCAAAGTCAAAGGATACGATGGTGTGTACAGAAAGTACAAGTGGAGTAGCTAAGCCGGCAAGGATCAAGGATACTGTTTCGTATCGCATCCAAGATTTCGCAGCGCCATCCCATCCCATACTCAAAGCACCGTAAATAGTTTTTCTGACCCCCGTAGCACGGTCTCGAATGGTGGCAAAATCAGGAATTAAACCGATAAACCAGAAGACCAAGGAGACAGAGAAATAGGTAGAGATCGCAAATACGTCCCACAACAGCGGTGAATTGAAGTTTACCCACAAGGATCCAAAGGTGTTTGGAAGAGGGAATACCCAGATAGCACCAATCCAGGGTCGACCCATGTGCACCAATGGGAACAGAGCGGCGCATATTACCGCAAAAATGGTCATCGCCTCAGCTGCACGGTTGATAGATGTTCTCCACTTTTGTCTGAACAACAAAAGCACGGCGGAGATCAATGTACCTGCGTGGCCTATACCGACCCACCATACGAAGTTGGTAATATCCCAAGCCCAGCCGATAGTCTTATTCAGTCCCCAAGTACCGATACCTTCCCACAGGGTAGTAAGCAGTGCCAAGCCTCCCAACGCAAGTACGGCGAGAGAGACTGCTAAGCCTATCATCCAACTTTTGGTGGGCTTACCCTCCACATGTCTTGCGATATCATAGGTAACATCCTTATACGTCTTGCCGCCAGTGACCAAGGGCTCACGTACGGATGCACTAAACGGAGGATTTTGGTCGTGTGAAGTAACCTGCATATTATAAAAGATTATTTTTTACGCTTCGTTTTTATCCTTGTTTCTAATTTTTGTGAAGTACCAAATATTCGGATTGGTGTTGATTTCCTCCAATACATGATAAGCCCGCTCCTCATTTACCACTTTGTTGAATGAAGTAGTCTCTTCAGTGATCTTCAACAACTTAGTAAGTCGGCTGTCAGGATTATTCATGTCCCCAAATACAATGGCATCAGTTGGGCATGCTTCAGCACAAGCCACATTCACATCCGCATCAGTCATCTTACGCTTCTCACGTTTAGCTGCCAGTTTACCGGCCTGTATCCTTTGCACACAAAGGCTGCATTTTTCCATCACACCTCTGGATCTGACAGTCACATCCGGGTTAAGTACCATTTTACCCAGATCGTTGTTTTGAGCAACGTTTACTCCGGCAAAATCTTTGTTATCATGATACTTGAACCAGTTGAACCTTCGTACTTTATAAGGACAGTTGTTTGCACAATACCTAGTTCCGATACATCTGTTATAGGTCATTTGGTTAAGACCTTCAGAACTGTGGGTAGTAGCTACCACCGGGCATACCGTCTCACAAGGAGCATTGTTACAATGCTGACAAGTCATTGGCTGGAAGGTTACTTCTGGATTGTCTGCAGCAACTTCCAATTCGTGATTGGTCTCAGCACCTGCTGGTGAGCTATAGTAACGGTCTATTCGGATCCAAGCCATCTCCCTTCTGTTCAAGACTTCTTGTTTACCTACTACAGCTACGTTGTTTTCGACTTGACAAGCCACTGTACAGGCACTACAGCCGATACACGCGTTCATGTCTATAGCCATACCCCAGTGGTGTTGGCTGTATTTGTGCCCACTCCAAAGAGAGATCTTTGAAGGTTTCACAAATTCTCCTTCTTTGTAAATTTTAGGATGGTACCTACCGGCAGATGGGTTTTCTTTATATTCCGCCAATGTGGCTTCTTGAATCACGTTGTCCCTACCCATATAGGTTTGATGAGTTTGGGTTTGTGCGATTCGATACTTATCACCGGTCAGTTCTACAGAGACGCCTGCAGTAATATCGAAGTTGGTAAATCCTTTGGATAGATCCAGCAATTCATAAGCGTTAACGCCTACGCCGTCAGCTACCCTACCGGCTTTGGTCCTACCGTAACCAACTGCCAAACCAATGGTGCCATCAGCTTGTCCTGGTTGGATCAAGACCGGTACCACAACAGACTTATCTCCCACAGTCAATCTTGCAGTAGTAGTCTCACCTTCGTACATCTTCTGGCCCTTTTCGTTGGCCCATTTTTGAGAGACAGTAATATAGTTGTCCCATGTAGCTTTGGTGATGGGGTCAGCCATTTCCTGAAGCCAAGGGTTATTGGCAAAAGTACCATTGCCAATACCTACTTTTTGATATACCACTAGCTCCAAGCCGCTGTTGTCTGCTGGATAAGTTTTTACCACGGCATTTGCCGCTGGAGACACATCTGCCACCGCAGTAATAGCGGCTGCACCGGCTGCTGCAGGCGCTGCGGATGCATCGGCTGTTTCCGTATCTACAACTACTGTCGCACCACTGGTGGTGTATACACCATTGTATAGCGCTCTATCCCAGAATTCCTGGAAAGAAGCCGTTTCGGCTTGATTAGCAAACAAACCGGTTCTCCAGTTTTCCTGAAGGAATTCATAATAATCCGTGGTCACTCCCGCCCAGCGTAAGAATGAATCCTGAGCTTGTCGGGTGTTGAATAAAGGAGAAATGGTTGGCTGAGACAAGCTATATTCTCCTGATCTTGGATTGAAGTCATTCCACGATTCTAAGAAATGATGATCCGGGGCCAGGTATTGAACCAATGATCCCGTTTCATCTTTAGTAATATTGGTAGCTACAGAAACTTGGGCTTTAGCAATACCTTCAGCGATTTCTCTACCTCTAGCAAAGTCGTATACTGGGTTACAGTTATAGAAGATCACGCCTCCTACTCTTCCTGCCTGAAGATCTGTCACAAATTGGTTCATCTGCTGGTCATTTCCTTTTCGGAAATAAGCAGGCTTGGTATAGTCGATGGTTTGGCCGTTGTTGCCCAACAAGTCATTGATCGCATTCACCACAATTTGAACATTAGGATCATTCGAGCCAGAAACAACAATAGATTTGCCTCTGTTGGCCCACAATTCATCCGCTGCATTAGATAGGTATGCAAAATCTAAAGAAGTCCCCGCTGCTGCAGCCTGTCCTGCCTTTTTGGCCAACAGGTTGTACAAGGCAACCACACCCAAAGCCATTTGAGATGCTTTAATCGGTGTTCTGTAGTCAGCGTTAGCGCCAGTCAGGGACAGGTTGGCCTCAAACTGATAATGTCTTGACATCTCCGGTCTTTCCACAGATACCCTACGCCCTTGGCTGTATTGTCTTGCAAATTCAATGGGAGAAATCCAGGTACCTAAAAAGTCAGCTCCAAAGCTTACAATTACTTGGGCTTTGTCAAACCTGTAGGAAGGCAACATGGCCGTGCCGTAGGTTGTTTCATTGGCCTTGGTAATACCATAATTGGAGGTTGGATCGTAAGTGATCACTTCAGCACCGATGGCCTCTGCCAATTGGCCTAAGGCTTTATCAGTTGAAGGAGAAAGAATGGTATTGGTTACGATTTTTACAGCGCCGGCAGATTTAAGCTTGGAAGCAACCTGACTGTCCAATGTTGCCCAGTCAGCTTGTTCACCATTGATCTGCGGACCTCTTAATCGTTGTTGATCATACAAAGTGAGGACGGAAGCCTCTACAATAGGATTAACTTTTCCCTGAGTGGTTGGAGAAAGTTTGTTACCGTCAATCTTAATCGGTCTTCCCTCACGCGTTTTAACTACAATTGCCGCATAATCACCGCCTGAAGCAAATGTAGAGGCATAGAAGTTAGGAACGGATGGGTTAACATCAACCGGCTTATTGACATAAGGGATGGCTTTTCTGACCGGAGCCTCACATGCAGCTAAGGTCGCTGCGGCAAGACTGAATCCCATTAATTTCAGGAAATCCCTACGCGAAGAACCACCTTCTTCGTTTTCTTTGCTAATTGGAAGATATTGAGGAAACTCGTTGTCAGCATTTCTGACAAACTCAGGATCATTGGTTAATTGCTCCAGTCCCTTCCAATAGGTCTTTTTGTTTTCTTTCATTTTTATATAAAAAAAAGAATGTTCTTAAAGATTTTAAATTAGTAGTGGCACTTTGCGCACTCCAGTCCTCCGATGTCTTTTACTTTGAGTTCGTCTTTAGAATCGGAATGAAGCTGCACTAACTTATCGTAATATTCATTACCCTGGGCACTGATATCAGTTTTACGGTGACAGTCGATGCACCATCCCATTGTCAAAGAACTGTGTTGAGAAACTACCTCCATTTCCTCAATAGGACCATGGCAGGTCTGACATTCGATTCCTCCCACCTTTACGTGTTGGGAGTGATTGAAATAGGCCAAGTCAGGCAGGTTGTGTACACGCACCCACTCAATAGGAGTATTGGTGGCCACTGCATTATGAATTTTAGCGATTTCTGGCGATACCCCCTCTTGACCGTCCACGTTGTGAATATAAGTATGGCAATTCATACAGATATTGGCTGAGGGAATATTAGCAGATTTACCAATCTCTACTCCTGTATGGCAATATTGACAGGGGATTTCATATTCGCCAGCGTGTAGTTGGTGTGAATAAGCAATGGGTTGGGCTGGTGCATATCCTTCTTGAATACCTACGGAATACAAGCCGTCGATCACAGTCTTTCCAACCAGCGCAACAATCACCACAGTGATAACAAAAATAAAACCGTCGCTTTTAAGGATTTTTCTAAAGTCGGTCTTCTGATTGATGATCTCCCTGTCATCGTCATCCAGATCTTCGCTTTTATTCAGGTATTTGGTCAATACGGAAATGATCAGTCCCAGAACAACCAAGATCAGCAACAACACCCCTACTAATACACCAAGTATAATGGTTAGGTATTGGCTGGGTATGCCAGCTTCTCCTCCCTGAGCGGCACCCTGAGCACCTTCAACTGCTCCACCTGCTGGCGCGGCATCAGCCCTATCACCATATTCAATGTAAGCAAGCAATCTGTTAAGGTCATCATCACTCAGAAATGGCATCGGTGGCATCACCGCATTGTTAAACTCAGCGAACAAAGCAACTGCGACCGGATCGCCACTTTGAATTACTTTCTGGGAGTTGTGGATAAAATCTTTAGCCCATTGAACTTCCCTTCTATCGGTGACCCCCCTTAGCGCTGGACCAATCAATTTTTGATCAAGCCTGTGGCATGCAGAACAGTTGGCGTTGAAGATAGCCTTACCTTCTTGAATGATCTGTTCATCTTGAGAGACTTCAGGATCAGCAGCATGGACATTGCTTCCTAAAAAAAGCAAAAATGCCAATGCCAACAAGCTAAATCTAAAGGGAACTCTTAAAAACGAGCGTTTAATTGACATATTTATACTCTTTAAATCAGTTGAAATCAGGGTTTTTAAAACTCCCCACAAATGTACTACCCAAGTTCTATTTATCAAACATGGCGCAGTTGTTGAAAAACCGGATCAGGGGCTTCAGAGCGAGATTGTATAATACTGACTTTCAGCACATTACTTGAGCAAATCCTCATTTAACATTTATTTAGAATCTATATAAATAACCTTTTTAAGGCAATAAAACCGGATTGGCTCTCCGTTTCTTATTTTTCCTGTCGAAGATCATAGGAAAATAAATTCAGCAGCTCGATTTACTTTTTATATGCAAAAAATCGAAGACTGGGTTTTGTATAGCATGGAATAATCTCTACATTTGCATTCCCATTGAGCATGGTCGAGTGGCCGAGTGGCTAGGCAGAGGTCTGCAAAACCTTGTACAGCGGTTCGAATCCGCTCTCGACCTCAATGAAAAGCACCCCTTTGAGGTGCTTTTTTTTGTTTATATACCGCTACTAAATAACCTTTAATTTTAACATTTCGCCGAAGCCGGTGATAAAGCCAGCCAGATACTATCGCCATACCTTTAGCTCAGCACTTTTCTCTAGCGGTGAAGATTCGAGCATCAGCATACTTTACTATGGGCAATAAAAAAGGGCACTCTCCGTGGAGAATGCCCTCTGTATGCAACAGCTGATCCAATTATTTATTAGACTCGCCACCTTCCATTCTTTCTTTCAAAGCGGAAAGTGCATCCAGGTCGCCTAAAGTAGACTTCTCGGCACCGCTATCAGTTGATGAAGCAGTAGATCTCTTACCAGCACCAGCGGATTTCTTGCCTTTAGCAGAAGCATCCTCTTTAAAGGTAGCTGTGTGAGAAAGCACAATGCGCTTATCGTCTTTAGAAAACTCCGTTACTTTGAAGTCAAGCGCTTCGCCAACTTCAACTACAGAGCCGTCTTCTTTTTCAAGATTTTTGATTGTAGCAAAGCCTTCTAAACCGTATGGAAGCTCCAACACTGCACCTTTGTCATTTTTAGAAACCACAGTGCACTTGTGTACAGAACCTACTGGGAAGACGCTTTCGAAAGTATCCCATGGATTCTCTTCCAATTGCTTGTGTCCTAATGCCAATCTTCTGTTATCAACATCAAGTTCTAGCACTACTACATCCAATTCATCTCCCACTTTGACATATTCAGATGGATGCTTGATCTTTTTGGTCCAAGAAAGGTCAGATACGTGAACAAGTCCATCGATACCTTCTTCCAACTCAAGGAACAAGCCGAAGTTAGTCAAGTTTCTTACCACACCTTTATGCTTAGTACCTACAGCATATTTGGTAGCCATGTCTTCTTTAGTCCATGGATCCTCAGTAAGCTGCTTGATACCTAGGGACATTTTTCTTTCTTCTTTGTCCAAAGTCAAAACTACCGCTTCGATTTCGTCACCTACTTTCACAAAGTCGGCAGGGTTTCTTAAGTGCTGAGACCAAGACATTTCAGATACGTGGATCAATCCTTCTACTCCAGGAGCAAGCTCAAGGAAGGCACCGTAATCTGCAACGTTTACGATTTTACCTTTAACTTTAGAACCGATCTCCAGATTAGCAGACAATGAATCCCATGGGTGCGCAGTAAGCTGCTTCATACCAAGAGAGATTCTCTTCTTATCATCATCAAAGTCAAGTACCACCACCTGAACTTTGTCGTCCAGATTAAGTACTTCCTCTGGATGGTTGATTCTACCCCAAGAGATGTCAGTAATGTGAAGCAAGCCGTCAACACCACCCAAATCGATGAAGACACCGAAGTTGGTCATGTTCTTGATAACGCCTTCCAATACTTGACCTTTTTCTAGGTTGTTGAGGATTTCAGCTCTTTGTTTTTCAAGATCTTTTTCGATCAATACTTTGTGAGATACTACCACGTTATCGTTAGCATGGTTGATCTTCACCACTTTCACTTCCATTTTCTTCCCAACATAGATATCAAAATCCCTGATAGGCTTCACATCTATCTGTGAACCGGGAAGGAATGCTTCTACACCGTAGATATCCACGATCAAGCCACCTTTGGTCCTTCTTTTCACAAGGCCTTCGATCACGCTGTCGTTTTCCAGTGCGGCTTCGATATCGGACCAAGCACGAACCATCTTTGCTTTCTTTCTGGAAAGCACCAGCTGCCCAAGGGCGTTCTCCTGCTCTTCGATGAAAAGCTCCACTTCATCACCGATCTTAAGATCAGGAAGGTCCCTGAATTCCGTTCTTGGCACCAGTCCGTCTGATTTGAAACCGATGTTGATAATCACATCCTTGTCATTGATACCTACAACGGTACCTTTGATCACTTCCTTTTCTGTGATTTCATTAAGGGTTTGGCCATACAGCTTTTCCATTTCAGCTCTCTCAGCTTTGGAATAGCCTTCTCCGAAACCTTTGGTTTCAAATTTTTCCCAGTTAAAATCTTCGTTTTTAGACATAAATCAATGACCCTGATTAACCACCACCCTAGGGCCTTCGGGCTTAGGCTTTTAGTTGAATAAAAATCCGCAAGGAACGCCCAAGCAGACCCGTTCGATCGAACGGACTGCAAATGTACGAATAATTTCAAAGTGGTGACAATGATCGGCCCAAAATCTTATTGTGCCTGAGCCTTAAGCCTTTGATAGACGTGCCAACGGTGTCCTACCGCCTTTGGTTTTGTCCTGTAGGTTGACCAATATTTCCGCATCCAAAGGGAGGAAAACATCTACGCGTGAGCCAAATTTGATAAAACCAAACTCTCCTCCCCTATGTACTGGATCTCCCTCTTTGACGTACCAACGGATCCGTCGTGCAACCGCACCTGCTATCTGCCTCATCAGGATTTTGGTGCCTCCCGGCTCAGCAACTACCAAGGTTGTTCTTTCATTCTCCAAACTGGCTTTAGGATGCCAGGCAACCAAGTATTTGCCGGGATGATATTTAAAGTATTCCACCACTCCGCTAATGGGGGAACGGTTGATGTGGACGTTTACCGGCGACATAAATATAGAAATCTGCCGCCGCTTATCCTTGAGGTATTCTTCTTCGATTGTCTCTTCTATTACCACTACTTTACCGTCAGCAGGTGCATACACCAGCGTTTCATCCGTCGGCAGGATGATTGAAGGATTTCTAAAAAATTGAAGAACCAGCAAATAGATGATGATACTGGCAAGAATCACAACATTGACCAAAGTCGGCTGCTCAGGCATTAGCCAATGGAGGATGACATTAATGGCCGTCAACCCGATCAACATCCA
The DNA here is from genome assembly GCA_035303945.1 of Cyclobacteriaceae bacterium. Classification (GTDB taxonomy): domain Bacteria; phylum Bacteroidota; class Bacteroidia; order Cytophagales; family Cyclobacteriaceae; genus DATGMS01. The sequence goes on from DATGQZ010000050.1 coordinate 162,892, forward strand.
AAACAATAACTTTCTTCCCTCTTTATGTATTTTCATCGTAAATAAAAATGCCTAGGCGAATGAACATATACCCCATTTACGCCCATATGTTTTCTGATGTTTAGAATTTGCAAATATAAAGTAATAATAGCACAGAATTGCATAAATACACATCCGCCTGCGAATACCATGACATGCAAGAAGCCAGGCCTCCCCAGGCGGATAAAATGGCAAAACCGATAATCTATTGTGGATCAATAGCCTCCACGGTACGCATAGGTCTTAGCTACCTTATCAATGGCGATGATATAGGCTGCAATTCGTAGGGGAACTTCGTATTTCAAGGCGGCTTGATACACATTATCAAATGCCTCTTTCATGATTCTATCGGATCGACGATGTACACGTTCCGCTGTCCATTTATAACCTGAGCGGTTTTGCACCCATTCAAAATAGGAAACGGTTACCCCACCAGCGTTTGCCAAAATGTCCGGCACTGCCATTATCCCATTTTCGTTGAGCAATTTATCCGCTTTAAAAGATGTGGGGCCGTTGGCACCTTCAACAATTAACTTAGCTTTTATCTTATCGACATTTTTAATAGTGATCACGTCTTCCACGGCTGCAGGAATTAATACATCCACATCCAACTCCAGAAGTTCGGACGCACGATCCATGCGCTCTGCGCCAGGGAAACCTTCCAATATACCGTTGTTAGCATTTCTATAAGCAATAGCCGCATTGATGTCGATGCCTCGGTCGTTGTAATAGCCGCCAGAGATATCGGATACCGCTACAACCTTCAATCCCCTCTCCTCCAATAATAACGCGGCGGATGATCCGACATTGCCGAAGCCTTGGATGGCACAGGTAGCCTGAAATGGATTGATCTTCAACTTCGCCATGGCAGCAAGGGCACAAACCATTACGCCACGACCAGTTGCCTCTGCCCGACCTAAAGAACCTCCTAAAACGATAGGTTTGCCGGTAACGACCGAATTGACCGTAGTACCATGGGCCTTGGAATATTCATCCATCAGCCAAGCCATTTCCCTTGGGCCCGTCCCCATGTCAGGTGCAGGTATGTCTTTGTCAGGACCGAACACTTCCAACATGGCAGAAGTATAGCCGCGCATGAGTCGTTCAATTTCCCCCGGGGACATCTCCCTAGGATTGCACCGGATCCCCCCTTTGGCACCCCCATAAGGAATATCCACTACAGCACATTTCCAGGTCATCCAAGCCGCCAGTGCCTTCACCTCATCAAGGTGAACGTCCGGGGCGAAGCGGATTCCTCCCTTGGCAGGACCTAAAATATTAGAGTGAATCACCCTTATTCCTTCAAAAACTTCAATTTTCCCGTTGTCCCTGGTGACGGGAATGGAGACGATCACCTGCTTGGCTGGGTTTTTCAACACATTGTACACCTCCTCAGAAAGCCCGAGCTTTTCGGCGGCAATGTTAAACCTTTCCATCATGGATTCCAGCGGGTTGTCGATATCCTTAATAGGGGCAGGCTCAATGTAACTCATAATACTATTTTGTCTAAATATCCTATTGGTCTATTGAAGCGCAATATTAGCGACTTTTTTATGGATTAGGCCGAATTTTAAAATATTTTCAAAAATGCGATAATGAAAGGGGCCGATAATAACAATCCGTCAAAACGGTCCATAAATCCGCCATGCCCCGGCAAGCCTTTACCGGAGTCTTTGATGGATATACTACGCTTGAAAAGAGATTCAATCAGATCGCCATAGGTGCCAGCTACCACAATAATGATCATGATGCCGAACCACTGCCATTGAGGGAGGACCGGATAGTGTTGAGAAATAAAATATGCTGTGACCAACGCGGCAAAAGCGCCTCCCAAACTCCCTTCCCAAGACTTCTTGGGCGATACCCTTTCGAACAGTTTGGTTTTGCCAAATTTCGTCCCAGCAAAATAAGCCCCCGAGTCACTTGCCCAAAGAATCAGCAAGGAACCAATGATCAGTTCATAACGGAAAGTGCCATCGGCGGAAAAAGCAATCAGGTTTAAGATGGAAAAAGGAATGGCTACATACACAATTCCCAAAAGTGTAAAAGCGATACCTGTAAAAGGTTTTTTGTCGGTCTTTCCATAGAGCTTGATAAAGAATATCATCGACAGCAAAGGAAACACCAGATAATAATATTCCTTCGGTAAAATCTTCATTTCCTCAAGAAATGTAAATATAAAAATAGCGACACCGATAAGGGTGCCGAAACTTTTGAGGGGCAACATACCGTCCAAGCCGCAGAGCTTGTAAAATTCCATTTGTGAAAAACCCAATATGGTGCCGAATATGACCAGATAAGCCCATTCACTCCACATGCAGCCAAAGATGATGACTGCCGCACCGACAACAGCGGTAATCACCCGCTGCTTTAGGTTGCTGTAATTGCTGATATTAAAACGGGTTCTAAAACGTGATCTCATTCTGAATAATGTTAATGGCTTGCATCGTATCGCTAGATGAGACCATCACGTCGTAGCTGCCATGAAGTTGGTACACAGATTCCTTCTTATTTAGAACAATCGCTTTAATACCTTTTTCTTCCAATACTCCCTTGACAATTTCCGCCCTGATTGGACTGTCTGACTCAAACACCATTTGCCACTCTGCCATTAACGCATTGTTTTCTTTATTAGATAAACTAGCAGTAAAAGCCTTAAAGCTAATCAAAAATAAGCCCAGACCCAACACCACGTAATACCACTCCAGCTCTCCCCCACCTTCTATATCAAAGTCCATTATGCCTAATTTATTGAGATACACCGCTATTACCGTCAGGGCGTTGTTCAATATATGCGCAACAATAGGATACACCAGGCTGCCGGAACAGAAATAGAGATACCCAAACAAAGCACCCAGCATCATCCTGGGGAGAAAACCATAAAACTGAAAATGAATGGCTGAAAAAATAATGGCGGCCAGCCATATCCCAACATGCACATTGCCTGTGTAAATTTGTAGTTTAGGCTGCAGTATTCCTCTAAATAGGTATTCCTCCCCTATGCCCGCCAATATCCCTATGACCAAAACACCAAATAACATCTCCCCCACATTACTAAAGTCGGTCAAGTAAAGGGTGATCTCCATCATTTCCTTTTCCTTCTGCATTGCCCACTGCTCAAAGCCGCCCATGAACTCAGGAAAATCCACATGCATATTCAAGTAAATGAAGAGTGAGTTGAACATCACAAAGCCGTAAAGAAGAGGGATTAATATCAAAAGATTTTTGAACTTAACGGATTCAAATTGTTGTTGCCATCCGAGTGAGGCCCGATCCATGAAGCGAATGAAGATCCAGCCTCCTAACAAGAAGCCTAAACCTCCTCCCAGACCTTGGATAAACAAGAAGGCAAGCCTGGCATTGGGATGGGCTGACTCCCCCGTAATCAGGAGGAGAAGGTCTTCCATAGGAATACCAAATAAAAAAGGAAGTAATGCAATGGCCAATCCCTGCAGGACCAACAGGGCGCCAAAAACGATTAATGCCAATACAACAAGGGACAGCAGCCAAGGATGTTTTACCGCGTGGTAGGTTCTGGTTTCGTATATTTCCATAATTGGAGGTAAATTTACATCAAATAGCCATGACCACAAGGAAAAGGCTAAAAGTAGTGCAGGGTGCAAATATTAAGATCTAACATGGGGACTGTTCCCAAGAGAATAGCTATTCAACAGCTGAATAGCCTAAAGTAACAAATTGGTGGTAAAAATAGGAGATATAACATTAGGCGATTTTCCGCTCTTGCTGGCACCCATGGAGGATGTCAGTGATCCTCCATTCAGAGCTGTATGTAAGGAAAACGGGGCGGATTTAATGTACACCGAATTCATCAGCTCGGAAGGATTAATCCGAGAAGCTGCTAAAAGTGTGCAAAAATTAGATGTCTTTGAATATGAAAGGCCTGTAGGGATTCAAATTTTTGGCAATGAAATAGAATCCATGCGGGAGGCAGCTGCCATTGCGGAAGCAGCCGGCCCGGATATCCTGGACATCAACTATGGCTGCCCCGTCAATAAGGTCGCTTGCAAAGGCGCCGGTGCCGGCATCCTGCTGGATATTGACAAAATGGTCGCCATGACCGCAGAAATCGTGAAAGCGGTTAAAATTCCGGTAACCGTTAAAACCCGCTTAGGCTGGGATGAACACACCATCCGCATAGAAGAAGTTGTAGAAAGACTGCAGGACGTAGGTATCCAAGCGATCAGCATCCACGCCCGTACAAGGAAACAAATGTACAAGGGTGAGGCAGACTGGAGCTATTTGGCTAAAGTCAAAGCCAATCCGAGAATACATATACCAGTCTTTGGCAACGGAGATGTGGATAGTCCTGAAAAAGCATTAGCTTATCGCGAAACATACGGTGTGGATGGCATAATGGTGGGAAGGGCGTCTATAGGATATCCCTGGATATTTAACGAAATCAAGCACTACATGGCGACTGGAGAAAAACTTCCTGCTCCAGACCTTAGAGAACGACTGCGGATAGCCAAGAGCCATTTAGATTTTTCCATTAAATGGAAAGGCGAAAAACTTGGAATTTTGGAAATGAGGCGGCACTATACCAATTATTTCCGGGGAATGCCTAACTTCAAGCCCTTTAGGACTGAAATGGTCACGGCTGAATCCTATGATAGGGTTTGCGCTTTGCTAGACGAGGTAGCAGAGACCTATGCTGATTATCAATTTGCCTGATCGCTTTAGCAATGGCACCAATCTTCTGTAATTATTTTTCTTTATCTGCTTCCTGAGCAGTAGATATCGCATGACGCAGGATCCACAAGGTAAAAATACCGTTAAGAGCTGGCTTCTATTGATCCTATTGGCTTTGATATGGGGCAGCTCATTTATTTTAATAAAAAGAGGACTAGAAGTTTTCTCACCCGGAGAAGTAGGTGCTTATAGAATTGTGTCTGCGGCTATTGTATTACTCCCGCTCTCACTCACGAGAATCAAGTACCTCAGCAGCAAACAAGTGAAAAATCTTATTGTTGCTGGCTTGGTAGGGAGCTTTTTCCCAGCCTTTTTATTTGCCAAGGCTCAAACCCAACTCAGCAGCTCCCTTACTGGGGTGCTGAATGTGCTGACGCCTTTATTTGTAGTATTGGTGGGTGCTTTCTTTTTTAAAGCAAGAATTACCAAGCAAAATGCTGTAGGGCTTTTAGTTGCCTTTATAGGTGTATTGATTCTCATTGGAGCCAAAGAAGGAGGCGGATTGAATTTCTTTGGGGATATCAATAGTCATGTATTCTATGTGCTGCTAGCCACCCTGCTCTATGGCATCAACTTAAATATCATTAAATATTGGTTTGTAGCCCTAAAACCTGTGGAAATCACCGCAATCTCGCTACTACTGGTCATGCCGGCGGCTTTAATTTACCTATTTGCAGGCACCTCTTTTTCCTTTAAGCTCATCCATCATGAAGGAGCGTGGGCGGCACTCGGTTATGTAAGTATTTTAGGCGTGTTAGGCACCGCATTAGCACTGATTATTTTCAATGGATTGGTAAAGTTGGCTACTCCGGTATTTGCCAGCTCTGTTACTTACGTTATACCCATCATCGCGGTATTTTGGGGTGTGGTAGACGGAGAAACCCTTGTGGCGAGCCATTACTTTGCAATGGTTGCTATTCTGGCTGGGGTGTGGATTGGCAATAGCAAAAATAAACAAAGCAGCTAAAAATTTTTATTCAGTCTGACTAGGAGTAAATTTGGTTCCTAACCTTTTGATCCATGTTTGAAGAATACCTGAATATAGACACTGATACGAGGCACCGCATCGTTCAGAGTGTCCTGATTATCCTCGTATTGTGGATACTCAATAAGCTTGCTTCTAGACTTTTTGCCCATGGGACGGTTGAAGAAATTCGAAAACAATACCACTGGCGCAAAACCATTGAATACTCGCTTTTTAGCATTGGTGCTCTGATGCTGGGAAACCTTTGGATCAGCAATTTCCAGTTTATCGTCACCTTTTTAGGTATACTTTCAGCCGGTATCGCCATCGCACTGAAAGATGTTTTTATGAACATCGCCGGATGGGCGTTTATTTATCTCCGAAAGCCTTTTGATGTTGGCGACCGGATCCAGGTGGGAAAAGTTAAAGGGGATGTTATTGATCTTACCTTATTTCAGTTTACCATTCTCGAGATTGGCAACTGGGTGGATGCCGACCAAAGTACAGGTAGAATCATCCATGTACCTAACTTGAAAGTTTTTGTAGAACCCCAAGCCAATTATTCTCAAGGGTTCAACTATATCTGGAATGAACAAACGATCTTTATCACCCTGGACAGTGACTATAAAAAAGCAAAAGCCATCATCACAGAGATTTTGAATTCCCTTTTGCTGGATGAAATTGCCACTGCGGAAGCCGAATTCAAAAGGGCCAGAGACAAGCACCTGATCGTATACAATCAATTTGCTCCTGCCGTCTTTGTTGATATTACTGAAAGAGGCGTACAGATAGCCATGCGTTATCTCTGCAATCCCAGAAAGCGGCGCATGATCCACCACACCATTACAGAAGCCATTTTAGAACGATTCTCCCAAGAAAAAAATATTCAGCTCGCTTACCCTACTACTACCGTTTACCACAAAAACAACGGCGGACCGGGCGCACCTCCCATTACACTTTGACCTATTTAATGACTGTACTTCCTCAGTATTCACAATAGATGCCCTCCCAGCTGGAAAAAGCGTCATCTAAGCAGTTCCTTCTACCACTGCAGATCCAGGGACTAAAGTACATGTTAAGTTTTTTTCCTTTTTGCCGCGGAACATATTTTTGGGGATCATTTGCTATTTTATTTCCCATTCACTACTTTTCATAGCATAAAAAATATAATATGAACCATTCCCTAAAACTTTAGCCCATAAATGAACTTATACTTAACTCCCAAATCATGAAACACAAATTTCTACAGCCATTTCAGGGCTCTCGAAAATGGATGACCTTCGCTCTGACGGCGCAATTGATGGTTGCAGCGAGCGCCGCTGAGGGACATCCATTTGAACACAAGTCCACCCTCCATTCGTCCACTACTATGGTAAAAGGGCTTTTTGACGTAACGATAACGGGTACGGTAACGGATGCTAATGGAGAGCCCATTCCTGGCGTTACCGTTATGGTAAGCGGAACCACTATCGGCACTGCAACTGACCTTGACGGCAAGTATTCCTTGGAAGTTCCTGAAGGGTCTACATTAACTTTCTCTTTTATCGGGTACGTTACCCAAAATGTGCCGGTAGGGCAGCAAAGCACGATTAACATCACAATGACAGAAGATACTGCCTCTCTGGATGAGGTAGTTGTAATTGGGTATGGAACCGCGAAGAAGAGTGACCTCACAGGCTCAGTAGCCAGAATTAACCTGCAAGATAAGGCTACGCACGCTAACGTCAACCTCTTACAAGCGCTGGTAGGAGCTTCGCCAGGTATCAATCTCGAAGGAAGAGGCGGCGCCGCAAGCGAGCCTGACCTTTCAATTCGAGGAAAAACCTCCTTGTCAGCATCGGACGGGCCGTTGATTGTGCTGGACGGCGTCATTTACAATGGAAGTATCTCCAATATCAACATCAATGATGTAGAGACCATAGATGTGCTAAAAGATGCAAGTGCTGCCGCGGTATATGGTTCTCGATCTGCCAATGGGGTATTGCTGATCACAACCAAAAAAGGCAAATCCGAAAAACCCATTATTTCCTTTGGCATGTACACTGGCTTTCAAGACATGACCAACAATCCTATGCGTGTCATGAATGCTGAAGAATTTGCCGTTAGGCTTGTTGACTTTGACCATCAAAGCAAACTGTACAACTGGTACGCCACCAACCCGAGCAGCCAGGAAGGCCGTCCACAAAGGGCCGACATTACCAATCGGGAAACAGTGGCTTCCTTCTTGAAAACTTACGAAGAACAACAAAACTATTTGGCGGGCAATGATATCAATTGGGTAGATGAGGTACTGCAAGTGGCGCCGATGCAAAGCTATAACCTCAGCCTTCAAGGCCGTTCCGACCGTTCTTCATACTACCTTTCCGGCTCCTACACCGATGTGGAAGGGATTCAACTTAATGATGTCTTCAAAAGGCTGACTGTTCACACCCAACTGGAGAGCCAGGTCAACGATTGGCTCAGTGTTGGCTTAAATGCCACCTATAGCAATAGGGACAATTCCGGCATAGCCGCAAGTCTCGCGAATGCCCGTATTGCCAGCCCATTGGTAAATAACTATATTGGACAACCCAACTATGACATTTACCTGGGGGGAGAATTATTTCAACCCTACCCTTTGGTCAACCTGTTTATAGATAACTCCGATATCAGTAGAGAGTTGTTTGCAGTGGGAACGGCCAAGATTACCATTCCATGGGTAAAGGGGCTTAGGTATGAATTCAACTACTCCAATGTATATTCTACCAGAAACAACAATACCTTCAATCCTAGTAATACGCCTTCTGGAGTGAACAACCGTGGCTATGCTGTCAAAAACCCCTCTGAAACCAAAGACTGGAATATCAATAATATCCTTACCTACTCCAGAGAGTTTGGCGACCATTCCGTCAATGCAACCCTATTGTTTAGCCGAGAAGGTCGTTCAGGAAGTTCTTCTACCTTAACTGCTGCGGGATTTGACAATGAAATCCTCGGCTACAACAATATGGGATTGGGAGAAATTGCTACCGTAGCCTCCACCGCGTGGGAAGAAAACAGTTTGGCATATATGGCTAGGGCCAACTATAGTTACCTATCCCGGTACATGTTTACCGGAACAGTCAGGCGCGATGGCTTCTCAGGCTTCGGAGCGGGCAACAAATGGGCAACCTTTCCTTCCCTGTCCTTGGCGTGGGTAGCATCAGAGGAAGGATTCCTCCAAAGCTCCGATCTGTACCTGAAGCTCAGAACCTCTTGGGGCAAAAACGGCAACCAAGGTATCGGAAGGTATTCCAGTTTGTCGCGTATGGGAACCCGATATTATGTATATGGACAAAATACGGCTATAGGATTATACCCTAGCACGTTGGGCAATGTCAACTTGGCCTGGGAGACAACTACTTCGTACAATGTGGGCGTAGACTTCGGGATCCTGCAAAATAGAATAACCGGATCTATTGATGCTTACACTGCCAACACCACGGATGTGCTGGTGAGAAGGCAACTTCCCCGGGCAGCCGGCTATGCCAACATCTGGACAAATATCGGCGGTATTAACAACAAGGGCTTGGAATTCGAGCTCAAGACCATCAATATCGACCGTAGAATCCGCTGGGAAAGCAATTTTGCCTTTGCCTTGAACCGAGATGAGATAACTAAGCTCTATGGCGGAGAAAATGACAGGGATATCGGCAATGGCTGGTTCGTGGGCGAATCCATCAGCGCCATCTACGACTACGAAATGGCAGGCGGGGTTTGGACCGAAGAAGAATTTTTTAGCGGGAATATACTGCCAGGTTGGTACCCCGGTCAATTTCGATATGTGGATCAAAATGGGGATGGATCCATTGATCCTACCAATGACAGAGCAGTGATCGGCTATGAAGCACCAAGTTACCGCTTTAGTATTAATAATACGCTGCAATACAAGAATTTCACCTTGTCGGTCTTTATTAATTCTATTCAGGGAGGTAAAAAGTATTATATGGCCGACAATGCAGAAATGATCAACCCACTCTTTTATTTTCCGGAAAGAAGGAACAACTCCGCCATCAATGACTATTGGAGGCCAGATGCACCTACGACCAATACCACAGGCATCTACAATGTCCCATTGCGCCAAAGCGGCGTCTATCAAAGCAGAAGCTTTGTGCGCCTTCAGGACGTATCACTCGGCTATACCTTCGGAAGAGCCTTCCTAGATAAACTCAAATTACAATCAGCACAGGTATACGTATCCAGCAAAAATCCTTACGTCTGGACCAACTGGCAAGGATGGGATCCAGAAATCGGGGTAAGCGATACGCCTTTGATGCGAAATGTCATTGTCGGTTTAAACCTAAGTTTCTAATCCATGCCGTTGAGACTAAAAAGAAAGAAACCATGAATCAGCATATATTTATTATTTCTAAAAGGGTACTTGCCGCTATTACTATAGCCCTGTTCACCTTCACCTCATGCAATGAGGACATACTCGATGAAAAACCCCTTGACTTCTTATCTCCAGATAACGCATATTTGACCGAGCAGGGTGCTATGCAAGGCATTACCGCTATTCATGATCGGGTACGCTCTGCTTATTATTCATTTGGGGAGTTTGGCGTGATGAACTGGGCCACGCACGGGTCAGATCTGGGATACAATGGTGAAATTCCCGCAGCAGGCACCCTTTACCTCAATTCATACAATGATATGACACCGGTGTGGAGGAATGTTGTTGATACCTGGAATTCAGGCTTTGAAATCATCCAATGGGCAACCCTACTCATAGATAAAGTCGAACAAGCCGACCCTGAGGTGTTTCAGGAAGGAGAAGTGGGCAAAAACAAATACATTGCAGAAGCTAGATTTTTTCGGGCTTTCGCTTATCGCTACCTCGTTTCTACCTACGGCGACATTCCCCTCATTACCGAACCGGTCAATTCAGCCAAGGCCGATTTTATCCGTAATCCTGTAGCTGAAATCCATGCCTTAATGGAGGAGGATTTTAAGTTTGGTACTGTACACCTGCCGAAACCGGGTGAAGAGGATGCTCCGGGCAGAATCACCCAGGGCCCCGCTTGGCATTATTTGGCAGAGACCTATCTGGAGCAAGGCCGACCAGAGCTGGCATTAGAGGCCGCCAATCAAGTAATTGAGGGCTATAATTACGATTTGATGACCACCCGATTTGGCACAAAGCTTGGAAATGATGTCTTTGGCTCAGGCGATGTGTTCCACGATCTGTTTGGTTATGGTAATCACAACCTGCCCGAAAACAAGGAGGCCATGTGGGTGATTCAGGTAGAACCCTTTATTGTAGGCGGTGGACAAATTCAAAGCGCTTATATCTTTGGCCCAAGGTATTTTGATTTGGGTTTGGCGCCTGATGGTAAAAAAGCAATTTTGGGCGAAATGTACAACGGCATGTATACGGGCTATTCCGATACATTAGGTAGACCAACAGCCAACGTACGTGGTACTAATTTGGTGTATTATTACATCTGGGAAGACAATTGGAACAATGATATCAGGAATGCGGAACACAACTTAAAACGCAACTTCTATTTTGATAATCCCGAGTCCAAATACCACAAGCAAAAAATAGACTTTAGCCTCTATGATCCTCCTCGCCCTGACCCCATTGCAGATACCTGCAAAATCCTGTTTCCCATACACATCAAGATGACAGACCCGCTGAACTATTTCCTACAGCCTAACAGGTCAGGAGGAGGGATTACCCATAAAGATTGGTACGGGCTGCGCTTTGCTGAAACCTTACTGCTCAGAGCGGAAGCACACTTAGCACTTGGAAATAAGGAATTGGCTGCCGCAGACATCAACCGCGTTAGAGAAAGATCCAACGCCAAGCCAGTTTCGGCAGACGAGGTGGATATTGACTATCTCTTAGATGAAAGGGCTAGGGAGCTCTATGGTGAAGAATGGCGCTTGATCATCCTTAGGCGAACTGGTAAGCTATTGGAAAGAGTCAGAAAGTACAATGACAATCCCTTATGTCCTGGCGCATTTATCAAGGAGCATAACTTCCGCTGGCCGATTCCTCAAGAGCAAATTGACCTTAACGTAGATGCAGACTTCCCACAAAATCAGGGATACTAGAAATGATTATTATCAAGAGGGGGTAGTTCACTTAGAACTACCTCTTTTTAATGAGGTAAATACCTAGTTTAAATCATCCTTAATCCCCAAACAATCTTTTAGTTTCTGCACCTGCTCTTCAGAACTCATCATCACCATCAACCTGTCTCCTGTCCGCACTCTGGTGAGTCCGTTGGGTGTAATGAACCTACTGCCCCTATTAATCAGCACCACCAAACAGGTACTTGGAAAGTCCAGCTGCATGATTTTCTTTCCATCGACAGCTGAGTTTTGAGGCAGCTCTATTTCTATCAAGGCGTTATCAAAATCATCCTCTAAATCTATAAGAGAACGCTTTTTCACGCGCTCCCGCATAGAAAGCCTCAGAAGCCTAGCTACAAAGGGTAAGGTAGTTGCCTGCAAGGCTATAGAGCTGATCACAATAAAAAAGACGACATTAAAAATCATCCCTGACTTCTCCACCCCCGCAATCAAGGGGTAGGTAGCAAACACGATAGGCACTGCCCCCCTTAAGCCCACCCAACTAATAAACAACTTCTCTTTAACATCATACTTGAAAATCCAAAGCGACAACCACACCCCTATTGGTCGGGCTACAAATATTAAAAAAAGAGATATCATCGTCCCCACCCCGATAACAGGCAAAATTGCTTTTGGAAAAACCAGCAATCCTAATGTAATAAACATCATGATCTGCATCAGCCACTCCACACCGTCAAAAAATTTGATCATGCTCTGTTTATGGATCAGCTTGGAATTGCTTAGGGTCAACCCGGCTGTATAAACTGCCAAGAAACCATTCCCTTTGATGTATCCGGTAAATACAAACACCAATACCACCAAACCAACCAATAACACAGGGTATAAACCTTCATAGGGCAGATTGATCCAATTCATAAGCATCACGATCAAGCGCCCCGACAGGTATCCGCCCAAGCCGCCAATAATCATCTGGAGAAAAAAATCGGGGACCAACGCTCCCAGTGTAGATCTTTCCACCGTAATCAGCGAAGTCATCCCAATGGTTAAAAAATAAGCCATTGGATCGTTGCTGCCGGATTCTAATTCAAGCAAGGGCTTCAAATTTCCTTTGAGCCGCAGATTATTAGACCTAAGGATGGAGAAGACTGCAGCAGCATCTGTGGAAGAAACAATAGATCCCAACAGTAGCCCTTCCTGCCAAGTAAAATCCCCCACCCAATAGGCAAACATACCTACTCCGACTGCAGTCAATAACACTCCTAAGGTCGATAGGGTAACGCCGGGTGCCAATACTGGCCGTACGTCGGCCCATTGAGTGTCAATACCGCCTGAAAACAAAATGAAAATTAATGCAGTAATCCCAAGATATTGGGCTATTCCCGGATCGCTAAAGGAAATATGACCGATGCCATCCGTGCCCGCTAATATGCCAATTGCGAGAAAAAACAGCAACACTGGGATGCCTACTTTTTCCCCGGTTTTACTAGCCAATATGCTGACTACTAACAATACAGCAAAGGTAAGGAGGATACTTTCTATAGATTGAAACATGTGGATGGATCAAAACAAATTTCAATCCATCTTCTGCAGACAGCGCTTAATACTACTGATTATGCCTCAGCTTCCTTTTTCCTCCAGGCATGACTTAGGGCAGGGAGCTGCGCATAACTCTGTACACCTTTTTTTACACCCTGGGTCTTCAGGAAAAGATCATTTGATTTTCTGGATAGGTTATCGAAAAGTGGCGGCGTCTCTCGTCCCTTCAGCAAAATGGAGATGATGTCATTTTTGATTCCGGGGTCCATACCCGCCGTCAGCAACTTATAATGTTCCGGATCTCTTCTGGACAATTCGCTTAGCTGATACCTGAACAATTGCAATTGTGAGGTATATTGCAACAAGACCTTGTGGCTTCGCATACCAACTACCCAAGCCATAAAATTTGCTTCTCCTTCATCAGTAATGCCGAAGCTGTGGGCCATCTCATGGGCTATTGTAAATGGCTTTTCAAGATCATGTAAGCTCGGATCAATATAGCTTTCACCCGTATAGGGAAAGTATATGCCTAAAATCCCCATTCTTTTTAGAAACCCTGCCGGATACAATGCCTTTGTACGAGGATGCCCCAGGCTGTTAAACCCCAGTTGTGGCAACACAGCCTGCATCTCGGCACGAACTTCTCGCTCGAGTTCCATATAGGGAATAGTTTGTTCTATAGCAACTGTATCAGTACTTAATCCTGCACGCAGCTGGACCAAACGATTGTGGGTCAGCTCCATTTCCTCCAACAGTTCCTCCGGAGTTAACATTTGAGGTTCTATCCCAAGTTGTTGGTAGACCGGCACACGTTGATAATTGTATCCCCAAAGCAACAGAAAAAAGAAAATTAACCATCCGCAGAAGTTCAGCAGGGATCTGGAAAGATAGCACAGTTTATCCCTTAACGCTTCAGGTCTTCTGCTGGAAAAAAACATCCCACAAAAACAGACAATTATTATAACAAAAAACAGATAAACCGTGGGGAAGGGAAGCAGGGACAAAGTATAGTCAACCAACCATCTGATAAGTGGAAAGATCGTCCTGGAATAAATGTGTTCCGTATGTGATGGGAACATTGCCGCAACACCTCGGAGCAACAGCGCCACAGCGCCTGCCAACAATCCTAGCCACTTATTTATGCGCATAGACAGGGGAACGAAAACAGCGAAAGACCTGCTAGGGAAAACCAAGCAGGCCTTTATCAATAAAGTGCCATGGTAAATTAAATGCCTTCTGCCTCTACTCCCTTAATTTCTGGAAGCATCCTCGTGAGCAAGTTTTCAATGCCAGCTTTTAATGTCACTGTACTGGAAGGACAGCCAGAGCAAGCTCCCTGCAACAATACCTTTACAATGCCATCCTCAAAGCTGTGAAATATAATAGCTCCGCCATCCTGTTCCACGGCCGGTCTAATATATTCATCTAAGATGCCTTTGATTTTTTTGACAATTTCGCTGTCGTTTTCATCAAACAATGGATCTTTATCAAAAACCACATCAATAGCGTTTTTCCCGGCTTCAAAATAAGCTTTAATGTGGTCACGGATATGGTCACGGATTTCCAACCAGTCCACCTCTTCCGATTTGGTGACCGTAACAAAATTAGCAGCGATAAAGACCCTTTCTACGGCAGCAAAATTGAAGAGTTCCTGCGCCAAGGGAGAGCTACCTGCACTTTCAGCGTGGGGAAAATCGAAGCTAACCCCATCATCCACCAACATAAAGTTCAGGACGAACTTGAGAGAATTGGGATTGGGATTGGCTTCCATATATATCTGTACCGGTCTTTTCTGAGTTTGTAGCATGTTCGGTTGTATTTGTACTATAGCTATGGAAACATCAATTGCGCTGAATAGTTCCTTGTGAGAAAGCATTTAGGAAAATCCTTAAGCTTGCTTAAATATTCACTATCTTTATTATAATTCCAAGGTTAAATCCGAAGAATGATTACATCTGGTTTGCCTAAATCTGATTATCGTGCTGCAAAGGAATGAAGTAGATATACTGGAAAAGAAACTTCCGCAGATTTCTGATGAAAGATTACGGTCTGCGTTAGCTGAGAATGGTACAGTGCGCAAGTACCAAGCGGGTGAAGCCATTATGAGCCCCGGAAAATTTATCCGTTTTGTCCCACTGATTCTTGAAGGATCTATTAAAGTGATAAGAGCTGACGATGAGGGAAGGGAGCTGTTTCTGTACTACCTCCAGCCAGGTGAAACCTGCGCCCTATCTTTGACCTGCTATAGCAGCGCAAAGCCCAGTGAAGTGAAAGCCATAGCCGAGGAAGACACCACAGTTTTAGCCATTCCTATCGAGCTACACAATGAATGGATGACCGAGTACCGGCAGTGGAAAAAGTTTATAGCACTTACCTACCAATCCCGCTTTCAAGAATTGCTGAAAACTTTAGATGCAGTTGCCTTCAAGCGTCTCGATCAACGGCTGGTAGAGTATCTCATCGCTAAAATGACACTGCAGAAAATCAACCAAATCCAGATCACCCACCAAGAGATTGCTACCGAACTTGGCACCTCTCGAGAAGTCGTCTCCCGCTTGCTGAAACAACTGGAAAAGAAAAGATGGATAGAGCTGGGCCGCAACATCATCTATATACGGGAAGACTTGGCGGAGTTAGCCGCCGAACACCATGATTAGTCTTTGCGGATGTTGGACTGGGTAGAATAGGATCGGTATTGGTTTAACTGATCTTTGTTGAGCCTGTTGCTAATAAATTCCACAGCGGTGTGATCGTCCATAAATATATGCTCAGCACCTATCTTGTCGATCAGCCCCCAGCTCATCAACACATCCCTTACAGGCCCTTTGGCAGCGGTAATATACAAGCTTACTCCTTGCCGGGTCCAATCTAGGATCCAATCTTCCAAGGCATCAGCGCCAGTGCTGTCCAAGCTGGTGACGCTTTCCATATTGAATATTAAAGCCGTAACCTTCCCTTTCTTTTTGAGCAGCCATTTGTCTATATGGCTTTTTACATAATCTACATTGGCAAAATAAAGCGGACCGTCGAGCCGGACCATCAGCAGTTCATCGTAAGTTTCTAGATTGTTAAATCGTTTGATATTTCGATAAACGGTGGTTTCAGGTACCCTTCCCAGCTGAGCCATATGCGGTCGAGAAGCTTTGTAGATAACCATCCCTAGAGATAAAAGCATGCCTGAAATAATTCCTGTTTCTATCCCCAATACCAAGGTTGTTAGGAACGTAGCCAGCCACATCGCAAAATCCGCACGGTCCTTCTTCCACAGCAACAAGGGTTGCTTGATATCGAATATACTCGCAATAGCCACAATAATTACCGCTGCCAAGATCGCCAAGGGCAGATAGAAGAAAAGGTTTGTAAAAAAAGCAAGCGTGAGTAATACCAACCCAGCACTGATAACAGAGGCCATAGCTGTATTCGCCCCTGCTTTGTCATTTACCGCCGACCGTGAAAATCCTCCTGCTACAGGAAAGCCGTTAAAAAACGCCGCTCCTATATTGGCGACGCCTAAAGCTATCAATTCCTGATTCGCGTCTATAGCATAATTCTTATGCCGAGTTTGTATAGACTTGGCTATTGCAATGCTCTGGGCATAGCCTATCAAGGCAATGGTCACAGCCATGGGAAGCAAGCGATGCCACAGTGGCAGTTCGAAGCTAGGCAATGACAAATGCGGAAAACCTCCTGGCACTGCGCCTACAATGGCTATTCCGTAATCATCGAGCTGAAAAGCCCATACGGCTACCGTACCTGCAACTACCGCCAATAACTGAGAAGGAAAAAAGCGATGGATCCTTTTTCCTAGAATGATTAAGAACATCCCCAATAAGCCTATACCCAAGGTTAGCCAATGGAGTTGGCTTATATTAGCTACTAATGCCCATAATACATCCTGAATGTGGCCGCTGGCTGGCATGTCTATGTTAAACAGATATTTGACCTGACTTAACCCGATCACTATGGCCGCTGCTGAAGTAAATCCGTTGATTACAGGGCGGGAAAGAAAGGACACGACAAATCCCAACCGCAGCAATCCCATCACCAATCGAATTCCTCCTACCAAAAACGTTAAGGTCAACACATACTGCAGATGCACTTCCGCCTCTGTGATGGCTAAGGAAGCTATACCTGCTGCGGTCAACATAGAGATGATTGCATCAGGTCCCACGGCAAGATGTCTGGAGCTGCCAAAAAATGCATAAAGCAACAAGGGGATTGTCACAGCATATAGGCCGTGCACCGGCTCAAGTCCTACCAGCATCGCGTAAGCCATGCTTTGGGGGATCAACATGATACCTACAGTTAACCCAGCAGACAAGTCCCCCGGCAAGTCAGCTTTTCTGTATTGGGGTAGCCAATACAGAAGTGGTAGGAACTTCTTCAGACCGTAAGAAAGTTTATTCATTACTGATTCCTGCGCTTTAACACCTATAATGGGTGGATTGATACTGAGAGGATTGGCAAAATTGCTTCCAATAAATTTCAAATTAAGTGAGTTTTGTCACCTAAATCATGTTTTTATCCCACTAACTTTGACCTTGAAAATATAAAACACTCTCAGGCGCTGTATTCAGCCTGCACTAAACGATGAGCAGTTTATGAAAAGATACCAGATCAAACAGTTTGAAGATAAAGGATTGGCACATTTTTCTTACGCCGTCTTAGTTAATACGGAAATTGTTTTAATAGATCCTGCCCGCAATCCTCAACCCTATTATGATTTTGCCGCTGAGAATAACGCCAAGATAGTGGGCGTCATAGAAACCCACCCTCATGCCGACTTTGTCAGCTCGCACCATGAAATTCACAAAACAGTGGGTGCTGCTATCTATGTCAGCGAAAAGGTAGAAGCCGATTATCCCTTTCAAGCATTTGATGAAGGTGATGAGATCGACCTCGGGGAGGGAATAAAGCTGAAGGCATTGCACACACCTGGTCATTCACCTGATAGTATCAGCATTGTTCTTTCAAATAAGGAAAAGGATGAAGCGGTATTTACCGGCGACACACTGTTTATTGGAGACGTGGGACGCCCTGACCTCAGGGAAAAGGCTGGAAAGCTACAAGCCAAACGTGAAGAGCTAGCCAGAGCCATGTTCCACAGCACCAGAGAAAAACTGATGGTGATGGACGATGACGTGGTTGTGTATCCAGCGCACGGTTCAGGATCGTTATGCGGCAAAGCGCTAAGTGATGCCAGCAGCAGCACCATCGGCCAAGAAAAAATGAGCAACTATGCACTCCAAGAGATGACAGAAGATGAATTCGTCAAGATTTTGCTGGAGGACCAACCATTTATCCCCAAGTACTTCCCTTATGATGTAGCCTTAAACAAACAAGGAGCTCCCGGTTATGAAGAGAGCCTTCAGAAGGTCCAGGTTTTGGAAGACAACTTTAGACCTGAAGCAGGGACAATCATTATTGATGGCCGACCATCTGAACAATTCCGTGCCTCCCACCTCGCCGGAGCAGTCAATCTCATGAATGGGGAGAAATTTGAAACATGGCTGGGCAGTATTGTTGCACCGGAAGAAAGCTTTTATCTGATTGCCCAAGACAAGGACACGCTGAATAAACTGGTTCAAAAAGCGGCTAAGATCGGCTACGAACTGATGATCAAAGGAGTATTCATTTACAATGCCAAGGATGGAAAACAATCTAAGGAATTTGACAAAGCTGCCTTTAAGAGAGATCCCGCTGCATATACTATCGTAGATATAAGAAATCACAGTGAAACTAAAAACGGATTGGTTTTTGATACGGCGATAAATATTCCCTTGCCCGAACTAAGAGAAAGAATTACTGAAATTCCTACGGATAAACCCGTTGTGGTTCATTGTGCTGGTGGATACCGATCCGCTGCCGGTAGTAGCATTATCCAAAAATATTTGGAAGGAACCACTGTCTTCGATATGAGTCAGGCTATAACAGATTTTAAATAAGATGAACGCGAAAGCAAAATCATTTAAAGAACTGATTGCAGGAAACCAACCGGTTTTGGTAGATTTTTATGCTACTTGGTGTGGTCCCTGTCAGACCATGCAACCTATTTTGCAGGATGCTGCACGACAAATGGGAGAGAAAGTAAAAATCATCAAGGTCGACGTGGACAAAAATCCTGCAGCCGCCAACAGCTATCAAGTGAAAGGTGTACCCACCTTGATTTTGTTTCGGAACGGAAAAATTTTATGGAGGCAGTCAGGTGTTGTTTCAACTTCCCAACTCCTTCAAGTTATACATCAAGCAATTGCCTAAAATCATTTTGTTTTGGCAATATAAGCTGGAGTAAATAGAAATGATTTGCTCCAGCTTTGCTTTTCATCCAATCAATGAGGGAAGTTCCTCCCCATTAATCATCCAACACAATGCTACAATTCATTGACTACCTTAGGCAGCCGTGGCCTTGGTATGTGGCAGGACCATTAATAGGCCTGACTGTACCTGCCCTGCTTTTACTTGGAAATAAGCCCTTTGGCATTTCCTCCTCCCTTAGACATATTTGCGCAGCCTGTGTACCTGCCGGAATCCCATTTTTCCGATATGACTGGAAGCGGCACTCTTGGAACCTGATGTTTGCACTTGGTATACTGATCGGTGGATGGTTCAGCGCTACCTGGTTGGCAAATCCTGAACCCATTCAAATTGCGGCCTCCACACAAGAGGATCTTGCCTTATTGGGCATCACCCGGTTTGATAAAATAATGCCAGATGAGATATTCAGCTGGGAAAACATCTTAACATGGAAGGGCTTATTTTTCTTCGTGTTGGGAGGCTTTATGGTAGGATTCGGCACCCGGTATGCCGGCGGATGTACCTCCGGACATTCAATTATGGGGATCAGCAGTCTCCAATGGCCTTCCCTGGTAGCCACAATTTCCTTTATGATCGGCGGCTTTGTAATGACACACTTCCTGCTACCTCTTATTATGTCCGCGGTGGGATTTTAACATACGAAAATGAACAACATAGCATTATCTACAGCATCCACTAAGCATCCTCAATCAATACCAAAGAAGCCCGAACAAGGACTGTTGCGTTACCTTTTGTTAGGAATTGTTTTCGGAGTTGTTTTTTCCAAAGCAGAGATCATTTCTTGGTTCAGAATTCAAGAGATGTTTAGACTACAGAGCTTCTTTATGTACGGCGTAATTGGCTCGGCTATATTAGTAGCTCTAATATCTATTCAAATCATCCAAAGATTTAATATCAGGACAATAGCAGGTGAGGCCGTTGCGATTCCTCGCAAAGAATTCAAAAAAGGCCAGATTATTGGAGGTTTCATTTTTGGCCTAGGCTGGGCCTTGACAGGCGCATGTCCGGGTCCCCTATATGCTCAAATAGGCCTCGGCTTTACCGTCGTGGGTGTAACCTTATTAAGTGCTATCGCTGGAACATGGGTTTACGGAAGGTTTGCAGACAAACTGCCCCAATAAGGAAGAACCTGTTCAAGTAAGAGGTACTTCCTTAGTCTTTAGGTTCCTGTTGTTTGCGCATATTTTCTGCTACCATAGGATCCGGCGTCACTTGGCTCATCCCCACCATTGCTTTGTTCTTTAGCCCAGAGACCACTTTATGTTCCCCCTTCATCAGACCTTTATAGCCGTCTTGAGCCACTTTAGCAGGATCAGCCAGGTTTTCCTCCTCATAAATTTTGGAGGCTTTCATGTTTGCTTTTTCAAAGAAATCAGTATCGGTGGCACCTGGCACCAATATGGTGACGCTGATATGACTATTTTTTAGCTCATTCCTCAGCGCCTCAGACCAAGAGTGTACAAAGGCTTTGGTTCCATGATAAACTGCTTGCCAAGGTCCGGGCATTTCACCCGCTATTGAGCCCACATTAAGTATTCTGCCTTCCTTTCTTTGCACCATATCTGGAAGAAAGTATTTCGTAAGGGCAACATAGGCGCAAATGTTTAGCTGGATAATGTCGAGTTCTTTTTGAAGGTCGTTATTGACAAATTGCCCGTACACACCCTGTCCGGCATCATTAACAAGTATGTCAATTAAAATGCCCATCCGTGTTACCTCTTCGTAAATCTCATGAGGCGCTTCACGCCTCATCAAGTCTTTGGCAATGGTATGGACCTTCACGCGGTGTGCCTGCTCAAGCTCCTGAGCTGCTTGATGTAATTTGTTGGCGTCCCTGGATACCAATACCAGATCGTATCCGTCTTTGGCAAATAGCTTGGCCAACTCTAGACCGATTCCTTCCGATCCTCCAGTTATTAAAACAGAATGCTTTGTGTCCATGGCTTATATTGTTTGTGTGAAAATTCTTGGTTTCTATCTTGCAGGTCCATCAATCATACCATTTACCCAAATGCCATGAAGCATTCTTCTTTGCTGTACAAGGTGGACCAGGTGTCACGGCCTTACCCCATATTGTCTCTTTATCGCGGCATCAAATACAAGCCTTACCTTCTATAAATGTGTTCGTTGTTATCAATCTCTACTGGTGGAAGGCGGCATCATTTTAGCTTCAATAGAGGAAAAAGTAAACCACAAATCATCACAGCTATGGACAACGATAAAAACAGACATAGATCTGAATCAGATCAAGCCCTCCCAGAGAAGGACAAAAAAACGAGAGAAGAAGAAATTGACGAGGAATTGGAGCAGACTTTTCCTGCCAGTGATCCACCCTCTTACTCCAAACCCGGAAACGATAAGGAGGAAGATTAACAATGAAGGAAATTTGCAAAGAGCCGACCAGCTAAGCTGACTCGGCTCTTTTTTTAAAGTTCAAATTTTGCCTTTGTCTACTAAAAAACAACCTAGTACTTACCACAGGACCTGCATCACGAGATCGACAAAACAAAAGCCATCCTTCGATATTTCCGAACAAGCATCACTGATCTCCTATGGACGTATGGCCCAGATGTAAAAGATCGGATACGCAAGCCAATGTGCTATTTACCTTTGATGCATGTATTATTTATCCGGCTACCGGATCAATTAGGTAAATTCAGTCAGTGGCACATTGAGTAAAGCAGAAATAAACAAATCGATACTTCTGCTTCGACCCTCAGATGTTTATGCTTCTGTAGACCATCCCCTTTAGTTTCTTTCCACTGCCTCCCTAATTTGTTTTGGGTAGCGATCTCCAACAATTTTAATCGCTGATAAGGCTAGATCAATTTGGCCTAATTCTTCAGAATTTAACCTGATCGAGGCTGCTCCAAGATTTTCTTGCATTCTGTCAAATTTTGAAGTACCTGGAATGGGGACTATAAAAGGCTTCTGGGCCAAAAGCCAGCCCAAGGCAACCTGCGCAGGCGAAGCGCCTTTGCTTGCTGCAATGGAAACAACTAAATCTACCAAAGCCTGGTTAGCTTTTCGATTTTCTTTACTGAAACGGGGGAGCAGATTTCTGGTGTCTTCTTTTTCCAATTCTACCTCTGCATTAATAGTTCCAGTTAGAAAACCTTTGCCGAGAGGACTAAACGGGACAAAGCCAATCCCTAACTCCTCCAGTGTTGGTATGATCTCCTTTTGGGGTTCCCGGTAGAACATGGAATACTCGCTCTGCAAGGCTGAAACAGGCAATACACTGTGAGCCTTTCTGATATTGGACTCACTGGCTTCGGACAAGCCAAAAAACCTAACTTTCCCTTCTTGAATAAGCTCTTTTACTGCTCCCGCCACGTCTTCGACAGGCACATGCGGATCTGGCCTGTGTTGATAAAATAAGTCAATCACGTCCGTTCTTAATCGCTTTAAAGAGGCTTCTGCGACGGCCTTGATGTTTTTGGGGCTGCTATCGAGCCCCTGACGCAGATCCCCGTTTTTAAAGCCGAATTTGGTGGCTATCACCACACGGTCGCGCAGCGGTTGAAGGGCCTGGCCCAATAGCAGCTCGTTGTCTCCATACCCTTGTGCGGTATCGAAAAAAGTCACGCCATGTTCGACTGCCGACCGGATTAATTTGATGCTGTCGCTCTTGGACGGCGCGGTTGGAAAACTCAAACCCATAGCTCCAAATCCCAAGGCTGAAACTTCTAAGCCGCTGTTCCCTAATTTCCTCTTTTCCATTTTCATTGCTTTTTGGTTGTACAGCAAAGTTGGCTCAATGAAAAGTAGGATCTTTTGCCAAATGACAAAAAGCAACTTAGCTAATGGATTTTCTGATTCTGCTTAGAGACGACTGCGTAATGCCCAGGTAAGAAGCTATGTATGACAAGGGAACGCGATTAACCAAGGTCGGAAATTTGTGGATAAAATCAAGGTAGCGTTCTTTTGCACTTTGTGTAATCATCTCACTTCTTCTTGACACCTTCTCCTTATGTTGTCTTGCAACAATTCTTTGAACGATTTGGTCCAAGCCGATAATGATTTCTAGCAACTCGGTCCAATTTCGGTGTGGAAATACAATCAGTGTACAGTCCGAAACGGCGGAAAGATATTCAGAGGGTATATACATGCCCTCGCCGGTATGGCCAGATAGGATCAGGTGATTTTCATCTATAAAATACCGTGTGATTTCCTCCCCCTTATTGTTATAGTAAAAAACGCGGAGTACCCCCTGGGTTATAAAGCCAACTTGTTTCACCGCCTTACCGGCTTCCCAAAAGAAATCGTCCTTGCGCAGCTCAACCACTGTGCCTTTGCTCTCAATCAGATCAATTTGGTGTTTATTCAAATTGCCAAACTGTAAGATATATGCCGTAAATTCATTCATTCTGTAAAATTAGAAATAGCTGTAAATAAAGTATTTGCCATTTGCTAAATAAGCTCCACAATGCTTTAAGTATTGAGGCTTGTATTAATATGGTGTAAAGCTTTTCCTGACCAAACTACGTCAGATCGGCGCATTCATCATATAAATAATGGAAAGGGAAAAGCCTCAAAGAAAAAAATGTATTTGTAAGGCTGACAAATTATAGAACCAAACCCGATGTATGAGGTTCAACATGTACATGAAAATGTGCAAAACGGGAGACTGATCCTGGAGCACCTACCTTAGCTTGATTTGGGTCTAAATTTCTACCCTTAATGTTTACTTGGTTGACAAAATATGCTTATTCGGTTTCGATTTTCCAGCCATCGGATTATATTCAGCTGCCTGAAAAATGTCCGCTAAAGAACCAAAACCATTGCAATAAGGGGTCAATATGCTCCTGAATTCTGCCCCGGGGGGTCAACATGCTCCGAAAAATGCCGAAACATTCTATTTTAGGAGATCAGCATCCAGAATGTCAGTCCGGCCAGCCAAGGCACATTCACGACACAAAGACATTCCGGTACTGAGGTGACAGCTTGCTCCGGAATATCCACCTTAACCCACGAAAACCAAAAATTATTACGTTCATCTGTTAATGTTGCTTCTCGAAGGGCATATACAACTTGTGTGAAACAAAAAAGCCTGACATTTCTGTCAGGCTTTTAGTAGCGGGAACAGGGCTAATGAACATCACTGACTACCAATAGGTTATAGACCTATGGGGACAAATTCGGGGACAGAAATACAGGGATTTTTGGAATTTGAATGGTTTTGAATCAATTTCGATTTAACTATAACTCCTTATTTCTTCGTCCTCTTAATTTTTTGTTGGCATTTTGCCCTCTCGTTTATGATTAATACTGTAACCCTCTGAAATGGCTTTTTTTATGTTGATTGAATAATAAGACTCATACACCATATGGTAATCGATAAAATTTCTGGTTCTCCCATCTGGGAGGTCAAAATGGAATTCGTAATCCCCAATAGCTCCAGTACACCTTTTGAAAATTTCTTCTATCTGACTTAAAACATATTTAGCTTGATCAATCTCTGATTCAGAATAGGTTCTGATGCCATAAATGTCACCTGAGTAATCTGCATCAGCATGCGCAAACTTTTTATCCCGATCATCTTTCAGTTTTTTATAATAATCAGAAGTCCAAATTTCTTCAAGTTGATCTTTGTTATTCTCAAATTCCTTCTCAAAGATTTCCCCTTTCAATTCATAGATCATTCTGGAATTCTTGGCCAAACTTGCTGAATGGGTGTTTTCAATATCCTCCCATGTTGTACCTTTTCTTAAATTCTTCCGTTCTTTTGTGTCGGGTTCAAGAAGCTTGGTTAATTCCATGATAATCATATATTGAAGAGAAATTCGATAAAATTTGAATGGTGGCAACTTCATTAAATGGGCTTCTTTAGGATCCTTCTTTTCCTCATTAATTGCCAGCAGCTCATCCAACGCCGTCGACAAAAGGTGAAGACTCATTTGAACGCTACCTACAAATTTTTCCACTTTTTCCATACTGCAGTATTTATTCGATCAGCTGCTTGATCTGTAACATTCGTTAGAGTGCGTTATTTCAAGCCTAGTTTTCTTGCTATTTCTTCAATCTTCTTAAATCTTTTATTTAGTTCCTCGCTAGGTTCAATTGGTTGTTCACACCTCTTAAGAAAGTTTTCAAAATTTGAAAGATCGTTCTGATTACCAATTATAAATCTTTCAGACTGTTTATATTGTTCAAAGTTATTTATCAAAATTTCTCGGTCAGCCATTTCACCCTCGTGTTTTATTTTTCCAATAAAGTTTGCTTGATCCTTATCTAAGTTCGTGTATAAGGTTAACTTATGTGTCTCATTAAGTGGCAAACTGATAAGGTTCCCAGGATCAAAGGGCATGACATTTCCACCTCCTATTTTGCTGAGAGTTATTGGATTATCAGAGGTGATAAAATTTTTATCGTGCTCCACCTTAACAATGCCAAGGTTATCCTTCATTCTGATTTTAGAAAGTCTAAGGGCTGCAACAAGTTGTGTAACTACTTGACCCTCTCTCGCCTTCATTTCATATTCAGTAATGATTTCGTTGAAACGATCCCCTTCAAAATCAAATGACTTGGAAAAATTTTCCCTGACCGAAAAAAGTTTCATAATTGACTCAGTTCATTAACAACCTTTTGAACAGGATCATCCGAGTTTCCTTGATCAGAATACAAAA
>DATGQZ010000051.1:0-23584 GCA_035303945.1 Cyclobacteriaceae bacterium
GACACTATCCCGAAAAGTGTGTAAATAGATTTTGGGGTTAGTTAGAGTTTTAGACGGTTTTCAAGCATAATCATAAATTGGTTTAGGATCATTCCCCAGTCTCGGATGGGCATGGTCCATTTTTTGTAGCCTCCATCACGGCCAAGAAGACCGATTTGAGCACAGCTTCATCGGTAGGGTAAGAAAGCTTGTTTTTGGTGTATTTTCTGATTTTTGCATTCAGGTTTTCGATGATGTTGGTCGTGTAGATAATCTTTCTGATCTCCAGTGGGAAGTCCAGAAAGGCGGTGAGTTCTTCCCGGTTTTCTCTCCAGCTTTTGATGGCATAGCCGTATTTCTGCCCCCACTTGGCCTCCAACTGATCCAGAGCAAGCTGTGCGGCATCCCGGTTGGGGGCAGTGTAAATCCCCTTCATATCGGCTGTGAACGGTTTTCTGTCCTTCCAGACTACAAAACGGCAGGCATTTCGGATCTGGTGGACGATGCAGATCTGTTTGGTGGACAGTGGAAACACGCTTCGGATAGCCTCGGTGAAGCCTTTGAGGTTGTCTGTAGCCGTGACCAGAATATCCTCAACTCCTCTGGCTTTTAGGTCAGTGAGGACGCTTAGCCAAAAAGAGGCGGATTCGTTTTTGCCCAGCCAGAGTCCCAGAACTTCTTTTTTGCCATCTGTTCGCAGGCCTACGGCCAGGTAGATGGTCTTGTCGATGACTTTGGAGTTTTCCCGGACTTTGAACACGATCCCGTCCATCCAGACAATACAGTAGACCGATTCCAACGGCCTGTTTTGCCAGATGGTCACATCCTGGGCTACCCGCTCGGTGATCCTGGAGATGGCTGAGGTGGAGATGTCAAAGTTGTAGAGATCTTTGATCTGCTCTTCGATGTCGCTGACGCTCATGTCTTTGGCGTACAGGGAGATGATGATGGTTTCCACTCCGTCGGCAATGTTCTTCCGTTTGGGAACCAACATCGGCTCAAAGGAGCTTTTTCGGTCTCTGGGAACTTGGATTTCGGTCTCTCCGTACTGGTTGCGGAGCTTTTTCTTGCCATGCCCGTTACGGGTGTTTTCCCCGATGGATTCTCCGTGCTTCTCATAGCCCAGGTGGTTGTCCATTTCTCCTTCCAGGATGGCTTCTACACCCCGCTTTTGGAGCTGGCCCAGAAAAGCGTAAAGCTCTTCTCCGTTTTTGAACTGCTTGAGGAATTCTGCGCTGAATGCGTCTTCTTTTTTCATAGCTTAATGTGTGTGAAGGTATCCCGAAAAAGTTATTTCCGTAATTTTTCCAGGCCTTTGAAGGGGCCGAAAAATTCCAGAATAACTTTTCCTACCACTTACACACTTATCGGGACGATACCCGGGCTACGCTTTTATAATGTTGGGTGCATAAATTCTTCCGTTTGTTCTTTTTAGAGACATTTTTTAATTTTGTCACTATGAGAATGACCGTAATGCTATAACATCCTTTTCATGCTTAGTTCTTAAGCAATGCGCTTAATTTTTACAAAGCGTACTTTCCTACTGTGTATTTATTCAAGTAACAATCATAAAACCAAGTCCACTGGGCGGTTAGATCTTTTGCTGTGGTTGGTTTTTTAACAAATTAATTATGTCAGATATACTAAGTAAAAAGGAGATAGAGCATTTTATTCATAACGGTTTTGTTCGTCTTGATCATGCATTTCCCAAGGAAATTGCAGATGCTGCTTTAGACATTCTTTGGGACGATCTTCCTTGTGACAGGTTGAATCCTTCAACCTGGATTGAGCCGGTAATTCGCTTGGGGATGTACTCAAATGAACCTTTTGTTAATTCTGTAAATACGCCAAAGCTACATCACGCTTTTAATCAGTTGATCGGTAAAGACAGATGGATGCCTTGTCGCAATGTAGGAACCTTCCCCATAAGATTTCCATCTTATCAGCACCCTAACGATACGGGTAAACACGTAGATGCAAGTTTTCCGGGAAATGATCCGAATAACTATTTTGAGTGGCGTGTCAATGTCAAATCGAAAGGGCGAGCATTATTAATGTTGGTTTTGTATTCAGATGTCAGTGAAAATGATGCTCCAACATTGATTTATGAAGGTTCACATATTGATGTTGCAAGCTTATTGTCTAAAGAGGGGGACTTAGGCCTTTCTTTTATGGAACTTGCAGGCAAGTTGGACGAGTTGCCACAAAGAAAGGAAGTGTTTGCAACTGGTAAAGCTGGTACTGTTTACCTATGTCATCCGTTTTTGGTTCATTCAGCTCAGCCACATAGGGGAAGTACGCCTAAATTTATGGCACAACCACCTTTATTGTTACGGGGCGAATTGTCTATTTCAGATTCTGATATCGGCTATTCTCCTGTCGAAACAGCTATTCTTTTAGGGATAGGTAAGTAATTAAATATTTATGTTGAAAGAGGTTGTTTTTGGACTGCAGCCCAAGAGGTGGATACCACTTGGGGGAAGTACATTGTAAACAGCCTCTTTCTTTTTAAAATTGCCCATAATTTTTTTGGAAGAGAGGACTGAGGAAATCGTAGCCAATTGGGATAGAAAATTTACAGAATAAACGCTTTCAAATCCAAAGCCTTGTTTTTTGCTAGGCGGTTTAGAACCGAAAAAGATCGCTCTTTCGAGTTGTTTGAGCAAAGTCCATTATTAGCAGAAATTCGCTGATCATTTTTTAACGTTTGAAAAATTTATTCTTAGGCGGATTGTTCATCTTTGTGAAAAGAAAAACACTATGAATTGGATATTGTTGATTATTGCAGGCTTGTTTGAAGTGGCTTTTGCCTCCTGTTTGGGTAAGGCTAGAATTGCTACTGGGAATGATGTTTACTGGTGGTATTCCGCATTTTTAATTTGCCTGACCATGAGCATGATTTTGCTAATCAGAGCGACCCAAAGCTTGCCTATAGGCACAGCATACGCTGTTTGGACGGGGATAGGAGCAGTGGGTACAGTATTGATGGGCATTTTTGTATTTAAGGAACCTGCCACATTTTGGAGACTGTTTTTTATCACTACCCTTATTGGGTCCATTATTGGGCTGAAAGCAGTGTCGAGCTAAGGAGCACCTCTTCAAACTTCATGTACCCATTTTTCCTCCAATTAGGGGGTAATTAATGGTTGAAGCTTCATTGCAATTACTGACTTTTTTCCTCCAATATGGATAAAATATTTCCTGCCGGATCTTTAAACCAAGCAATCTTCAGTCCGCCGGAGGGACTGCTGTAAATGCCTCTATTATCGGTCTTTATCTCCCCTCCATAGTTTTCAAAGTTTACACCTTTGGCCGATAATTGATCAACGACATTTTCTATATTGGTTACAGGAAAATTTAAAACAGTAAAAGTTGCTGGTTGATGATCAGATTTTGGGTAGATCAACACACGATTTCCATTCCTGACATGCAGTTCCAACAGGCCCATGGGGTTGTCGCGTATATCGAGGCCTAGCGTGTTTCCATAAAATTCCCTCGCATGTTCAAGGTCACCTACTGAAAATCCGCAAAATGCATGGCTTTCTTTTAACATGATGTTAATATCTTTGGCGTTGCTCAAAGTTAAATCAAAAAAATTCATTCAGCCGGTGTTATTGCGCCATTTTGTGGGGTTGATCCCGACAGCCTGTTTTCCTAGCTTTGAGATTACAGAAGCTTTAAATTGAAAGTTATGAAGCAGATATCATTATTGATTCCAGAAGGGGATACGAGCTTGAGTAACATTGAAGCGACCTACAAAATGTTTACGAAGGTCAACGAAGCGCTGGTCAGGGTCAACAAACCTGCGCTTTTTGATGTTAAGTTAGTTGGTCTAAACCGGGAACCACGAAAAACCCACGTGTTTACCATTCAGCCAGATGTAGGATTAGCGGATGCATTAAAACCCGACCTGGTAATCATACCCGCAGTGCACGGGGACACCAAAAAAGTGTTGGAAGCAAATAAAGATTTCATCCCCTGGATTGTTAGGCAATACAGGAGCGGTGCCGAAGTGGTATCTCTATGTATAGGTGCTTTTATCTTGGCAGCTACGGGATTGTTGAAAGGAAAGAGTTGTACCACCCATTGGTTAATGGCAGAGGATTTTAAGCAAATGTTTCCCGATGTCAAATTGGTTCCTTACAAGATCATTACCGATGAAGACGGGATCTATACCAGCGGCGGCGCTTATTCCTCCCTAAACCTCATTCTTTATCTGGTGGAAAAGTTTGCTGGAAGGGATATGGCAATCCTAACATCCAAGGTGTTTGAAGTTGAGCTGGACCGAGCAAGCCAATCTCCTTTTATGATCTTCAATGGCCAAAAGGAACATGATGATGAGGCGATACGGAAGGCGCAGGAGTATATAGAAAAACATTATCAGGAAAAGATCACTGTGGATCAATTAGCGGATCGCTTTGCCATGGGTCGGAGAAATCTCGAACGGCGTTTTAAAAAGTGCACCGCAAATACGGTGGTGGAATATATTCAACGGGTAAAGGTGGAGGCTGCGAAGAGAAGTTTGGAAACCAGCCGAGACAATATCAACGAAGTGATGTATGCGGTGGGCTATTCCGACACCAAAGCTTTCCGAACAACCTTTAAAAAAATCACAGGTATTTCGCCCTTAGAATATAGGAATAAATACAACAAACAAGCGGCGGTCTCCTAGAGCGTGAGACCACCGCAGCTTTTAAAGCTTCAATGATTCTTTCTTTCCTGTCTTGACGGCTTTATAAATGGCATCAATAATTTTCAGATCCTTTAAGCCTTCCTCTCCATCAACTGACACTTTTGCTGTTTTGCCTTCCAAAATTATTCCGGCCATTTCATCCATCTGAACCGCTTGATGCGGCACATGAGGTAAATTGAGTTCGCCCTTGTTGGTTCTACCTTTGATAGGACCATAGCCTGTAGAGGGCTGGAGTTCCGCAAAGCCATTCGATCCGTTTAAGAAAAATCGGTCCAGATAATTCATGGAATAGGTGGATAAGCAGGACGCAATCACACCGCTCGGAAAGCCTAGCTGAAAGGTAATGGTTTCGTCAACCCCTTCTTTAAATTTTACTGGATCTGTTTTAGTTTCTTGTGCAGTGACCCAAATAGGCTCTTCTCCAACCATATATCTTGCCCCATTGATGGAATAAATGCCGATGTCCATCATTGCACCTCCTCCGGCCAATTTCTTGTCTAGTCTCCATTGGTTGGGGTCTCCAATTTTAAAGCCGCTCAGTCCCTGAAAGAAAAGGATTTTTCCAAACTCACCTGCTTCTCTTTTTTTGATAATTTCCAAAGTGTTGGCTTCGAAGTGCATTCTATAGCCGATGAGTAATTTCACATTATTGGCTTTACAGGCATCAATCATTTCTTGACCTTCTTTGGCATTTAATGCCATCGGTTTTTCACAGATGACATGCTTTCCAGCCTTGGCTACTCCTATTGTATGATCCTTGTGCAGGGCATTGGGTGTGATTACATATACCGCATCGATATCCGGATTGTCCTTGATCTGATGATATGTTTCGTAATTATAGCAATTCTTATCTGGCACATTGAATTTATTCTGCCAATCTTTAAGCTTTGAGGGTGTGCCACTGATCAGTCCGACCACTTTTGCCTTTTTAGATAATTTCATGGCCTCAGCCACGATGCTGGCATATCCTCCCAATCCCATTAAAGCGACCCTTAATACAGGGCCGTCATAGGGCACATCCTTGGCCTCGCCGCTTTCCAGAGGACTGAAAGAAGATAGAATTGGTAATGCTGCCGCGGAGAAAGTAACCTTTTGGAGAAATTTTCTACGTGAATTCATACTACGTTTTAGGTTATTGTTAACAATTTTTAAGTAGCAATCAATACTGCATCAGCGCCACCGCCATGCCCACCTTTATCTGTGAGTAAAGGCTTGGCATTATTAAGAAGCCAACCTCAATCACTGCCCCAAGGTGCCGGTGGGGTAACAACCTCCTTGCTGAGGTCAAACTTGACAGTAAACAGCCGATCACTTCCCATACGACGCAGGTTGTAGGTAAAGGTGGTTTCGTCTAAGGTTATCCACCATACGTTCGTAGATGCGTAAGCAATCATATCTGCTGTTTCTTGATCAGCTGGGAAAACCTGCATATCTGCCAGACCCGTATTGGGGGAGCTGCCACCGTATTGGGTAATTTTATCTTCAGAACCATCCTCATGGCGATGGTCATGCTTTAGCTTCATCCGGTCGTTATCAAGCGTCAATACCCATGTCCTAGATCGGTCCTCACCAACATAAAAAGGTATTCGAATGCTGTTGGCTTCACAAGTGCGGACATGCATTACTAGCTTCTTTCCGGAAAATTCGTCGTTACCCCCAGCCACCAGCACTCCTTCATAGGCTTTTCCACAACGGGATTGAAGTTTCTTCCAAAACTGTAGGGACCCAGGTTCTTCCTGTGCCATGGTGGCAAACGGAGGGATGAAGAATAAAGTGAGGAAAAAATACTTTATCATATGCGGTTATTTCTAGAAGGCTAGTGCAAAGAAAAAAAACAATGCAAAGACCAGGAGCCTTTGCATTGTCATTGGTACATCAAGGCTCGAGCGCCTTCACACCCGGAAGCTCTTTCCCTTCCATGTACTCTAGTAGCGCACCGCCACCAGTAGAAACGTAGGAAACTTCCTCTCCGTAACCGAATTTATTGATAGCCGCAGCAGAGTCTCCTCCACCGATCAGAGAGAAGGCGCCGTTCTTAGTTGCTTCCACCACAGCCTCGGCAACAGCCTTAGTGCCGGCCTCAAAACTACTCATCTCAAACACGCCCATAGGGCCATTCCAAAGTACTGTTTTGGATTCCCTGATAATGCCTGCAAATAACTTTCTTGTCTCCGGCCCGATGTCCAAGCCCATCCATCCGTCAGGAATTTGACCGCTTACAGCAGTACTTTGTTCCGCATCATTGGCAAAAGCTTTGGAAGTTATGGTATCTACTGGCAGCACCAAATTCACCCCATTCTTCTTTGCTTTTTCTATAAGAGAAAGCGCTAAATCCATTTTGTCAGCTTCCAACAAGGAGTCGCCAATCTGTCCACCCTGCGCCTTGGCAAAAGTGTATGACATGCCACCGCCAATGATCAGGTTATCTACGCGATCAAGCAGTTTTTCAATAATCAATATTTTGTCCGAAATTTTAGCGCCACCCATGACGGCGGTATAAGGGGCAGCAGGATTTCCCAAGACTTTATCAGCGTTTTCAAGTTCAGACTGCATCAGGTAACCCGCCACTTTTTCGTCAAAATACTGAGCAATCACGGCTGTTGAAGCGTGTGCACGGTGGGCAGTACCGAAGGCATCATTTACATAGATATCGCCTAATTTGGCTAGTTTTTGAGCAAACTCTTCGTTTCCTTTCTCTTCTTCTTTGTAGAATCTAAGATTTTCTAATAAAAGAACTTCACCTTCTTTCAGCTTAGAAGCAAGTTCGGTTGCTTCTGTTCCTATACAGTCATTCGCAAATTGCACATTCGTTCCGACGGCTTTTTCCAACTCGGAAGTGATGTGCTTTAAAGAAAATTTATCCGTTGGGCCCTCTTTTGGCCGGCCCAAGTGGGACATTAATATAGCTGCCCCACCGTCATTAAGGATCTTCTTAATGGTTTTCATGGCAGCAGTGATACGGGTATTGTCCGTCACATTGAATTGATCATCCAGTGGCACGTTAAAGTCCACCCGAACCAAGGCCTTTTTACCCTTGAAATTTATGTCATCGACAGTTTTAATTCCATTATTCATATAGAAAAGGTTTATGTTCTTTGTATGTATAAAATTTCTGGAGCTTAGTCGTCTTAATGGCACTTGCCTTATTTGGCTGCAGCGCGTCTTAATCTATCATTAATTGCTTTTCCAAAGTGCTCTTCGGGAAGTTCTTCGGCCAAAATTACAGAAACATCAGATTGATCCAAAAGCCTCATTGCCGAAAAGAGATTCTTGGCTGCCTCCACAAAATCCCTGTTTTTACTTAATACAAAACTAGCTTGTGGCTTAAGAGCTGCATAATCAGTGTCAAAGGACAGGATGCCAAATGGAATGCCCGAAGAAGCATGTTTTTCTGCCATGGTCTCAATATCTCCCAGGATAAATGGTTTTCGAGGAGCATAATGACTTTTCAGCATTCCTGGTGATTTAGGGTTGCTGCTTGACTGAGGCAATATAAGCACTTTTCCGACAATTTCCTCTATAGCGGATATCTCAGTACCCCCCAGGCGGTACACAATTATCTGTCCCTCCTCTATCCCTACAATAGTACTTTCCAGTCCAACAGCGCAATTACCTCCGTCGAGAATGTAACGGATCTTGTCACCGAGTTGATCCTGAACATGGGAAGCTTGTGTAGGGCTGATATAGCCAAAAGGGTTTGCACTAGGTGCGGCGAGCGGAAAGTCTAATGTCCGCAGGAGTTCCAGGGCTAAAGGATGATTCGGCACTCTGACAGCTACAGTGTCCAAGCCACTGGTGACATGGTCACTGATAATGGGCCTTTTCTTCAACAGAAGCGTCAATGGTCCCGGCCAGAATTTATCCACGAGTTTCTGAAGTTCTGCATCTATAGGATAGGTGTATCGACTGATCTGGTCAATCCCACTGGTATGGACGATTAGCGGGTCAAAGTTGGGACGGTTTTTCGTCTCATATATCTTCATTACCGCATCGGTATTAAGGGCGTTGCCAGCAAGCCCATACACCGTCTCAGTAGGAAAGCCAATAAGCTCCCCCGCTTCAAGCAGTTGCTTGGCTTTTTGAATATCAGTTCCGATTTCAGCCATTAGTTTTCGCAGAATTTATCTATCCATTCCTTAGCGTCGGAATAACCCAAACTCAATGCCACTTTCAAATTAGCACAGCCTTCGGCTTTTTGTTCAAGTGCGCTGAGCTGGGTGATGCCCAATAAATAATAAGCAGCGCCATTGCTTTGGTCAAGAGCCACGGCGTTGGTTAAGGACTCGAGAGCTCCTATTGGATTGTTGTTTCCTAATTGTGCTTTGGCTTTATTGAAATATACCTGCGGTTGGTTGGGATTTGCTTGCAGGGCCATGTCAAAATCTACGATGGCATCTTCATACGATTCCATACCTAAAAGGGCCAAGCCTCGGTTGTAATAGACATCTTTTTGCTGAGGATCCAAGCCGTTGGCATAGTTGTAATCTATAATGGCTTTAGTGTAATCCTGCTTTTCCAAATGGGCGTTTCCTCGGTTAAAGAATGGCTTATAAGAGCTGGAGTCGACAGCAATAGCTGCACTAAAAGCAGCAATGGCATCGTCCCAGTTGCGTAACTCAAAATGGGCAACACCCTTGGCGTTGTGGGCGGAAGTATGCTGGCTATTGGTCTCAATAACCCGATCAAAGTATTTGATGGCTTCGGCATAGTCCTGTGCTTCCAATTGGTTAATCCCTTCTTGGAAAAGCTCTTCTTCAGAAGGAGAACAGGCAAAGAAGGCAAACACCAGGACAATGAAAATGCTTATTTTTCTCACAATTGATAATTTTTTTCACAAAGATAAGCATTCTAGCCAACCAGCCCCTCGTGTTGCTGAATCTTTGTCCTATAGGCTTCAGGCAGGGGAGAGGGCATCATGCTTCTGATGTCAACGCTTACCATGGTAATAGTGGCTTTGGCAAATATAACTTCATGTCCCTCTTGTTTTTTCCCCATCAATACCTGCTCCAGTGTAAAGGAACTGCTGCCGAGCCGGGTGCAACGCACGTAAGCTGTGGGTTCGTCAAGGAAATGGATGGGCTGGTAAAAATCCAGATTGACATTAGCGACCACAGCCCCTATCTTAGTAGCGTCCCAGCCACACACCTTGTGCAGATAGTTGGCCCGTGCGTGTTCCATATAATTGAAGTACACGCCGTTATTGACGTGCATGTAGCCGTCAATGTCAGAAAAGCGAACCTGAAGCGGAATAGCGTATTTAAAAGATTGATGGATTTCTTCTGGTTGATACTTGCTCATCAGAGAAGGATTTCGGATTTGCTGGTCTTTTCTAACATCCGCAAGATGGAAGTATTGTAACGGACGACATCAGGCACCGCATCAAACGATACCCAGGCCAAATCTTTGCTTTCTGCGCTAATGGTCAAAGGCTCGTCGATTTCGGCTTCGATCAAAAACCGTACATCATAATGAAAATGCTGGGTGGCTGCAGGACTTGCTGGGATAATATGTTTATCAATGTCAAAAATAAATTGATCCACAATCCGTAAGGACGACAAGCCACTTTCCTCTCTGGCCTCATTCATGGCTACTTCTAAAAGATTTTCATTGCCATCCGCATGACCTCCCAGCTGGAGCCAGCGGTTAAGC
Source organism: Cyclobacteriaceae bacterium (assembly GCA_035303945.1). Classification (GTDB taxonomy): domain Bacteria; phylum Bacteroidota; class Bacteroidia; order Cytophagales; family Cyclobacteriaceae; genus DATGMS01. The sequence goes on from DATGQZ010000051.1 coordinate 10,322, forward strand.
TTTTTGTGCAAAGTAAGTAGGGTATGGGTTCTTCTTTTGTTGACGATCCAAGCCGAAGCTGTAAAATGCCCTTCACTTCTCTCCCTGCTAAAAGCAAGATCATCCTCAATCAACGCAATAAAATCCGCGACAAAAGACTGTTCTTCTTCAAAAGGTGTCTTATAGTTCTCCAAAAGGAGTAGCAGCTTGTTTCTGTCCATATCCGGATATTAAAGGTTAAATAACTCTTCCATGAATTCGGCAAAAGAACACGCGTCCTGATAGTGCTGGTCGGAATAGACAGTGACCAACACCTTGAGATACCGAGGCCGATTGTCGATCAATTCTTTTTCTATGCTGACATTACCAAAAAGCTGGTCAACTTTTTGGTCTGTGTCCGTGTGTACCAAGGGTTTAAAATATTGCTTCTCGCTGATTTTTACCCCATCGCCTTCTTCGCGAATGGTACGGTCCAAACTGACCCTATAATATCCCAAATCTAACATTCGTGCTCCAAATGCAAAGAAGAGATTAGAAAAAGTTTTTTCCGTCACCATTTCGTTATAGGCTAGCGCAAATCCATTTGCATAAGGGGAGTTCAGGAGATAAATCTCGGGGCGTTCCTCAAGCCCCGCATTCTTTAAGTGGTAAGCGAGCCTTATTTCCCTAAAAATTTGCTTTCCGTCAGCTGATGCCATCCATTTAATGATTTGCTCATGCGCTTCTTCGGGATACCTGATGTTCTCCTTATGGTTTAGTACCGGCTGGTCTCCTCCGAATAATCGATTCAACATGTCGTTGATGTCAGTCATCCATTTTTAAGTTTGAGCGTTCCTTCCTCGGTTATTTCAAGGGTGCCTTCATCTTCCATTTCCCGAAGGACACCCAGCTCAAAGGCATCTGCCTTTTTTCCTAAAGCAGTCCATAGGTCTTCCAGAGAAGCGGCATGGTTCCGGTTTTTTAGGAAATTTATTACTCTAGACCGGAATCCCATTTCAAGTGCTGCTTTTTTCCCTTCTTTTTTTCTGGCTATACATACATCACACACGCCACATATCAAATCACTATCCTCCCCAAAATAGTGGAGGAGTTGATTCGTTCTGCACAATTTGTCATTTTTCACGTAATGAACGATGGACCGCGCCTTTTCTTTGCTATTGGCACGGCGCTCTTCTATCCTTCGGATGTCCAGCGGGAGCTTCCCAGCATCATAACGTGGTGTCAGAAAGGTGAGCTGTGGCCGATCTTTGCGTCTATTGTAAGCCAGCATCCCATATTGATCCATCTGTTCCAACCCCTTGATAACATCATGAACTGGAAGCGCAAGTACCTTTGCTAATTTTTCCTCTTGGATGGATATATAGTTGGTAAACAGCTCCCCTCCATACATCCTTAACAATACCTTAACTAAAGGGTCTAGCTTTGCATGGGCGATCTGAAATTCGTACAATTTGCTCTGATCCACCAGAATGTGAAGCGAGGAGGGGGAGAAGAAGCTTTCGTTCAACTCAATGAAGCCCTCTTCTTGCATGACTTTTAGGGCATTATATGTAGGAAGAAGGTCTAACTGGTAGGTTTTTACAAATGATGTCAGGTCAAAATCATAACTGCTCATCAAGCTGCTCCCTACCGCCACCCTGAGATAATTGGCCAGACTCTGATAAACCTTCCGAATGAAATCAATAGACGGATAGGCAATATCCGCTCTCTCCAAAATGGTGGTTATATCATTTTCGTTTACCAGAAGTACAGCATAAGCTTTGAGTTCATCTCTTCCGGCCCTTCCGGCTTCCTGATAGTAATTTTCTAGGTTTTCGGGCAGGTCTAAATGAAGGACTGACCTAACGTCAGGCTTGTCAATTCCCATTCCAAAGGCATTGGTGGCCACCATCACCCTCACCTTTCCTGTCATCCATTCCTGTTGCCTGAGGTCCCGCTCCTTGCTGTCGAGACCTGCATGGTAAGCAGCGGCGGTGATGCCTAAGCCCTGAAGCGCTGTAGCAATATCCTTTGTTCCCTTTCTGTTTCGTACATAGATGATGGAGGTGCCGGGAACGCTATTTAAAATGCTGACTGCCATTTCGATCTTATTCTCCACTGTTCTCACCGCATAAGAAAGGTTTGATCTGGAAAAAGACTTCACGAAAATCCCCGGCGCCCTTAGCCGCAGCTTGTCGATGATGTCTTCTTTTACCTTCGGCGTTGCGGAGGCGGTCAGAGCGATCATGCGTGCTTCTGGATGATATGCCCGGATGTCTGCAATCTCAAGGTAAGGTTTTCGGAAATCATAACCCCACTGGGAAATGCAGTGGGCTTCATCTACCGCAATCATACTGACTTTCATCTGCTTGAATCGCTCTATAAAAATTTCTGTTTTCAGTCTTTCAGGCGAAACATATAGAAATTTATAATTGCCGTATATACAATTATCCAACACCAAGTCTATTTCTTTCCTGCTCATCCCAGAATAAATGGCAGCAGCCAGTATTTGTTTCCGTTTTAAAGCGTCTACCTGATCCTTCATCAGCGCAATAAGTGGGCTAATTACTAAGCATATGCCCTCCAGCATGAGTGCAGGTACTTGAAAACAAATAGACTTTCCGCCTCCGGTAGGAAGAAGCGCCAAGGTGTCCTTTCCTCCAGCAATGGAAAGAACGATGTCTTCCTGTAATGGACGGAAGTCACTGAAACCAAAATGATGTTTTAAAACCCGTAACGCCTTTTCTTTCACGATCTGTTGCGGTTATCACGCGCCAATTTACGATGATTGCCTGATAGGGTAAGGGTAGCTCATTGCATAATAACCCTCAAGGCTGCTTCCTGTGCCACATCCGCCTCTTCAATCGGTAGCCACTTAGGATTATGGTACTGAACGATCTGTTTTATGGCGGAAGCTTCAATTTCAAAGCTGTCTTCGTTAATATGTAGCCATGCGCCTCCAGGCAAAAATATATGTCGACCATTTCCTGATTCTACTTCTTTCAAATCTACGGCCTGTACCTGTCCCTTACTGATTCTGTTGGGGAGAATCTTATAATTAAGGTCTTGTGGCAATGCCGTATTATCCTTTGAATACAGTGTTCCTCTATAAAAATGGTCTACTATGATCTTGTTTTCCAATCGGTAAATATACAGTTCGTTACGCGACAAGATTTCCCTTAGTAACATCCACTGGTTTGCTATCAGGCAAGTGAACAAGAATAAACATAAATAAGCATATTTCCTTCGATTGTTTATAGCCAGCAGATATGCACTGATAATAAGTGCCCAGATCAAAATCATTTCCCAAAAAGACAAATCGATGTATTCAATCCTAGCAAAGGGTAATTTTTGAAAGAAAAATATCACCCGGTTTTCTATGCTGATTAGCAAATCCACGGCCTTGCCTAAAAGACTTCCAATTGGTGCCAAAAATGAAAGAAGCATAAATGGTATTCCAAAGCTCATGATCAGGAATGCACCCGGTATGGCTGCAAGATTAGAAAATAAAAAATAAGTTGGGAATACGTGGAAGTAATGTGCAGAAATAGGGAATGTTGCAAGTTGTGCCGCAATACTGACGGTTGTAAGTTCCCAAAGGTAATTGGCAATCTTCCACCGGGGACGCCAGCGTTGTGAAAGCTGAGGTTGTAGCAGCACGATTCCAAAAACAGCCGTGTAGGAAAGCTGAAACCCAACGCTAAAGATGATATAAGGATCAAATACCATCAGGATCAGTGCCGAAAGCGCCAGTGAATTGTAGATAGAGGGGTTGCGGGATTTCATTTGTGCCATGGCTAGCAAGGTGAACATGCTGGCAGCTCGAAGTACTGAGGGTGCTAGGCCGGTGATCAGTGCATACAGCCAAATGATGCAAATGATCAGGCTGAGGTATAATACTCGTTTCTGTCCCGACAATTGATAAGGCTTCATGAAGAAAAAAAAGAAGCCATACACAATTCCTACATGCAGTCCTGATACAGCTAATACATGCATGGTTCCAGCTGTAACGTAGGCTTCACTGACTTCTTTGTCCAGGTATTTGTTTTGACCGATGAGTAAGGCTTTGGCAATTTGGTTGGAGTGGGAGGTAGTGATATACTTATCCATTTGACCCTGGAGGAGGGACCGTAAGTTGAGCATCCAATTGTTGATGGGTGCATGATTTTCTTTTCCCAGCTTCACGACATGCCTGTCCACAAAATGCGTGTGATAGATTTGTTGATTGGCGAGAAATCGGTGGTAATCAAACTCCTGAGGATTGGAGGGAGGAGGGACAGGAGTTGGATTGCCGGCGATCCATACAAAGTCCCCTGGATACAGAGCTTCCGAAAGCTTGTGATAAATAATAACTTCACCTGAAGCTCGCTGGAGCTTTCCGGCTTTTTTGATAGCAGTTACCGCAATGCGGTTGGCGAAAGTGTTTGGCTTTTCTTGATCCAGATCATTCACGATACCGATGTACCCCTCAATCTCTCCATGATGTATCAGGTGTAATGGGTCATTTGTTACATCCCGCAAGTGGGTAAAGACAAGCCCCATACTCATAAGCAAAGCATAGGCAGTGATAGGGAAAAACGCTCGGAATCGATAAGATTGAGACGTAGCGTTAGTGGCTGATAAGATGATATATCCTCCAAAAAGAAGGCCGGTAATTAGTAATATTTCCTTTAGACCAAGGAAGTCCAGCCTGGGGTAAGCCAATACGCCCAATACAAAAAACAGAGCGTACCTCATAAAGGGGTATTCACTGAACTTCATTGTTTTGTTAAATTTTGATATTCTTGGAGAGGACAGACTCCTAAAAGTATAGGAATTTAGGGAATTGTTGGGAAATAAAAAAGCGGGGCCTTGATTGAAAGCCCCGCTCGTAATATTCTATGAAGAAAGTATTAGAAACGATATCCTATACTGAATCCGCCGTTCAGCTCAACAGCAGAGAAGCGGTCTGCTACTTCCTTGCTAAATCCTCTGGCGATGCTGATATATGGCCCCAGGGCAAGCTGCCCGTTGTACACCCATTTATACCCAGCCCCAATGCCGATGATGGCACTGTTCATATCCGTTTCTTTGAGGAGATCGTTTTCATCCAATTCAACAAAATCCCCCACGCGGTACTTTAAATAGGGCGAGATATAAAAGGCAGATGGGTTTTCATAATCCTGTACAAAGTAGAAGTTGTATGACAGCGCATAGCTATTGGTCTTAAATTCCCTACCATTGCTTCCTTGTGGATTAAAACCAAACCTATCGTTGATCAAAAATTCTACACCTATGGACTGGGTAGAGGATGAATCGGTAAAATATTCATACCCCAATTCAACTGATCCAAGTGCAATGGTGTTGAGAATGTTTAATTTAATTTCATTACGATTTTGAGCTTGCACACAAACGACAAGACCCAGAAAGAAGATACTTAATACAATCTTTTTCATTATTTATCTATTTAAACAAAATTTTGCAGCCTATTGAGCCGCATTTACTTTATCCAATATTACGCCAAAGAATTTCTTGTAGACTTTTTCATAGTGTAATGAGCGATGTTGCATTCCATGAAAATGTCCCCCTCTTTTTGGAAGCCAAATTTTTCATATAGCGGCACAGCGGTTAGTTGAGCGTGCAGATACAATAATTCTCCCTTGTAGTTAGGATGGGAAACAATATCATCCAAGACAGCCTTGACTAAAGCCTGTCCCACACCTTTTCCCCTCATAGACTGGAGTACTGCAAAGCGTTCCAATTTGATACCGTTGGGGGTTTTTCTCCATCTTGCCGTTCCTGCAGGCTGACCGTCTACTTTTGCCAGAAAATGGGTGGAAATGGCTTCAAATTTATCATATTCCTCTTCAGGAGATACCTGCTGCTCTTTTACAAAAACCTCTTCCCGAATCTGGAATACCTTATCCAAATCCTGTTTTTCATCAACCTTATCTACTGTGATCATGATTGGTTTTTCAGTTCGTCTTTTTCGTAGGCTTCAATAATGGATTTAACTAACTTGTGACGCATCACATCTTTGCCGGTAAGTTTGACGATGCCGATTCCTTTCACATCCTTGAGCACCTTGAGCGCTTCCCGCAGACCTGATCTTTGCCTGCTGGGCAAGTCCACCTGGGTTTGGTCACCGGTGATGATTACTTTTGAATTTGGCCCCATCCGCGTCAGAAACATTTTAATTTGTTCACTGGTCGTATTTTGTGCCTCATCCAATAGGACAAAGGCATCATGTAAGGTCCTACCACGCATATAGGCCAAAGGAGCAATTTCTATAACCCTGGTTTCCTGGTAATACTTTAATTTTTCAGCAGGGACCATGTCGGCTAAAGCATCATAAATAGGCCGCAAATAAGGATCTAGCTTTTCCTGAAGGTCTCCTGGAAGAAAACCTAAGTTTTCCCCTGCTTCCACAGCAGGGCGTGTGATAATGATTCGTTTTACCTCTCGGTTTTTGAGTGCACGTACTGCCAATGCCACCGCAATATAGGTCTTGCCAGAGCCAGCGGGCCCTAGCGCAAACACAAGATCATTTTGAAAAGAGGACTCCACCAGCTTACGTTGGTTGGCCGATTTGGGTTTGATGACCAATCCTTTGTTGCCATATACCACTACATCATTCTTAGGACCGTTGGACAGCGATTCAGCGGGAACTTCCTCCATATCAATATATTCTTTGACCGTGTCAGGGGTGACCTGTCCAAATCTATTGAAATGGTTTAGCAACATACTGATGATGTCATTGATGCGAAGTATTTCTGGGGCTTTGCCTTGTATGCGGATTTCATTGCCGCGGGATACGATTTTGCTCTGAGGAAAAGCGGCGGATATTTGACGTATATTTTCATTTTCTGAACCTAAAAAGTCCAGTAATGATATGTTTTCCAGTGTAATTACTTTTTCTACCAAGCGTTTTTCGTCTATTTAGCTATGTTTACTGTTCTTAAGGAATAAAATCTCTATTTTTGTTTGTACATCTTGCAGAAACATTTTTGCAAAAATACGAAATTTTAATAGATTGCTACTCATGGCACTTGTAACATTCCTTTCTGACTTTGGGGATACCGACTTTTATGTACCTGCAGTGAAGGCGAAGATGCTTTCCATCAACCCTCAGCTCATTATTGTTGACATTACCCATAAGATTGAATTATATGACATTGCTCAGGCATCCTTTACATTGAGATCGGTGTATCAGGAGTTTCCCAAGGGTACGGTTCATCTGGTGGCCATTAACAGTACCAGCAGCATCACTGATGGCTATATTGGGATAAAGCTCAACGAACATATTTTTATAGGCCCAAACAATGGCGTATTAAGCATGTTGGCCGATCAGGATCCCGGTATCGTGGTTAAGTTTGCTGATATCCATGTCAAGGACAGCACCTTCCCAGCCAAGGATATTTTGGCGCCCATAGCGGCGAAGGTGGCTAGCGGCGCGGCCATCCATGATTTTGGGGGGCCATTACAGTCGATCAAGAGGATGATGGCCCGGCAGATCAAGGCGACGAAAAAGCAGATTGTAGGTTATGTGCTCCGGGTGGATCATTTCGGCAACCTGATCACGAATGTGCCTAAAGAAGTCTTTGACCAGTTGAATCCCGGCGTGTTTACGATCGAGTTTGGTAGGGAGACTTTAAATACTTTGCAGAAAACCTACCATCAGGTGGAGCCGGGTGATTGCTTTGCCTTTTTTAACAGTCTGAATTTGCTGGAAATAGGCATCAACCATGGGCATGGTGCCGATTTATTGGGATTGGGTTATGATAGCCCGGTGTATATTAATTTTGAACATTAAACTTGTGCATTTCCCCCATAGCCATAATGGAAAGAAATAATTTCCTTGATTGTTAGGTAGATGGCTTTTCCGTTGAATAAAAATATCTGCAAGTGGGGCAGAAGTATTGCATGGGATAAATTCTTTTCCCATATTTGCATCCCGTTAAGGACGTAACGGGATGAATGATTTTAATAGATTCGTCTATTAACAGCAAGCCTTGGTGGCGGAACTGGTAGACGCGTTGGTCTCAAACACCAATGAGGTTACACTCGTGCCGGTTCGATTCCGGCCCAAGGTACACAGACAACGAAAAAAGGCCTTTACGATGCGTAGAAGGCCTTTTTTGTTTAGAAATTGTTCAGAAGATCAAATACCCCTACAGGCTGGAAATACACTTTTTAGTTTTCTTATTTCCAAAAACCCCCGTTTTGTTTAGAAGAAATGAAGGCAAAAACGCCTACCGCGAAGCGCTGTGCTTTTAACAAATCCAATAAAAATGGAGAGATCAATCTATATGTTTTGGTCTCCATCAACAGGAAAACAAAGTGCGTCCCTTTGAAGCTTTCCTGCCCGGTCGATCAGTACGATTTCAAAAAGCACCAGCTCAATTTTTCCAGTTTTTCCGATACCTCTTCATCAAATTTATGAGCGGTAGATTTTTCATAGAAGTTGACTGCTTGTTTTTTGTTGCCTAACGCTTCTCAGGTGTTTATAAAAGTTGACTTTTTTAAGTAATTCTTGCGTATAGGTAGCAAAATAGCTACCTTTGTTTTAATGAATTTCACCGATCTGCTGAAGATGCTCAAAAAGGAAGGCTGGATTGAAAAAGGCCAAAAAGGCAGCCAGGTACATCTGACGCATCCCGATAGGCCAGGTAAGGTGACAATCCCCAGGCATGGTGGGGATATTAAAAAGGGCACCTTAAATTCAATCCTTAAGCAGGCGGGGCTTAAATACTCCCCCTCCCCTTAAGGATAAATCGTACATAAAAAGTTTAAAGTTTTAAACTTTAAGATTGCAAAGCAGCAAATCGTAAATCTTAAACTCGCAAAGTAAAATGTCAAAAATCGCAATTGAGATGATCATCGAATCCGATGAATCTAGAGAGCTGACCGGGAGGGTGACGTATAATGACAACCTTATCGTAGATAGCGCTGATAATATTACCGATCTGGAAGAACAACTGAAATCTCTTCTCCATGAGTTTGAAGGAGTGGATCCCTCTCAGGTAGTTTTCGAACACCAATATGATGTGTACGCCTTGTTCCAGAAATTTGACTATCTCAATATTTCTAAAGTGGCACAGCATGCCGGGATCAACCCCGGACTACTAAGGCAGTATGCATCAGGAGTGAAAAACCCCAGTAAAGACCAAGCCCGAAAAATAGAAAGTACTCTACACCGGCTGGCTGACGAGTTACAGAATGTACACATATTCGTAGGTTAATGCCAATGCCTCGGAGGATTCTCTAGGGCTTTTTTAATATACGTTCGAACACCTGATTTATTATTGAGGAAATGCCAAAGATTTGGAATGAAATGGTAGGCATTAAAGTCGGTGAATGCTATTTGTCTAAGTACATCGGACTTCAAGAGACTTAAAAAGGGCTTCCAGATAGCCACTTTGCTAATCTCAGGAAGCAGAATACTTGGATGGATATATTTTGAGGAGAAGTGGCTCTGCCAAACGAGAGGTTTCAAGGATGCAAAACCCTGCCCCTTCGCCGCCTAACATATATTAGGCGGGGATGGGGGATATTTCTCATTCTTTGGGCCTGCGCCCTGCCCGAACTAAGCCCCGAATACTTTGATCCTCACATGGCTCCTCACTACTTCTGCGTGAATTTATCCACAATTAGCGCCACCGCACCATCGCCGGTGATGTTGGTAGCGGTGCCGAAGCTATCTTGGGCCAGATAAAGGGCGATCATCAGCGACAATAAGGTGTCATTGAAGCCAAGCATACTCTGTAGCAGCCCTAAAGCAGCCATAATGGCTCCTCCCGGCACCCCCGGGGCTGCGACCATCGTTACTCCAAGAGCCATGATAAACGGGAAGAAATCAAGTAACGGCGTAGCCATCCCATTAATGGTCATGATGGCTAAGGCACAGGTGGTGACAGTAACTGTAGAGCCTGACAGGTGAATGGTCGCACATAAAGGGATGACAAAATCAGCTACAAAACCTCGTACCCCCATTTTCTTGGTTTGTTCCAGCGTCACCGGGATGGTCGCTGCAGAAGACTGGGTTCCCAGGGCAGTAAAGTAGGCCGGCACCATCTTCCTGATAAGCGTCAGTGGGTTTTTCTGGTTTAAGGAACCGGCAATTAGATATTGAATACCAATGATTAGGACTTGAAGCAGAATCACCAGAATAAAGACTTTAAAGAACACGCCGATGATTTCCCCGACTTGTCCAGCAAAGGTCATGTTGGCAAATATGCCCATCACATGGAAGGGTAGCAAGGGAATAATGATCGCTGTAATGAGTTTGGATATGATTTCCTGAAATTCGCTCATCACTTTTTTGAGGACATTCCCTTCAATAGTAGAAATTCCGATTCCTAAAATAAATGCTATCATTAGAGCGGACATCACGCTCATTAAGGGAGGCATGTCGATCGTGAACAGAGGGGCCAACAGGGCATGCTCCGGGTTGTCGGTGTTGCCGATCGTCAAGGATCCCGGGCTGAGGATGTACTGGAACAAGGCCGAACCTGCTCCGTAGCTCAACAATCCTGAAAACACCGTAAAAGTATAGGCAATACCGGCTGTGAGCGCCAGGGATTTGCCCGCTCCTTTTCCCAAATCAGCAATTCCTGGTACGATAAAGCCTACAATGATAAGCGGAATAACAAAGCCCAGAAAGTTGCCAAAAAGTCCGTTGAACGTTGCCAGTATTTCCGTAAATATTTGCGGCAGATAGGCGCCGATCAAGATGCCGACAATGATGGCTATGATCAACCGGGGGAGGAGACCTATTTTCTTCATGAGTATCAATTAAGCTGAACCAGCGCCAAAAGTACAAAGGCACTGGGAGGGCAAAAAGGAAAAAGGCTATTATTATATGAGCAGCATAAGAACCTATCTTCTGCTAAACAATTCAGAAATAGTTTTTCCGACATCGTCAAATTTTTCCAAGTTGTTCAATAGGGGATTGAATAGCTTGGAGCCCTGGAAATTAGAGAAAGCAGCATGGTCAGGACCTTCCTGCATGGGATAAACCAGTACATAATTTAGGCTGGAAAAATAGAGATTCAGGTATCGGGGAATCTTCCTCATTTCTTGGTTGTATGAGATTTCGTTTTTTCTGCTCATGACAATGATCAAAGCATCATCCTCTTTACAGTCCCTGGATAGGATAAGAAAATCCTCCCAGTCAGAAAACTCCACCATTTCGACCTCAATAGCATGTGCCTGGTTAGCCTGGCGGATCAGCGTCAGACTGTTTTCATTTCCATAGAATACCAATTTGGCTCCCGTGTTACGCCCAATATTCCATACTCTAAGTAGCCAGAAAGGAAAGCCTATTTCTTTCTCGGCGTTTTCGGGAATTATGATTAGGTAGCGCTTTACCGTGTTCAGCGGCTGCTTATTCTGATAAATTAAGGTGGTGGCATTGCATCTGGAAAGAACACCTTCCGTAAGCTTTCCTAAAAATGAATCCGTGATCCCTTTTTGATTATGAAGACCGAGGATGATGTCAGATACTTTGTTTTCTTTAACCACATTGGTAATACCGTTGGCGATATCCGAATCATAACGGATCAATTCGGTAACGATATTATCGGTCGCGGCGGCGCTGATACTGGCTTTTTCCAACACCTTCTTGGCAGCCCGTTCTTTTGCGGCATCTCCTGTATCTGTGGGAATGATGTTAAGGGCAATCAAGGAATTTTTGCTGCTTCCGGTTTTTACGGTGACTCCAAGATTAATCAGCTCTTCCACGTTTTCAGGGTAGTTTACTGGGATGAGGATTTTTTCGCCGTACTCTTCGCTGTCGCTGTCTGCCTTTTCATCCATGTCTTCCAGCGCGATTTTAGTGGCTCCGCGTTGGGCTACAAAAGAGGCCACGGTACAGGTGATCAGGATCATCAAGATGGAGCCATTTAACACACTGTCATTCAGCAGGCGTATGGGTTCTCCCTCCGGGGATTCGCCCAAAATGATGTTATAGCCTACCAGGACAGCCGCCAAAGTAGCGGCAGCTTGGGCATTGCTTAAGCCATAAATCACGTCCCGTTGAGCCTTAGAAAAACCATAAATTTTCTGTGTGAAAAAAGCAGCCACATATTTAGATAAAAGAGCCACTGCTGTCATGACGCCTGCGACGAATAGCGTGTTGAGATCCAGAAAGAAGACCCTAAGATCGATCAGCATGCCTACCCCGATCAGAAAAAAAGGGATAAACAGGGCATTCCCCACAAATTCGATTCTGTTCATCAAAGGCGAGGTGTGGGGGATTAGCCGGTTGAGTGACAAGCCTGCGAAAAATGCGCCTATAATTGCCTCGATGCCTGCTGCCTCTGCAAGAAAAGCACCCAGAAAAACCAAGCCGAGTACAAAGATGTACTGGGAAACGTTATCATCATATCTTTTAAAGAACCAGCGCCCGAGCAAGGGAAAAATCAAACCTACAATCAGCCCGAAAATAAGCACCGATACCCCCAGTCTTATCCAGAAGGCATTGTTGATCTCTCCTGTAGACATGCCTGCGACTACCGCAAGTACCAACAGCGCGAGGGTGTCGGTGATCATTGTCCCTCCTACGGTAATATTCACGGCTTTGTTTTTGGTGATTCCCATCTTGCTGATGATGGGGTAGGCGATCAGCGTATGAGAAGCCATCAGACTGGCCAATAAGATGGAGCTGATGAGGCTAAAGTGGAGCAGGTAGTATCCGGCTAGGGTACCGATGATCATCGGAACGGAGAAGGTCAGTAACCCGAAAACAATGCTCTTATTTCTATTCTTTTTGAAATCTCCCAAATCGATTTCCAGGCCGGCCAAAAACATCAGGTACAGCAAGCCCACCGTCCCAAATAAAACAATACTGCTGTCCCTTTCCATCAAATGCAGCCCATAAGGTCCGATCAGGGCCCCTGCGATGATCAATCCGATCAGCTGGGGTATCTTGACCCGGTTGAGGAGGAGGGGAGCAAAGAGAATGATGAAAAGTATAAGTGCAAATATCAGTACTGGATTATCCAGAGGAAGCGAAAAGTGCAAGTCAGCAAGTAATATCATAGGTAGCTATTAAGATCGAAAATCCAAGGCGGTCCCCTCGTCGGCACACCGCCAGGTTGTTCTCCCGATTAACGGTTGCTTGACCTGCTTGGTTTTGTGAGGGTCAAAATTTGTGCAGATAGGGTAAAATAAAAAAAGCCCTTCACGGGCTTTTTTTATTTGTTCGGGTAACCCACCGGATTATCCAATAGATATTCTTTTAAATTCAGTTACCGTCAATCCTTTGTTGACACTGTCCAGATACTGGGCGATTGTCTGCGAATTGTCTTTTACAAAAGCTTGGCT
>DATGQZ010000052.1:0-48949 GCA_035303945.1 Cyclobacteriaceae bacterium
TCAGAGCCCCCTGTCGGGATCGAACCAACGACCTACTGATTACAAGTCAGTTGCTCTACCAGCTGAGCTAAGGAGGCATTCCATGATTTCAATAATAAGGACTGTTTCTGATCCCTTATTGCGAGTGCAAATATAGACGCATAGCCCATTTTGCCCAAATATTTCCAGCTAATTTTTTTGAATCGGGCACAAGAGAGCTAATAATCAATGAATTAAAATTCACGGATAATCGAAAGGCGCTTTTTCAGCTTCTCTACTTCCTGCTCCGCCTTCTCTATCTTTTCGTCAAACTGATTCTTCAGCTTGTCCGCAGTTCTGGATGCAGCAAAAAACTCCAGGTTGTTTTTCCATAAAGTAATGTTATTCTCTAAATCGGCAATCTGCTTACGAATGCCATGTTCTTTCTTGTTCAATACACGGTTGCTGTTTGGGTCAGCTTGGAGCTTATTCAAATTTAAACGGAACAAAAAGTCATCTAAATCGAGACCACCATCCCCGAGCTTGGCAATATATCCTTCCACCGCCTCATTAAACCTTGACGCTGCCTCTTTTATGTTTTTACGGGGCACAAATCCTATGGCGTTGTAGGCTTGGATCAGCTCTTCCAAACGATCCGGCGAAGGGTTGTCGGACTTCGACTCCTGAATTATCTTATCACAGATCTCCATCTTCGCCTTTAGATTAGCTTCATACTCCTTTGTAGCTTCTTTATTGGCTTGACGCCTGTTTTCAAAAAACGTATCGCAGGCTGCCTTAAAACGCCTATACAGCTCATTGCGTACTTTTTCTGGTGTAGGGCCTAACTGCCTCCATTCATCCTGGAGCTTGATCAGTCTGTTCGAAGAATTTTGCCAATCCGTGCTGTTCATCAAGGCTTCGGCCTCGGAAATCAACGCTTCAGCTTTTCCCTTATTGACCAAGCGTAGCTCATCAAGCTCCTTAAAGAATTGGTTTTTGTTATGGAAAAACCTCTTAAAGTACCCCCAGAACGTCCGATTGATTTCCTTACCGTTTTCTTTTGGAACTGGCCCAACAGATTCCCACTCTTTCTGAATATCAAGAACCTCCTTGGTTTTGCTGTTCCATTCCCTGATCCGATCACCCTTGAAATCCTGAAGGGATTCAAGCTTTTTGATCAAGCCTTCCTTCACCTCAAGGTTACGCTTATATACCTCCTTCTGCTCTTCAAAATAGTCTTTCCTCCTTAAATACACCGCATCAGAAGCGGCCTTAAAACGCAACCATAAGGCTTCTTGTTCCTCACTCGGAACAGGGCCAATATGCTTAAACTCCTCGTGAAGTTCATTAAGTTGACGGATAGCCTCCTTCAGGTCTTCCACCTCGAGCAGTGCCTCCGCCTTGGCACAAAGTTCCAACTTGCTCTCCAGGTTTTTCTTTTTGTCGAGCTCCTTAAGCTCAAAATAAATGCTTCTATTATCATAGTAGCGATCCATCAAGGCGTTATAGGAGGCCCAGATATTCTTATTTTGGCTGGCAGGTACCGGTCCAATACTCTTCCATTCTTCTTGAATTTTCTTGATAGTACTGATACTGTCAGTAGTCTCTTCTCCGTCTACGATCTCCCTAAGCCGCTCCAAAATCTGGTTTTTGGCATGAAGATTTTTATCTCTAGACTGCTCAAGGTCTTTCAGCGCAGCAGCTCTTCTTTTCTTGAATTCATTGAAAGCATAAAAAAACTCTTTGTCTTCATCAGCTTTTCGATACTCAAAGTCATCTTCTGTACCACCTTCAGCAACAAAGTGCTGCAACGCCTCTTCTTTTTCCTTTTCAAAAATCTCATCAAAAACAGATCTCAGTTCGTTGACCTGCGCGTCAGTATGGAGATAGTCCGCTTTTCTCAGCAGTTCTCTCATTTCCTCCAGAAGCTGCTTCTTCGAAAGCCCGCTATAATCCACTGTATGTTCTGCATGGTCCTCATGCTCTTCCCTTTCCTCCGCAGAATGGGCTTGCATTTGTTCAACTGTACGCGCTGTTTCGTTTTCCGCAATCTGTTGCGTCACCTTGTGTTCTTCAGACATTTCTTTGTCGTTCTCCATCTTCTTATGAGTACTCCTATAATACTACTTCTATAGCAAAAGTAATAAAATTGCGCTAATTAAGCCTTGGGTCTATTGGATAATTTGCCAAAACCTGAAAATCACCTCCCATATTCTTTAAAAGCACGCGCCATAAATCATCAGGCGATGATCCAAAAATGTTCTTGGCATAAGCACTGTCACAGACAATCCAAGTGTTCGAGGATAATTCCTCATCCAGTTGCCCCTGTGACCAGCCGGAATAACCAATGAAAAACCTGAAATTGTTTAGATCTAAATCCCCTTGTTTATATTTCTGAACAAATTCATCGAAGTCACCGCCCCACCATAGATCTTCTGTCAGTGGAACGCTGCCGCTCAGCACTGGCTCGCCACAATAGATAAAGTGTAACGTATTCTGCTCCACCGGACCTCCCACATACACTTCCGCATCAAGAAATTCCAAATCATCAAGCAAATCACTCACCTTTAGGATAGACAGCTTATTTAATACAAGGCCGAAAGCTCCGTTCTCGTTATTTTCACAAAGTAAAATAACGGATCGAACAAAATTTTCATCTTGCAAAAAAGGCTCGGATAAGAGCAGACACCCAGATGTAGGCGGCAATTTAGAATTAAATTCCATCAACGGCGTTTTTTATTTACGAATGCATCAAGATAAAACAAAATATTTTTTAAATGCAATAACAATGTTAATTTTAAAAAAAAGAGAACTAAATGGATATTGCCAATATACGAAAGGACTATACATTAAAATCATTAACATTAAATGAAGTCGCTGATTTGCCTCTTCAACAGTTTGCCCAGTGGTTGGAAGAAGCCATCAAGGCACAAGTCAACGAGCCGAATGCCATGAATCTTGCCACCATCAATGCCCAAAACCAGCCCTCTTCAAGAGTTGTATTACTAAAAGGGCTTGACCACGGCTTGATATTTTTCACTAACTATGATAGCAGAAAAGGCAGAGAACTTCGGGAGCATCCCTATGCAGCATTAAACTTCTTTTGGCCGGAATTGGAGAGACAAGTACGGATCGAAGGGCAGGTAGAAATGGTCACTGAGGCTGAATCGGATAGATACTTTCATTCTCGACCGATCAGTAGCCAGATTGGCGCTTGGGCTTCTCCCCAAAGTCAGGTTATTCCGGACCGCACATTTCTGGAGACGAGGGAAAGAGAGATGACGCAACGCTTCCAGACAGAACCTATAGCACGTCCGCCGCACTGGGGAGGTTTTAGGGTAATACCTCAGTATTTTGAATTTTGGCAAGGGCGTGCCAGTAGACTTCATGACCGCATCGTGTATGAAAGGGGGCCTGCAAGACAATGGGACAAAAAAATACTGGCACCTTGAGGTCAGTATTTATTGTAGGTCGAACAGACTGTTTACTCCTATCATTCTTTCAGCGGTAAATCCTTCACCATACTTTACTTGGATACGATGGCCAAACTCCCTGGCCCTGGCTTCAATAAATTCCAAAAACCCAGGTTTTGAAATAAAGCTTTCTGGCTCTAGGCTGCTAGGATCATAAAACTGAGAGCGAAAGGCTTTGATGCTGGCTAACTTGATATCCCAATAGTCAGAGATGTCCACCACAAAGTCTGGCTGAATGTAATCATTTTGAATATAGTGATAGACCGCCTTAGGACGCCAAGGGGCTTGTAACGCACCATAAAGTTTGGTTTCTTCTCTCCTTAAGCCACTGATAAAGCAGGCCTTGGTTACTACCGTTGCTCCTTTCCCATGGTCGGGATGCCGGTCTGTAATGGCATTGGCAATAATGATCTCAGGCTGGTATTTCCTGATCATCTTGACAATCTCCAGGTGGTGCTCCTTGTCATCCTTAAAATATACATCCTCGAATCCCAGATTTTCCCGCGCCGATAACTTCAACACTTTCGCAGCCGCTTCCGCTTCCTGCAATCGTATTTCTGGAGTTCCTCGGGTCCCCATTTCTCCTTTGGTAAGATCTACAATCCCTACCTTATGCCCTTTAGCCACATGGGCGGCAATGGTTCCAGAGCAAGATAATTCCGCATCATCGGGATGTGATGCTATGACGAGTATGTCAAGTTTCATTGTCTCATAGTTTCGAAGTTCATAATCGCAACGCAAACATCAACGTATCCTAAGCCGCTGCCCTACCCTTAATATAGACCGCGTGGTAATCCCATTCAAGCGGGTGATCTGATTGATCGATACGCCATACTGACGGGCGATTACACCAAGATTCTGTCCACTTCTGACACGGTGATATACCGCTTCCTGTGCCTGAACAACATGATCAAAACTGGCTGAAGTTATGGTGTACACGTCACTCTTCAGCCTCCCGTAGTTGAAATCGAATATTTCTGTCGGGTTAATTGACAGGCCCTGATAGCGTATTTCAAAATGAAGATGGGGGCCGGTGCTTCTTCCAGTGCTTCCCCCTAATCCAAGTACCTCTCCAGCACGCACCTCTTGCCCTATTTCCACAGAAATCTTGGACAAGTGCCCGTAAAGCGTCTCTAACCCATTTCGATGACGTACCAATACGTAATAACCATAGCCGTTACGGTCATACGACTTCATCCTTACTATCCCGTCAAAGACATTGAACACAGGATCTCCCGTATTCAGCTTCAAGTCAGTACCATGATGCCACCTATATCGCCGGAATCCAAACTCAGAATTGATCTTCGTGTCCTTTAAAGGCGCACTCCAGTTAGAACCAAAAAAAGGATCATAGAGTTTGATCTGCACAGAATCTTTAAAATCCTTGGGATCAAAATCGTAAATATTGATCTTCTTACTGTCCCATGAGGCATAATACTCAAAGGCTGTGACCCAAATGCTGTTGATCAGTACCTGTTCGGAAATCTCTACCAACTGATTAGTGGGAGCCCAAACCAAAGACAAGGTATCTTCATTAACCGGCGAGAGCCGCTTGCTGAGATCTACTTTATCCTTAAAAATTAAAGAATCTGTTCCTTTTCGAAGCTCTATAAGGTATTGCTGCACATCAAAGGTGGAGATATTCCGCTTGTCAGGTACGTCGTGTATCGTGGACGCGGGTTCTTGGCCAGCCTTTCTTTTGTTTTGTGCATTGGCAGAGATTGTGCCTAGACACAAACTAAAAAGGAAAATCCATCCCAAGAATTTTGAACCCATCAGCCGAAATTAAAATGATTCTATTTCAGCCAGATACCTTTCAGCATCCAAGGCCGCCATACAACCGGTCCCTGCTGCGGTTACCGCCTGCCGGTAAATATTATCCTGGGCATCTCCACATGCGAATACGCCTTCTATATTGGTTTTCGTACTTCCTGGAACGGTTTTGATATAGCCGTTTGCATCCATATCCAAGTGACCTTTGAAAATTTCTGTATTCGGCTGATGACCGATAGCGACAAAGAAGCCATTCACAGTGAGCTCTTTTTCTTCCTGGGTACGGTTATTCCTTACTCTTACGCCAGTGACTTCCGATTCTCCCAAAACTTCTACTGTCTCAGTATTCCAAAGGATTTCTATTTTTGGATTGTTCATCACCCGCTGCTGCATAATCTGCGAGGCTCTTAGTTCTTCACGCCTTACAATCATATACACCTTGCTACAGATGTTTGACAAATAAGTCGCTTCTTCACAAGCGGTGTCGCCGCCTCCAACTATCGCGACATCCTGTCCTCTGAAGAAAAAGCCATCACAAACGGCACAAGCGGAAACTCCCTGACCGTTTAATCGCGTTTCACTTTCCAATCCAAGCCATTTGGCTGAGGCTCCAGTAGCGACAATGATGGTATCTGATAATAATTCCTTTTGGTCGTCAATAGTGACTTTATAGGGTCGGTTGCTGAAATCAACATGAGTGACCAAACCATAGTTGATCTTGGTGCCAAATCGCTCCGCTTGTTTTTTAAAGTCCTCCATCATTTGGGGACCCATCACCCCTTCAGGATAACCAGGATAGTTTTCCACATCATTGGTAATGGTCAGCTGCCCCCCCGGCTGTCCTCCTGTATATAATACTGGATTTAAGCCTGCACGTGCCGCATAAATGGCTGCGGTGTAACCTGCCGGCCCAGAACCAATAATTAAAACCTTTACCTTTTCAATCTCCGTACTCATTTCGATGTAATTTTTGGGTGGGCAAATTTTAAAATTTAAAACCTCTTAACAAAGGAACGCTTTCTTAAAATTCCTTAAAAGAGGATGAAATGCCCACGTGATGATGAATAGTTTCGCCGGCACCTCACCCCAGAGATACCGGTATAAAAAAAAGGGCATAAACCCTCTTTTTTTATTCTAATATAAATGGCTGATGCTTAACCTAAATAGGGCTTAAGCGTTTTGCTTCTTGATGTGTGTCTCAGTCTTCTAATAGCCTTTTCCTTGATCTGTCTTACGCGTTCCCTCGTCAGGTTGAATTTCTCCCCAATCTCTTCCAAGGTCATTGCATGTTCGCCATTCAACCCAAAATACAAGGTGATTACATCCGCCTCACGCTGGGTAAGTGTGGACAACGCACGCTGCACTTCTTTTCTCAAGGAGTCGTTCATCAGACCATCATCAGGCTTAACTTCCCCATCATTCTCCAGCACGTCCAAAAGGCTATTTTCTTCCCCTTGAACAAATGGAGCATCCATGGAAACGTGCCTGCCTGAAATCTTCATGGTATCAACCACTTCCCCAGCTGTCACTTCCAGGACTTCAGCCAACTCTTCTGGAGACGGTTCTCGCTCAAATTTCTGCTCCAGCTCGGAAAATGTCTTACTGATTTTATTCAATGAACCCACCCTGTTAAGCGGAAGCCTTACAATCCTGGACTGTTCGGCTAAAGCCTGAAGAATGGACTGCCTGATCCACCATACCGCATAAGAGATAAATTTGAATCCGCGGGTTTCATCAAATCGTTGTGCGGCTTTAATCAAGCCGAGATTCCCTTCATTGATTAAATCACCTAAAGAGAGTCCTTGGTTTTGGTATTGTTTTGCGACAGAAACTACAAATCTAAGGTTCGCCTTGGTTAATTTTTCAAGCGCCAGCTGATCACCTTCGCGTATTCTCTTAGCTAAAACTACTTCCTCATCTGCCGTTAGCAGATCCACCTTCCCTATTTCCTGTAGATATTTATCAAGAGATTGACTTTCTCTGTTGGTGATCTGTTTGCTAATCTTTAGCTGCCTCATTAAGTTTATTTCATTTGTTTGGTGAAACTCATTTTATAACAGAAACAGTCAGAAAATAAGTTCAAAATATACTAAATGTTTAAAAAAGGCTTAGTCTTTTTTCTCTGGCTTCTCGGGTTTTGGCAACAAGACCTTTCTAGACAACTTAAATTTGCCTGTTTTTTTATCTATATCGATTAATTTTACAGTGATCTCCTCTCCCGGCTCCAACACACCTTCCATGGTTTCCAACCGCTCCCATTTGATTTCGGAAATATGAAGCAGTCCGTCCTTACCCGGCATAAATTCAACAAAAGCACCAAAAGGCTGGATATTCTTCACCTTACCGGTATACACCTCTCCTATTTCGGGCTGCGCAACAATTCCCTTAATTCGAGAGATTGCCGCACTCATTGAATCCTGATTCGCAGAGAAGACATTGATTTTGCCGACATTGTCTTTTTCCTCAATAACAATAGTCGCACCAGTATCCTTTTGGATTTCCTGAATCACCTTACCACCGGGTCCGATCACCGCACCGATCATCTCTTTAGGAATGGTCATATTGTATGATCTTGGAGTATGAGGCTTCAACTCAGGTCTTGGCTTATCCAAAGTCTTAGTAATTTCCCGAAGAATATGGAGACGGCCTTCTTTAGCTTGATATAAGGCTTCTTTGAGCACAGCATAATCCAAGCCCTCAACTTTCAAGTCCATCTGACAGGCGGTAATTCCTTTCTCTGTTCCGGTCACTTTAAAGTCCATATCTCCCAAATGATCCTCGTCTCCAAGAATATCGGACAGAATAGCATACTTACTGGTCTTTGCGTCAGAAATCATCCCCATGGCAATACCTGTCACAGGAGATTTGATTTGAACACCGGCATCCATTAAAGCAAGAGAACCCGCGCAAACAGTTGCCATAGATGAAGAACCATTGGATTCTAAAATATCCGAAACCACCCGGATTGTGTATGGGTTTTCATCATCAGGAGGAAGCACCTTCTTCAAGGCTCTCATAGCCAAGTTGCCATGTCCCACTTCTCTTCGGCCTGGTCCACGGTTAGGCTTCACTTCACCAGTGGAGAATCCAGGGAAGTTGTAATGGAGGAAAAACTTGTTGTAGCCGGAATGAACAGCTCCATCGATCATTTGTTCATCCATTTTGGTACCCAAAGTACAGGTGGTCAATGACTGGGTCTCACCTCGGGTAAAGACTGCGGAACCGTGGGCAGAAGGCAAATAATCCACCACAGACCAGATCGGTCTGATTTCGTCAGTCTTTCTACCATCCAACCTTTTCTTTTCATTCAAGGTTAAATTACGGGCAGCTTCTTTATGAATTTTTGAAAAATATGGTCCGATGAGGCTTTCTTCATAACCATGCTCTTCACCCAAACTGGCTTTGAATGCTTCTTTAATTTCAGCAATTCTATTGCTTCTCTCCGCTTTGTTTGGGATCTGAAGCGCTACGATCTCGTAACATTTGTCATATAACTCAGCACGCATCTTCTCATATAAAGCAAGGTCCTCTTTTTCATGAGAATATTCCCGCTTCACTTCTTTACCCACCGCCTTGGTCAGTTCAACCTGAATATCGCAGTGTCTTTTGATTTCCTCATGTGCAAATTGGATAGCTTCGACCATTTCGTCTTCCGAAACCTCGCTGCCTTCTCCTTCTACCATGAGGATAAATTCCTTTGAACCCGCTACGATCAACTCCATGGTAGCGCCTTCTAGCTGCTTTGGTGTTGGGTTGATCTTGTAAGCGCCGTCAATCTTGGCCACTCTTACTTCCGAGATAGGACCATTAAAGGGGATATCTGATACGGCCAAAGCTGCAGATGCAGCTAGTCCCGCGAGACAGTCAGGAAGCACCGACTCATCTGCTGATATCAAGGTAATACCCACTTGGGTGTCCGCATGGTAATCATTTGGAAAAATCGGACGAATTGCACGATCCACCAACCTACTAATCAATATTTCATAGTCGGAAAGGCGACCTTCTCTTTTCAAAAAACCGCCGGGAATTTTACCGGATGAAGCAAATTTTTCTTGATAATCAACGGACAAGGGGAGAAAATCCACGTCTTCACCAGCTTCTTTTTTAGATACTACTGTAGCCAACAACATGGCCTTCCCCATCCTTACTACCACTGCACCGTCGGCCTGCTTCGCCAAAGCACCGGTCTCAATGATGATTTCCCTTCCATCTTCTAGGGTGATGGTTTTTGATATAACGTTTGGTAACATAAATTTTTGTTAGAATAAATCGTAATGTTTTAAAAAATAAGGCTGGGAGCAACAAAAAAGTAAGGTTCTTACAGAAGAAGAACCTTACCGATTATTATTTTCTAATTTCCAAGTCAGCAATTACTGCCCTGTATCTTTCAATATCCTTTTTGATCAAATAGTTAAGAAGGCTTCTTCGCTTTCCTACTAATTTCAAAAGGCCTAATCTTGAAGAGTGGTCTTTTTTATTGGTTTTCAAATGTTCGGTCAAATGCTTGATCCTATAGGTGAACAAAGCGATCTGAGACTCAGGTGATCCTGTATCTGTTGCCGATTTTAACCTACCATGATTTGTAAACAACTCAACTTTTTTCTCTGTAGTTAAATACATGCTTAGTCAATTAATTATTTTTTAAAACAGCTACAAAGATAGAACTAATATTTCTAATATTAAAAGCCGCTTTTAACTTTTCTTCTTGCTCTTTTTGAAGAAGGTCCTTATTTTTTCAAAGAAGCTATGGTAAAAGTCGGCTTCAAACAAGCGCGCATCTTTCCGGGCCTGCATGAGGAAAAACAAACCAAAAGGAAACAAGGCTGTAACGGAGAAAACAGTCCCAATCAGCGGATCAGTAATGCCTTCCTTAGCCCATTTTTCTCCAGTAATGGTCAACATATAGTAAATGATGAAAAATATAATCGATATCAAAACAGGCATTCCGAGTCCGCCTTTCTTAATGATTGCGCCTAATGGGGCACCAATCATAAACATTACCAAGCATGCAATAGCCTGGGTATATTTTTGATACCAGGCGATTTCCCAACGTCTGGACTCCCGTTCATAGTTATCCAAACGGGAGATGTTATTACTGAAATTATTTTTCAACGTCCGGGCAGTATTTAATGCCACCGAGGCAGCCCTGCTTTGAAATTCCTTTGTACTAATGATAGAATCCAGCCTTGTCTTCTGTTCCGGACTAAGTGTGAGTGTCGGCTGCGGATCCGTCTTTTGAGCAGCAGCAGCCTTGTTTTGGCTTAGGCTGCTAAGCATCTTTTCCCTTAACGTGTCCTTCAGCACCTCCTTGATCTTGTTTTGGGCAGAATCCAATTCTTTACTCAACGCTATCGCACCCTCTTCTGGGACAGAATCACCGGGAACCAAACTGCTATCCGCTACAGGGTCCAATGGAGCGGAAGAGGCTACTACCTCCCTGCTACTATTGGATGGCATATCGGATGCTGTGCCGGAGGTATTTTCCTGCGCTTGCTGGGCAGAAGCTCTTGCGATGGAATCTGTTCTGGCCTGGTATTCCTGCTGAAGCTTGATATTCTGTAAGGAGTCATAGACCTGCTTTTTTCGCTGTATATCTTCCGGAACTTCAATTTTACGATCCCTGGTGAAAAATGAATACGTAGACCCTGTATTGATGTAGTTATAATATACCCACTGATTATGCTCATGACTCATTGAATCCAAATCCTCCCTCAGCTGGGCAATATTCTTGATCGACCGGTTGTTGGACCATTGGTTTTCCGGCGTCCTATTCATTTCAAATGCATCCAGACTGAATACAATCTGGTTCTCTGTGAACTTGGTGCGATCGAAGGTACTCGGCTTTTCATGCTGCCCCCTTCTGGCATTACCTTCTTGATAGCTGTTGCCATTGTAAAGCACTAAGGTCATATACCTCTCATTGAAAAAAGGCTCCATTCTACCTGAATCCGCAGTAATCACAGCATTGTTACCCACTCCGTTGGTATGGTCATAGATTAAGATGTCATACAACTTAGT
Organism: Cyclobacteriaceae bacterium; assembly: GCA_035303945.1. Lineage (GTDB taxonomy): Bacteria > Bacteroidota > Bacteroidia > Cytophagales > Cyclobacteriaceae > DATGMS01. Next base: position 11,223 of record DATGQZ010000052.1, read on the forward strand.
GTCGTCTAACTTCCGGTTCACCTTAATGCTATAATTCGGAATGCCATTATAAAACACGCCTTCCTTAATATCCAAGGCAGGGGACTTCATGCGGATATCCCATAGAAGACTGAAGGTTTTGAGGTTGACCTTTGGAACCAAATAGTTGTTGGACAGAAAAGCTAAGAATGTAAGCACCACCACGAAAATGCCGATAGGCAGCAATGCGCGAAGTAATGAAATACCGCTGCTCTTGATAGCCGTCAGTTCAAAATGTTCGCCGAGATTTCCAAACGTCATTAAAGACGATAGCAACACCGCCAGAGGCAGCGCCATGGGCGAAATACTGACTACAAAATAACTGATCAGCTCCATGTAGACCGCAAAAGACAGTCCTTTGCCGAAGATCTCATCAAAATACTTCAACATGTTAACTGTCAGGAGAATAAAGTCCACGACAATAAAGGTCAATAAAAATGGCCCTATAAAGGACCCCAAAATCAGTTTATCTAATTTTTTCATGTAGTGCTACAGCCCTGCATCTCTTCTATTCCAAGTACAAAGGTTGTAATATTAAACGGAAAATTTTTAGTTTCCGGTTGTTTTTATCCCCCAATGATCTCCTTTAATGCCCCTATCAGCCCTTCCCAAATGGACTCCAGCTCCTCATCATTATAAGCATCGCTGTAGTCAATCACGCGAAGAAACAAGGTCTGGGTCAATTCGTTTTCGTCCAGTCGAAATTCAATGTATGACCGGTCTTCCTCCTCCATCTCAAGCGTGGGTTCAAAAAACTCGAATTTTACACTGTGGTTGTTCCTCATGATGACGGCCCTGGCATAGTGATCTTCCCCATCATAGACGAAATTATACACTTTGTCTTCATTGATCGTCACATCGTCGGCAAACCATTGGGACAAGCCGCTGGCAGTACTCAAATAAGGATAAATAATTTTCCTGGAAGTATTAATTTGATAATCAGCGACAAATTTGTTCTTCACCATTGCTCCAATATTTCTTTTGATATTTTATTGTGTTTTTTTCGCTGGCTTAACTTGCTTTTCAGTAATTAACCCAACATATTTGCACTCCCATTGGCAGAAAAGCTGCCACCTTTGCAAAAAGGAACTTCTTTATGGCGAGGTAGCTCAGCTGGTTAGAGCGCAGGATTCATAACCCTGAGGTCGGCAGTTCGATCCTGCTCCTCGCTACTTTTGCTAAAAGGCTGTAACACGAAAATGTTATAGCCTTTTTTATTTTTGTACAACATCGGAGAATTTTTTAATGATTTCTTTAAACACAAATTCTTTTGATACAGTAAACCTGCCTTCTCTAAAAGATACAGGCGATTCCCAAACATCTCATAAAGGCAATATAAGCTCTTTTAGCCTCAAAACCTACACCCACCAAGTCATAAAGGATCCGCAACGTTGCATAAAACCTCGATGGGGTAACGAGGAAAATCCAGCGTTTCTTTGAGCCAAAAATATCATGACCTAACCTACCCTTAATCCTTGTATGGATCCTTGATGTCGTCCCCTGCCATACAAACTACTATGGGGGTAAGCCAAGTCTCTACAGCTATGCTGTCTTGATGATAATGTAGTACCTCATCCAGTTTCCGATAACATCCAGGTGCTTCATCCGCTCCCCCGCCAAACAGATATACGCCTTTAGCAGCGGCAGTACGCCTCATTTCCTGCTCATCGATGAGTCCGGGACTAACCTGAACACGCTTCCTGCCCCAACCCTTAAATTTCCCCGCAGCCTGGGTTCGAGACATAATACGACCGGCCCCGTGGATGGTTGAATAAAGGTTCTCTTTGGCGGAAGCAGTATCCAAGCCGCTAACTATAACACTCTTGTCATGAAGATTGGATCCAATAAAACTTCGTTGTCCCGGGAACGCCGGTGTAGAGCCTTTTCTCACTACAAATAATTCTTCTCCATCATGTTCTTCTATAAAAGCAAAATTGTGGTGATTATGCACTACATCTAAATACTCACCACTGCCTTGGAGGATCGTTGCAACCTTTTTACAAACCCATTCTCTTCCCGCATAGGCATACTTTCCTGCCAAAGTCATCGCTTCAAAATAATTTTGACCAACGTCTGATGCCATATCTACCACACAGGGATCCACATCCATTCCATCTTTTGCGCCCATTTTTTTCAGAAAACAGGTCGTCGCCTTATGACCAAGGCCTCTAGATCCAAAATGCACCCCTATCCAGACAAAGTCATCCTGGTCCCGAAAGACGTCAACATAATGGTTGCCGGAGCCGACCGTCCCCAACTGTGCTGCAGCCATGTCCTTTAACCCCGCAAGGGCTTCATTGCGCCAATTAGCCTCGGTGTCCAAAAATTCGGCTTCCACAGGGGTATTGTTTACCCTTCCCATTCCAAAGGAAATGCTGCGGCTGATCTGGCGGCCAATGGCTTCCCAATCTTTGATATCCTTCGACTGCAGGGGAAGTTTCACAGCCATATTGCCACAAGCGATGTCAAATCCAACTCCTGATATGGATATCAAATCTTTGTATGCAGCCACTCCACCTATAGGATGTCCATAGCCCATATGCCCGTCTGCGCAGAGCACCACTTTATCCGCACCTTTGGCCAACACATTTTTAGCTTGTTCAATGGTGCTTTTTGCATGCTCTCCTATCACTTTTAACCGCATGACTGTTTGCTTATCGTTATTTTTTATACATACAATTTCTTAATGTCTAGTACGGGGAAGTTGGGTTAGAGTTATTCACGATACTGTGGTCGTTCAACCTTATATTAATTTTATCCAGTGCTCCTCATTGGTATAAAAACAAAAAAGCCCTCTTACGAGGGCTTTGTATAAAGTAGTGAGTGCAATCTTACTTTACTCTTTCAACCACAGCTTTGAATGCCTCAGGATGATTCATGGCCAAATCCGCCAAAACTTTCCTATTTAGTTCAATACCGGCTTTTTTTAGCAAGCCCATTAACTGGGAATAAGAGAAACCATGCAATCTAGCTCCGGCGTTGATCCTTTGGATCCACAATGCCCTGAACTCTCTCTTTTTGGCTTTTCTATCCCTGTATGCATACTGTAAGCCTTTTTCATACTTGTTTTTGGCTACAGTCCATACGTTGCTACCTCTTCCGAAGTAACCTCTGGTAGCTTTTAATACTCTTTTTCTTCTTGCTCTTGACGCTACCGCGTTTACTGATCTTGGCATAATGTTTAAATTTTTTGACTCTTGGCGCCTTACGGACTTGTTAAACCAAGCATCTGGTGAATAAAATAACCTTCTTTTTTAATAAAATCAGATTCTCAACATGGCTTTTACTCGGCCCTCATCTGAAGGATGGACAATACCCATCTGCGTAAGATTACGCTTTTGTTTTGTCTCTTTCTTCGTCAGAATATGGCTTTTGTAAGCATGCTTCCTTCTGATCTTACCGGTTCCTGTTAATTTGAACCTCTTCTTTGCACTTGATTTTGTTTTAACTTTTGGCATTACTATAAACTATTGGTTGAAATTACTTTTTATTTCCTTTGGGGGCGATGAAGATGTTCATCCGCTTGCCTTCCATTTTGGGAAGCTGCTCTACCTGACCGTAATCCTCCAAAGCCTGGGCAAATTTTAACAGCAACATTTCACCCCTTTCCTTAAAGACAATGGTCCGTCCAACGAAGTGTACATACGCCTTCACCTTAGCACCCTCTTTAAGAAAGTTAATGGCATGTTTGAGTTTAAAATCAAAATCATGGTCATCCGTATTGGGACCAAACCTGATTTCTTTTAAAACAGTCTTAGCTGCATTGGATTTAATCTCTTTCTGCTTCTTTTTCTGTTCGTATTTGAATTTAGCATAATCAATTACCTTACATACGGGTGGATTAGCTGTTGGAGAAATTTCGACGAGATCAAGATCATTTTCTTGAGCAAGCTTAATGGCTTCATCAGTCGGAAGAACAGCATTGCCTCCTTCCACAAAATCACCCACTACCCTTACTTCTTTGGCTCTAATCTTGGAGTTTACTCTATATGGTTCTTCTTGTCTCGGTTTAAACGGTTTTCTTCCTCTCAAAATTCTATGGTTGTTTAAAGATTTTACTGCAAATATCGGATATTTTTTTAATTATCAATAATCGCGTTCTTTTTTCCTGCTGAATTATTGTTTGCCCAATGAACTGTTAATAATGTTATTGAAATAGCTCACAAATTCTTCTGGACTGAAGCTGCCGAGGTCCCCCTCTCCATGTTTACGTACTGAAATTTTGCCCTCTGCCTGCTCTTTCTCCCCTACAATCACCATGAATGGCACTTTTTTAACTTCTGCATCTCTAATCTTCCTACCAATCTTCTCATCCCTGTTATCCAAAGACCCGGAAATGCCGCTTTCCTCTAGATAACTGCTAATTTCCTCAGCGTAGGCAGTATATTTTTCAGAAATCGGTAGAATATTGATCTGCTCTGGAGCCAGCCACAAAGGAAAATTACCCGCACAATGCTCAATCAGCACTGCCACAAAACGCTCTAAAGATCCGAACGGCGCACGGTGGATCATTACCGGCCTGTGCTTTTGGTTATCAGAACCTACATATTCTAGCTCAAACCTTTCTGGTAACTGATAGTCAACCTGGATAGTTCCCAGCTGCCAGCTTCTCCCCAAGGCATCCTTTACCATAAAGTCCAATTTCGGTCCATAGAAAGCAGCTTCACCCAACACAGACACTGTCTCCAATCCCTTTTCTGCTGCAGCTTCGATTATCGCAGATTCTGCCTTGTTCCAAGCTTCATCACCGCCGATATATTTTTGCTTATTTTCGGGATCACGCAACGACACCTGAGCGGTATAATTATCAAAGCCTAAAGCCTTAAATACATATAGTACGAGGTCAATAACTTTAATAAACTCTTCCTTGACCTGATCCGGGCGACAGAAGATATGCGCATCATCCTGTGTAAAACCCCTCACCCGTGTCAATCCATGCAGCTCACCGCTTTGCTCGTACCGATACACCGTACCAAATTCCGCATACCTTACTGGAAGATCTTTGTAGGACCTGGGCTTATACTTATAGATCTCGCAATGATGGGGACAGTTCATGGGTTTCAGCAAAAACTCCTCTCCTTCATTGGGTGTGGCGATGGGCTGAAAGGAATCCTTCCCATATTTTTCATAATGACCTGAAGTCTCATACAAGGCTTTATGGCCGATATGGGGAGTGACTACCTGCTGGTAGCCGGTTCTATCCTGTTCTTTTTTGAGGAAATTCACGAGCCTTTCTCTCAGCAAAGTGCCCTTTGGCAACCACAGCGGCAACCCCATGCCCACTTTTTCTGAAAAAGTAAACAGCTCCAGCTCGCGACCAAGCTTTCGGTGATCCCGCTTTTTGGCCTCTTCTAAAAAGGTCAGATATTCCTGTAGTTCTTTGGCCTTAGGAAAAGTGACCCCATAGATACGGGTCAGCATCTTATTCTTTTCATCTCCCCGCCAGTAGGCACCTGCAATGTTCAGCAGCTTAACTGCCTTAATAAAACCGGTATTGGGAATATGGGGACCTCTACATAGATCTACGAATTGTCCCTGCTCATAAAAAGTAATACTTCCATCTTCCAAACCATCCAACAACTCCAGCTTGTATTCATCACCCTTCTCCTGGAAGTAAGCCACTGCATCGGATTTGGAAATCTCCTTGCGTATATATTCGTTCTTCTGTTTGGCCAACTCGGCCATTTTAGCTTCAATCTTCTCCAGCTCAGCACCATCTATCGCCCTATCACCAAAGTCAATATCGTAGTAAAAGCCTGTTTCAATAGAAGGTCCAATGCCGAGTTTGACTCCGGGGTAGAGTGCTTCTATGGCCTCAGCCATGAGGTGTGCAGATGAATGCCAAAAGGTAGATTTCCCCTCCTTGTCATTCCAGGTTAGCAATTGAACCGTGGCATCCTGATGAATGGGACGAGTAGCATCCCATACTTCTCCGTTCACTTTTGCCGCAAGGACATTCCTGGCCAGACCCTCGCTGATACTAAGCGCGATTTGTAGCCCGGTTGTTCCCGTTTCGAATTGCTTCACTGACCCGTCGGGCAGTGTAATGTTGATTAGTTTGTCAGACATTTTCCGTTAGATAAAATTGTAACATACCACCTATACAAACAGGTGAATTAAGGACTGCAAATATGCAAAATTCATCCGCCGCAAAAAAACGGGGGCAATCTTATCTCACCCTAATCCTTAAAAAAGATTACAATATCAGCTGTGCACTGACTTTCAGCCCAAACTTTCGGACACCGGGTTGGTCCAGATAGGTTAAGCGATGGAAAGCATCTACTCGGAAAAACTTAAAGATATTCTCTATGCCATAGCCTACCTCTACATAGGGAACAGCAGGGTCTAATTTGCCGAAAGTGGTTAACTCTTGGCCGAGCGGTCCAGTGGTCGGCCTGTTGCCCATGTTCTTGCCGCTCACATTCCCATACAGGATGTTGGCGTTTACAACCGCCCGCCATTTTAGCTTCTTAACCAGGGGAATTTTGTTGAACAGGAAGCCCTCGAAATGATGTCTATAGCGCAACGAGGCATATTGATCGCTGGCAAATTCGAAGAAATCCATCAGGTTATAGGCGGCTGTAGTATAGAAGAGTGTTTCATTGCCCAGATGATTTTCCAGCAACGGATACGGTACCTCTCCTGCTATTATGCCCGCGTCAAATTCATACCTCGATACGCCCAGCAAACCCATGTTCAGCTTCTGGAAAACAGAAAACGAATATTTGCTATAATTGATCTCTCCTCCTAACAGGGTCAGTCCTTTGGTATATTTAACCCCGAAAATAGGCCAACGCGAGGGGCCGAGGGATATGCGGTGATTGTCGTTTACAAGATATACCTCGTCTCTTCCGTAGCGGAGGGAAAACATGGCGTCGGTATGCTCGAATTTGTTTTTGAACTCCCGATTGCTTTTTTCGAGATAGTAAAAATTATACACCGGGTCAAACCGGGAGTGCTTTAGGCTTGCTGATAAGGTAAAGCCTTTGAACAAATCCCGCTGGAATGTAAACGACTGCTCATGGGAATAATAAGGCCTTCTCAAGGTACCAAAACGGTTGGCGGCCAAGAAGATGGCGTTGTTTTGCAAATCATCAAGCTTTAGCCCCACCTGATCAATCTCCCGCTGAGAACGCAGCGTCGCTGTAGTCCACCTCTTTCTATCCAGAATGCGGATGACTGCAGCATCGTATTTCCACTCCTTATCAGCAAAACCATGGGCAAGGTAACCCTCAAATACCCATTTCTTGCTGAACTTATAATTGGTACGCGCCCCTAAGCCCACACGTGCACCCTCAATATTGTTATAGTTGAAAAGGCCGGTCCATGGCCCAAGGTCCACCTTGCCTACTGGATGATATCCAGATGCCAAAAACATCAACGACTCCGAATAGAACTTGATCACCGGAATATTTTTGAGGGTATCAACCATCTGGAACACCAATAATTCCTCATCCGACAAAGGGTCGTGCCTGTGCTTCTCCCAATAATCCTCCTCAAAGGGACGATCCGTTTGTACATCTATGGTTTTGTCAAAGAAAGAAGTCGGTCGTGGCTCCCCTACCTTTATCTCTTTTGAGGAGGTATAGAACTTGGCCAACAAGCCTGCAGTACCTGGTGTCAGCTGATTAACTTTTACCAATACGCGACTTTTATGGGGCAAAGAGGGACCTTCGGAAGTGGGAATCAATTCCTGTTGTATTTTGATTTGCTCCACAAAATTCAGGTTGGCCTCTTTGGAAATGCTGAGGTCTACCTGCTTCAGCGAATAGTCGCTCTTCTTGATCCAAATGGTGCCGGAAAAAACCAAATCTTGTACCCTCAAAGGATATACCTGCAACACATAACAAAGATCCTCCCCAACCATTAAAGAATCCGATAGGTCGTAGTCATAAAATCCTTTCCACCCATCGGCGATGGGGGAAACAAAGTCCTTTTCAAGAATGGTTAACCAGTTTTTATAAAAGTTGTACTCCTGAAACACAGACCCTGTCAACTGCGATATAGTCGTGCCATCAGTAATGCCTACACCGGATACCCTTGTATTAAGGATTTCTTCTTTGGTCAGTCTTGGTTGATCCCGATAATAAAACTTAGATACGGTTTCGGAAAGGAACACGGGAAGTATACGTTTCCCTTCATCATCAGTAAGTACTTTTATACTGTCGAGCACCTGGGTGACCTTTGACATCACCCGCTTTTGTTTGAGCTTTTCTGATATCTGGTCTATATCGATTTCTACCTTAGTGTAGTTTTCGGACTCGTAGGCTTTGAGACTTCTCTTGTCGTGCCGGTGCTTGTTGGCCACCACCTGTCTGATGATTGGATAAGCGGGATTTTCGCCGGCTTGAAAAACAAATTCACTCAAGCCATAGGCTGTGGGCAGCAGTTGAAAATTGAGAGACTGGGTTTCACCCTGCCGGATAGCCCGCGTCATGGGCTCGTAACCTACATAGGAAACCCTGACACTATCCGGGGAATGTTCTGTCGCCAGATAAAAGTATCCCTCAAAATCCGTAGCCGCTCCTACCTCAGTGCCAAGCAATAGGACGTTGGCGAAGGGAATAGGATCTCCCGTTTCCGCATCGGTCACTTTACCGGATACCACGGTTTGGGAAAGTGCAAAAAATGGGGACAACATCCCCATTATAATGCCTATCAAATTTATTCTCATCTGATACTTAAAAAGGAATATCAGACAAACAAGAAAGCAAGGTCAATTGGTTCTATTAAAATAGCCCCAATTGATCCTCTCCTTCCTCCTTGATTTTAAAGTCTACAGTACTGCCGACCTCAAGATCTTCATCTTGTGGAGCTTCTTCTTCCTTCTTGGCAGGTGTCATGGGCTGAATTTCTTTGATCGTATGGCTTGAAAGTCGATTACCTAAGGCCTTCCAACCTTTGACATCGATTAACATGTCCAAATCATACTCCACTTCAACCGTCTCTTTGCCCTTTTGCAGGACCACTCTTGCCTGTGGCTGCTTAGCAGTGGACACGAGCTGTAGATAAGACTGCTTATGATCGGAAATAAAATGAAACTTCTTATTGACCGTAGAAGTCTCTATCATAAAGCGCTTTACATAATAATTCTTACTCGCGCCGTCAAAGTAAATACAGGAAATGACCTTTTGCGGATCAAATTTTTCAATCAGCATAAGATCCGCCGCACTATAACGATTGGTGATCTCAAATGAGGTAAGTTCATAACTGCCGTCCTTATAAAACACTACAATCTTATCATCACCGAGAAAATTCCCGATTTTAGATCCCCTTTGGTCGGTATTGAGCTTGCCTACATGCTCATCATAGTAGATGTCCACGCCTCCCAAGGTCGAAGTACCTTCTACTTTCAGCTGGATCTTACGGATAGGATATTTAGTCAAGATATTTCCATTGGCTGCCCGCCCCTTAATTTCCAGGGTGGAAAAATCAAAGTCAAATACCTTTACCCGAGCTTTGGCTCCCTGGGTGAGATACACCGCCACAATTTCCGCCTCGCCATTGGGGTTGGCAGTGAAATAAAGTACTTTCGAACCCTTTGTGCCCTTGGTGAGTATATATTCACGGTCACGGGTAACGCTAAGCACTTGGAACCGTTTCACCATAGCCCTACCTGATGCGCCGTCCAAATACACCAAATTATACACCATCCGCTCATCTCCCTTGCGGAATACAGCTACATGGATGATATCCTTTCCCATAAAGACTTTTTCCTGAATCTTGCTGACCACACAGGCACCGTCCCTTCGGAACACAATAATGTCATCCAAGTCTGAGCAGTCGCATACAAACTCATCTTTTTTAAGTCCATAACCAACAAAACCGTCTGCCCGATTGACGTAAAGCTTAGCGTTATTGGCAGCAACAACCGTAGCTTCTATGGTATCAAAAGCCATGATTTCGGTTTTCCGCTCCTTTCCTTTGCCATATTTCGCCAATAAACCTTCATAATATCTGATGGCATATTCGGTCAGGTGCTTGAGGTTATGGTTCACCTCTTTTAGCTCATCCTCCAGCTTCCTCATCAACTCATCTGCTTTAAAAGCATCAAATCTGGAGATCCGCTTGATCTTTATTTCCGTTAGGCGGATGATGTCATCTTGTGTGATTTCTCTATAAAAGTCCGGCTTGAATGGATCCAGCCCCCTGTCTATGGTTTCCAATACCGCTTCCCAGGTCTCGCACTCTTCGATGTCTCTATAGATTCTATTCTCAATAAATATCTTTTCAAGAGAAGAAAACAACAACTTTTCCAACAATTCGCCCTTGCGGATTTCCAGCTCCTGTTTCAACAAGGCCTTGGTTTGTTTGGTGTTGGCTTCGAGGATCTCATTCACCGAGAGGAATACCGGCTTATCGCCGATAATGACGCAGGCATTAGGGGAAATGGAGACTTCGCAGTCGGTGAAGGCATATAGCGCATCTATAGCCATGCCGGGTGATTGCCCTGGCATCAGCTGAATCTGTATTTCTACATCCTTGGCCGTATTGTCCACTACCTTTTTGATCTTGATCTTGCCCTTATCATTGGCTTTGATGATCGATTCAATCAATGAATTGGTAGTTGTGCCAAATGGGATCTCTTTAATCAACAAGGTCTTGTTGTCCTCCTCCTCAATCTTCGCACGAATCTTGACCCTACCTCCTCTTTGTCCTTCGTTGTACTCAGAAAAATCAGCTAGGCCACCCGTGGGAAAATCAGGCAATACATTGGTTTTTCCTCCTCTCAGGATTTCTATTGAGCCCTCGATCAGCTCTATAAAATTGTGCGGAAGGACCTTAGTAGACAAGCCTACCGCAATACCTTCTACCCCCTGAGCAAGCAGAAGGGGGAATTTCAAGGGCAAGGTGACCGGCTCCTTCTTCCTTCCATCGTATGACAGTTGCCATTCGGTGGTCTGCGGATTGAACACCACATCCAAGGCAAACTTGGAAAGCCGCGCCTCTATATACCTGGCAGCAGCGGCGCCATCCCCTGTGCGTATATCACCCCAGTTCCCTTGGGTTTCGATCAACAAGTCCTTTTGTCCCAGATTGACAATGGCATCCCCAATAGAAGCATCGCCGTGAGGGTGGTACTGCATGGTTTGACCGATGATGTTGGCTACCTTGTTGAACCTGCCATCATCCATCTCTTTCATCGCGTGAAGGATCCTTCTTTGAACAGGCTTTAGACCATCCTCTATGGCAGGTACCGCTCTCTCCAATATTACATATGAGGCATAATCCAAAAACCAGTCTTTGTACATTCCGGTAACCGGAATCGACTCGTGCAGGCCTTCTTCTGGATTTTCCTTTTCTAAATCACTCATCTGAAAATACGCTTGATATTATACTGTTGGTGCGAAGCAGGTATGGGCAACTTCATATCCATAGCCTGCTCCCCCTTGTTTTAGTTAAGCAGCTTCCGTTTCTTCTTCTACCGCTTCTGTGATCACAGGATCTTCATTGACAATGTCCTTTTCGATCTTCAGGTTGTCTATAATGAAATTTTGCCTGTCAGGGGTGTTTTTACCCATATAGAAAGACAGCAAATCCGTGATTTTGGTGTCTTTGTTTAGGATAATGGGATCCAGACGGATATCATCACCTATAAAGGAACCAAACTCTTCCGGAGATATTTCTCCCAAACCTTTGAACCGGGTGATCTCGGGTTTGTGTCCAAGCTTTTGGATGGCCCGCTGCTTCTCTTCCTCTGAGTAGCAATAGATGGTTTGCTTTTTATTCCTCACCCTAAATAAAGGAGTATCTAGAATGTAAAGATGGCCGTTTTTGACCAGGTCAGGGAAGAACTGAAGAAAATAGGTCATGATGAGCAGGCGGATATGCATCCCGTCCACATCGGCATCCGTTGCAATGACAATTTTGCGGTATCGCAGATTTTCAATCCCGTCTTCTATGTTCAGCGCATGCTGCAGGAGGTTGAATTCTTCATTTTCATAGACGACCTTTTTGGTCATTCCATAGCAGTTAAGCGGCTTACCGCGTAAAGAAAAAACCGCCTGCGTTTGGACATTGCGTGATTTGGTAATCGATCCGGAAGCAGAGTCCCCCTCCGTAATGAAGAGCATGGTGTTGTTTCTTGCTTCCATATCTGCCTTGGGATCATCATAATGCACCCGGCAGTCCCTCAACTTCTTATTATGAAGATTGGCCTTTTTGGCCCGCTCATTGGCCAATTTCTTAATGCCAGAAATCTCCTTCCGCTCCCTTTCTGACTGAAGAATCCTCTTCAGCAATTCATTCGCTACGGCAGGATTTTTATGCAGGTAATTGTCCAGCTCGGTTTTCAGGAAATCATTGACAAAAGTCCTTACCGTAGGACCATCAGGGGCAATGGTATTCGACCCCAGTTTGGTCTTGGTTTGGGATTCAAAGACAGGCTCCTGTACGCGCACCGCCACTGCCCCCACAATACTTTGCCTTACATCAGATGCATCAAAATCCTTCTTGTAAAATTCCCGGATAGTTTTTACCACCGCTTCCCTAAATGCCGCAAGATGGGTACCTCCTTGTGTGGTAAATTGGCCGTTAACGAAGGAATAATACTCTTCTCCATATTGATTGGAATGGGTAAAAGCCACTTCAATGTCATTGCCTCTCAAGTGAATAATGGGATACCTGCGTCCTTCTTCATCCAGCTTGCGGCTCACTAAGTCCATTAAGCCATTTTCGGAAAAATATTTGGTCCCATTGTAGTTAATGGTAAGCCCAGCATTCAGGAAGGCATAATTCCAGATTTGGTTTTCAAGGTAATCGGGAATAAAATGATAATTTTTAAATATCGTCTGGTCGGGAGAAAAAATGATTTTGGTTCCGTTCCTCTCGGAGGTTTTGTCCACCGGTCTATCATTGACCAGCACCCCCTTCTCGAATTCCGCCACCTTGGTTTCCCCATCCCGATATGACTGCACTTTAAAGTATTCCGACAAAGCATTGACGGCTTTAGTACCGACTCCGTTTAGCCCTACAGATTTTTGGAAGGCGCCTGAGTCATATTTACCGCCGGTATTTATCTTGGACACGCAATCGATCACTTTCCCTAAGGGTATACCACGTCCGTAATCACGAACTTCCACTTTGTGGTCGGTGATTTTGATATCGATGGTACGGCCGTATCCCATCATGTGCTCATCAATGCTGTTATCTAGGATTTCCTTAACCAAGACATAAATACCGTCGTCTTGGGCACTACCATCTCCCAGTTTACCGATATACATCCCAGGCCTGAGCCTAATATGCTCTCTCCAATCGAGGGATTTGATACTGTCTTCGGTATATTGAACGCTTTTTGCCATGTGTTAAAATATTATTGCTTGCCTATTTTTGTTGAATCCTGAACTTGCTGGACTTTCTTTCCCAACAAAACAAATAAGGCGATGATCCATCCCACCAATAATAATGGGATAATGTAATATAAGAAATCGAAGTCGCTGGCTGCATTCCCATCGAAAAGATTGATCCTTAGGATATAAAACACCAACAAGACCAGGTTAATATTGATAACTCCGGAAAACGAATATACCCAGCTGAGCAGTGACTCCCTAAACGGGCTACCCTTGCTAAAGAGGCTTCTGGCCTTGACCATCACCTGGTTTTCAACCATTTTGGCAGGAATAACCAAGATAAGGTTCAAGCCAATAAATATTACTATGGACACGAAAAAGAAGCCGTCACGGCTCATGCCTTTCTCCAGATTGCCGGAGCTGTTTAACTCATAAGCCACCTGTTGGGGCAGGGAGGCATAAATATATAAGAAGCTCGCTACGAATAAGATCGCAGTAAGGAAATAGAAAGCTTTAGCTAATCGCGTATACATTATGGATTTTAATTAAGCCGCTAATATAAAGATTTAAGATTAGAGATGGAGAGAATGCCTACCACTCATTTTGAGTCGAAAATTAATTTTGCAGAAAGACGAAAGAGCATATTCCTGAAAATCAAGCTGTAAACCTGTGGGTATTTCGGGAGGTATCACCATAACCGTAGCCGATCGGATCAAAGCTCCGAGAAAAGCACCGTCTCCCAATCGCACGGGGTTTTGATTCGCCGCATGTATGCGCGGTCTGTTTATGCATGCGAGACGGTAAAGTGGTATATAAGTGGTTGTGAAGCCACAGGTTGTATAGTAGGCAGCTATGGGCCATCATAAGCGCGGATGCTTCAAGAATAAGTACCTCGAGAAAGGGAGCAATAAGCCTCCAGCACTATTGGAGAAGGGACAAAAACGAAGTTGTCACAAAGCCATAAAAATCATCACCGCTGTTCGAAGGTAGTTTTTAATAGATATACTCGTACTTTTGAGCAAAAATTAAGTTATGCATCGACGTATTTTCATTCGCCCCGTTATTATGCCTTTAGTCTTGTTGGTCCTGACGGCTGTCTTTAGCTCTTGCTCATCACCATTAGAGACCGGCACGATCGACCTAGAAAATTGGAAGAATGACCGCAACGGGTGCAAGGGGCTTAGGATGCAAGATCTTGATGAACTGGAACGGCTGAGAAATACCTTTTTGGAAGCCAACAACCAACAGCTGATCAAGACATTTGGCAGACCCGACCGAGTGGAACTGCTGGACAAAAGTCAAAGCTTTTTCTATTATTTCCTGGAGCCTTCGGAGGCTTGTGGGACAATAAATGAAAAAGAACCTCTAAAGGTTCTTTTTCGGCTAAATGCAATAAATAGGGTGAGTGAGGTAACGATCACTACGCTTGAACCCTATTGATGCATCAATCCATAAAGCATAAAGCAGCCGCCCCCAAAGTACCAGCATTATTTTCCAGCGATGCTTTCTTCAGCTTCATCCCATCCAAGTAGTAATTGGTGAGGTATTGACGGATCGTTTTTTCCAGGGAAGGCATCATAAACTCTAAGCCAGCGGAAATTCCGCCTCCAAAATACACTTCGTTGACGTCAAGAATACGAATAGCAGACACGATGGCTTCTCCGAGTATATTCCCAACTTCCTCAAATACCATCAATGACACGGGATTGCCTGCTTTGGCAGTATCCACGAGTAAATGGGTACCCAGTTCTTTATCCACCAGTTCCCCAGCCTTCTCGGGATATGCATGAATCATGCGTTCCATGATATTGAGGATACCGTCCCGTCCGATCAAAGTCTCTAATCGCGCATTTCCTCTGGACAACATATGGCCCATCTCTAATCCGTTGCCTCTGGCTCCTTTAAAAATTTTACCATCGTCTACCAAAGCGCTGCCTATACCGGTACCCATGGTGATAAACAAAAAGTCCTGAGAAGGATCAGACGTTCCAAATTTAAGTTCTCCTATAGCCGCAGCGCAGGCGTCATTTTCCAAATAAAAAGACACATGGGGGTATTGCTCAGAAAGGCTTTTTTTCAGGTTAAAATTGTTAAGCTCCGGAATGGCCGGAATCTCTAATGTCGTGGTTCTGTCTTTGCTGATCAAACCGGGCAGGCCGATACCTACTTTGGTCACCCCGTGGTATTTTGCCAAATATTTGCCCATAACTTCCACAAAGCGGTGAGTGAATCCTTGTGGATCGTTGCGATAGCCTTTGGTATCCTCCTTGTCGAAGGACAATATTTCACCCTGGCGGCTTACCAAGCCGATCTTCAGGTGCGTCCCCCCCACATCAACACCCATAAAATGGTTCGACTGCATATTCATAATTCTAATTATAGGTTTTAAAATGCTAAAGTACTAAACAGTTTGGCTTACTTCCTAAATTCCCCATAAATCTGTGCGATTTATGGATCAGTTCATGGCTTCTACAAGCAGGTTTTTGATGCCGTTTTATAATTTCCCAATAAATAGTTTGGATTTTTTTCAATTCTTCGCTATTTTGGAAAACACATCAAACCCTAAAGCCATGAAATCACATCCTAACGAACTATTCTTCTACTACAACCCTGTGCAGTCAGGAGAAAAACAGGCAAGAGCATATGCCCGTTCGGTGTCGAAAAATATCAATGAAATCAACCTCCAAAAGCAGCGGCTCACCACTACCACGTGGAGGAGCATATTGGACAAGCTGAACCTTAGGGCCAAAGACCTGCTCAACCGATCCCATCCGGATTATCAAAGCCGTATAGCCGGCAAATCTTGGGATGATGAAAGCTGGCTGTACATCCTGGCCAACTCCCCGCATCTGATAAAAGCACCTATTGCCATTAAGAGGGGGAAAGCCGTCCTTTGCACCACGCCATTGGAAGTGCTCAAGCTTCGCTAATCGGCCAGTTCTATACCATTTGGCAGCAGCCTGATCTTTCTTAGTTTATACAGCTGGCCAATGGACTGCTTGAAGTGCTTTTTACTCATCCCAAGCAACTGTTTGATTTCTTCGGGGGATGATTTATCATGGAGGGGCAAGAATTTCTTATCTTTTAGAGAAGTTAAAATTTTTTCTGCCCCCTCTTCGTATTTTTGCCTGCCCACGGGCGTCCACTGAAGGTCCAATTTTCCATCCTCCCGTTTGAATTTAATAAAAGCACGCCTCCTGTCTCCCAATTGTACAGCTTCAAAAGTCTCGTTTCGGTAAACAACCCCTTCAAAACTGTTTTCAATCAGCACCTTGTAACCTAATGGTGATTCTTCAAAAACCAATACCTCTACCTCCTGTCCTTCTTCAAAGCCACGGGTATCATCGATAAGAAAATCTTTATATTTCGCCACTCCAATTAGGCGATTGGTGCGATGGTCAATACATACCCTGACTAGGTGCTGGGAACCTGGGTGCATATTTTTGGCCATCTCGCTTTTGGGGACGAAAAGATCCTTCCTTAACCCCCAGTCCACAAAGACGCCGAAAGGGGTGGTCTCTTTGACCTCCATCACAGCGAATTCATCCAACAGCGCTTTGGGCTTTTCTGTGACAGCCACCGGACGGTCTTCACTGTCGGTATACACGAAGACCTCTACTAAGTCTCCCTCCTGTTCGCCATTAAGGTAAGACTTTGGCAGGAGTACCTCCCCTCCTTCCTCCAAGGCAAGATAAGCACCGTTTGCCGTAAACCTGTTGATGGGTAGTTGACTGATTTTGCCCAGTTCTTTCATAGTTTCGATCGTTTGAGTCCAAAGTTACACAATTATGCGTTGATTGCATTTTTAAACGCTCATCTCATGCTTCATGAGGTTGTAGAAACCCATCGGCAGGCAAATAGGGATCGCAGGTGTTTTTACAAAAGGAATATTGATGAACAGCATTACTTTTGAGACCTTATTTTAGGCTAAATGCGAAAAGTGCTCTATCTTTATTTAAACAAAAATATCAAAGGATTTATGGAGATTCTGGGAATTGACGTCGGCGGCTCAGGCATTAAAGGCGCTCCTGTAAATGTTGAAACGGGCGAATTGACAGCTGAGAGATACAGGGTGGCAACACCTAAGCCTTCTAAACCCGAACAAATTGCGGAAGCAGTAAAAGAACTTGTAGAGTATTATGATTGGAAAGGCGCAGTGGGCTGTGGTTTCCCCACGGTAATCCACCACGGCAAGTCAGTGGCGCGAGGTAATATTCATAAAAGCTGGAAGGGTGTGCAGGTCGATGAGCTTTTCAGCGAGCGAACTGGACTTCCTTTTACCGTTATCAATGACGCTGATGCGGCAGGGCTGGCAGAGATGACTTTCGGTGCAGGTAGGGGCAAAATGGGATTGGTCATCATGGTAACCATAGGCACAGGACTCGGCACGGGAGTCTTTTTCAATGGCCAACTTATCCCAAATTTTGAACTAGGCAGAATCTACTACCGCGACGGGCAGTTGATTGAATTCTTCGCCTCTGACGCTGCCCGGCAAAAAGAAGAACTGAGCTACAAAACATGGGGAAAACGCTTCAACAAGTTTCTGAAACATGTGGTGCGAATTTTTTCTCCCGACCTTTTCATCATCGGAGGCGGAGCCAGCAAAAAATTCGATAAATTTAAGGATCAGATTACCGTAGATGTACCTATTTTGATTGCTGAAAAGCAAAATGATGCGGGCATCGTAGGCGCTGCAGTAGCTGCCAAACGGATGACGCAGGGAGCCATCATATCGTCATAACATCATTGGCATAACTAATCCATCATGATACCCATTACCTCGCGCATAATACTGTTTTTTGCAGTACAATTGGTATGCGTCCTTAGTACCGGAACCAATGCCCAAACCGGAACCATCATGACCGTTACCGGCCCGGTTACCCCCGCTGAAATGGGCTTATCCCTCATACACGAGCACGTGTTGGTGGACTTTATCGGCGCCGATCAGACCGGTGAACACCGTTGGGATAAGGAGGAGGTCTTGTCCATCGTTACGCCGTATGTAATGGAACTCAAAGAGTTTGGGGTACAGACGATGGTAGAATGTACACCTGCCTATTTGGGAAGGGATCCATTGTTGTTAAAAGCACTATCAGAAACTACAGGGGTGCAGATCATCACCAACACTGGATTTTATGGTGCGTCGGACAACAAACACCTTCCTCGTGAAGCATATACGGAAACAGTGGATCAACTAGCAGCACGTTGGATAAAGGAAGCGCAGGAGGGAATTGCGGGTACAGGAATAAAGCCTGGCTTTATTAAAACCAGTGTCAATAGCGGGTCTTTATCTGAGTTGCATCGCAAACTGATCAGGGCTGCAGCAAGAACACATTTGAAAACAGGGTTGATCATCGCCTCCCATACGGGTCCGGCGGTGCCTGCCTTTGAACAGTTAGCCATATTAGAAAGCGAAGGGGTGCACCCAAGCGCATTTATCTGGGTACATGCTCCAGGTGAAGCGGACCCAGCCATGCATGTGAAAGCGGCTCAACAAGGTGCTTGGGTAAGTTTGGATAACTTAGCTGTGTCCAATTTGGAGGAGTATGCCGACATGCTTCAAAACCTGAAGTCTCAGGGACTGTTACATCGTGTACTTCTTTCCCACGATGCAGGCTGGTACAGCCCAGGGGAAGAAAAAGGCGGAGATTTTCGCGCCTATACTGCTTTGTTCAAGGAGTTTCTTCCGCTGCTTACTGCCAAGGGATGGACCGAGACTGAGATACAACAGCTTTTGATCATCAACCCACGGACAGCGTTTGAAATTCAAATTAAGGCGCTCCGGTAGTCAAATTTTCAGCAAAGGATACTTAACAAAAAACCTAAAAATAACTCTCTATGCGAACGCTCATCCTTTCCCTCATCTTCTCCGCGATCTTCATCCAAACCATAGCCCAAGAGGCTAAGACGAAATCTATCTTTAATGGCAAAAACTTCAAAGGCTGGGTATTGCCGGAAGACAATATTTGGTGGTCAATAGAAGACGGAAATCTGTGGGCCAAAAGCGATCCTGCTAAGAAGGGATCTATCCTTTGGACGAAAAAGAGTTATGGAGACTTTGTTCTCGAAGGCGATTTTCTTATGGGGGAAGGCGTAGTAGATTCCGGCTTCTTCCTACGTTCCGAAAAGGATCAAATTCAAATCGGGATATCCGGCTCATTAAAGCGTGACATGACTGCCTCTCCGTATATTCCCGGAAAAGGATACCCCATTGAAGCGGATGGGGTCGAGACCTTGCTGAAGCAAAATGACTGGAACACCATGAAAATCCAACTCGTCGATCAAACGTACAAAGTTTGGCTGAATGGTCAGGAAGTGATGACCTACACTTCTGAAAATATGCCTGAAAAAGGCCCCATCGGCCTGCAGCTACACCCCAACAACGATATGACGGTAGCATTTAGAAACCTTCGCATTGAAAAGCTATAATCAGGTCCAATTGATTTTAACAAAAGGAGCATCTGTCGTCGAAGACACCGGATGCTCCTTTTGTTTTACATGAAGGAGGATTCGCTTCTCCTAACCGTCGTTAAAAGCTTACGCAACTATTTAGATCCAACGAGATCATCCAGTTTTGCCTCTAACAATTCAGCCTGTTGATACGCCTGATCAAGGGGTAAGCCTTGTTTGATTCCGGGGCGACTATGTCCTGTGGCAGTCAACCAAGCATCTCTCAACAGTTGCTGCTTTTCCCTGACGAGCTCAACCACCTGTTTATGTTGGGGATGCTTTTGTAGCGCAGTCATGACATCCTGTGCCTCGCTTACATCTTCACCCAAAAAACTTAGAATTTCCTTGGCCATGAGCCAGTGTCCCGTGGCCCCGGGATGCACCCCATCTTCTGCTAAGTGAAATGCCGCATCCTCCTTCCTTTTTTCTGCTAAGAAGGCTTTCATTGGCCCATGAATATCCAGCACCAGCCACCCTCTTTCCTCACCCTGATCCAATAGCCATGCGGAATAATGCTCCAACACTTCGCCATAGCCCGCCTTGCCCCCTTTTACTTCGTCAAATATCGGGGGACTGAGATGGACGATCTGCGCTCCATGCTTTACTACCGTCTCATGTAGCCATAGCATACCATCCTTAAATCTTTCAAATCTGGTCGAATCAAAGGGCAAGTAAATGCCATCGTTCATACCGTAATTGGCAAATACCAGATCCGGCTTAGTTTGTTTCAAAACCCGATCAAGCCTTTCGTGAAGATCAGGACGTGGAAAAGCACCATCCGCATGTCCTTCTTCCGACAGGCCAGAAACCGTCTCACTAGGCAGGCCAACATTGATCCACTCGATCTGTAATGTTGGATGGGCGATGCGATAATAAGATTCTATATCTGAAATATATTGCCCACTATAGGTAATGCTGTTACCTAAGAATACCACTCGCTGAATGCTTCCAACGGAAGTAGACCTACTGCCGGTAGTGAGGCTGTTCTGACAGGCGTCTAAGCCTATCAAGACACACAGACAAAATATGGCTATTTGACTGGTCCATCTAACTTTCTTCATATTAAAATTTAGTCATTAAGGTGTGATAACGCCTATTTCGGCTACTGAAGTAGCCAACTCCCCATCATTTACCGATCCATGGGAAATGATCTGGAAGTAGCGAACTTTGTAGGCTTTGTCAAATATTACCCGCTGTTGGATGGGATTATTTTTTATGTTAGCGAATGTGCCGTGATCAATTGCCAATTCCCAATTGTGTCCGTCTAAGCTGACTAAAAAGCTGTATTGGAATATAGTCCCACTGTTTGCTAATTGCGGCCGTTGCACAGGCGTGTAATAAAAGCCACTAATTTCAAGTTCATCATTCATGTCCACCGCTAAACGATGCGGAAAGGGCCTTTTGTCTTCTTGGTTTGTGTGCCAATAGGTGTTGGGATCAGCATCAATGGCCCGACTGGATCCAGTTTGCAAGTTTGAGCTTGTGGCCGCAATGACATTCCATCTTCGAGGCGCCATATCAAAGTCAACAGCCGTTGTTTCGCTTGATCGCATCCCCTGATCTACAAAAGCTTTTGCCTTTACCTTGCCTGCTTCTGGAAATTCAAATGCTTCTGTGTAGCGGTTTGAGCCTACGTCGGGTTCAGAACCATCCGTAGTATATCTTATCACTGCATCCAAGCTTTCACTGCTGATGGTAACCACACCCCTTTTGTCTCTCGTGATGGAGGGTTGCGCCAACATCTCTGGAGCTTTATACACTGAAATTTCGGATATTACCGGTGGCGCCTTTGTCTCGAGAAAGTTTACCCGAATCTTTGAAGTGATCAGTGCGGGAAACACCAGTATCCGCTTGTACCCAATGGTCGTTTGCCGATCGATCTCCGTAAATTTATCGCCATCCCAAACTTCTACATTGAAAGCTTTAACACGTTGCCCTAATGGAATATATTCCTGCAAAACAATGCGATTTATTTCCTGCTCACTTTCTAAATCCACGGTTATAGAAGCCTGCTTTATGTCATCATCGGTTGCCCAATAGGTGTCAAAATCCCCGTCGGTGAGATTTTTACTTCCGAACTGGTCGGATCCGCCCCTTACCTGAGACGCCTCCACTCCTTTTTTAAAAGCAAGGTTTTGCTTAAAGGACTCGTCCAACACCTGCTTAAGTTCCATCAAGCGTGCGGAATCGGCTGCATGGATCAACCCACGTCTGTCCACCGGCACATTTAGTAGCAGGTTGCTGTTTCTGCCCACGGAGGCATAGTAGATCTGCAAGAGATGGTTCAGCGATTTTACTTTATCATCGGTAGAGGGACTGTAGAACCACCCCGGACGTATCGACACATCACTCTCCGCCGGAATCCAAGCTTCCCCATCTTCTTCTCCCTCATTAAGTACTTTCTGCGCAGGGGCGTTGGCACCTGGCTCGAAGCCTTCAATATTCAATCTTGACCAATTTGTCTCGCCTGCAAAACCCCTTTCATTGCCCACCCAACGGGTGCCTGGACCAACGTCACTAAAGATAATGGTGTTAGGCTGGTGCTGAAATACCGTCTTATGGAACAACTCCCAATCATATTCCTGTCTCTTTCCATTTGGGCCTTCACCATTAGCACCGTCAAACCAGGTTTCAAATACTTCTCCATAACCGGTGAGCACCTCTTCCAAAGTGCTAGCAAAAACTTGGTTGTATTCAGGTGTTCCATAAGCAGGATGATTCATATCCCAAGGTGAGAGATAAACGCCAAACTTCAAACCATATTCTTTGCAGGCCTCGGCCAGTTCTTTTAAAACATCGCCTTGTCCCTTTTTCCAAGGACTTTCTCTGACAGTATGGGTACTGAATGTACTAGGCCACAGACAAAAGCCGTCATGGTGCTTGGCTGTGATGATGATCGCCTTCATTCCAGCCCCTTTGGCAATTCGCGCCCACTGACGGGCGTCCAAATCGCTTGGATTAAACACGGATGGATCTTCATCTCCATGCCCCCATTCTTTATCCGTAAAAGTATTCGGTCCGAAATGGATAAACATGTTGTATTCCATCTGCTGCCAAGCTACCTGTTGGGGGCTGGGCACAGGGCCATAGGGCACAGGCGGGCTTACCTGTTGGGCAACAAGCGGTTGAAAAAGCAAAAAAACAAGCGCACTTTTGATAAGATACTTCATGACCCAATATTATAAAATTAAGCAAGAACTATCTTCGCCACTGACAAAAAAGCCGACCAAAAAGCCAAAATGGGCTAAGAGGCTTTCTTAGCCGCATTACTTGATTAAGTCCATGCTCAACATCCAATGGCGTACGCGACCAAACCACTCGTCAAAGGCAGGCCTCTGAAGGTAACCGTGTTCACCTTTGGCATAAATATGCAATTCAGTAGGCACTTGGTGCTCCACCAATGCTTGGTAAAATTCCATGCTATTAGCAACCGGCACAACGGAGTCATCTGAGCCATGAGTAAGAAAAGCCGGGGGAGTATTCGCTCTTACCTGTAGCTCATTTGAAAATTGCTCGACCAGCTCCTGAGAGGGTGCGTCACCCAACAGGAAGCCCTTAGATCCCAAATGCCCGATGCGCTCATTCATGCTGATGACTGGATAAATCAAAATCAAGAAATCCGGGCGTAAACTAGTCTTCAGCGGATTGTCAACTACTGCATTGTCAAACTGGGTTCCCGCAGTTGCTGCCAAATGCCCTCCAGCCGAGAATCCCATAACGCCTAATTTTGCTGGGTTGATTTGCCAATGCGTACTGTTTTCCCTCACCGTTATAATGGCTTGCTGGGCATCTTGCAGAGGAGCAATGGCTTTGTTTTCTTGAAACTCTTCGTTTGGAAGCCGATATTTTAAGACAAAAGCGGCTACACCCATGTCATTAAAAACCTTTGCAATATCACTCCCCTCCCGCTGGGCCATCAAGGCGTGGTAGCCTCCTCCGGGACAGATGATCACGGCTGTTCCGGTAGCGATGTCTTTTGGGGGCAAAAAAACCGTGAGCGTCGGCCGGCTCACTTTCCTGATGACCTGCCCGTCTTCCGTTATTTCCTCCTGATCTGTTGCAGGTTTAAAATTTGGAATACCATTAGGATAAAGGGGAATCTCCTCTTGCGCAAAGCAGGTATAAAAGGAAATTAGCAAGGCGGTTAAAATAAGGGTTGTTTTGGTGTTCATCGCAGCAATCAATTAAGAAGCAGATTATGTTGCTCTCAGCCATTATGTCGGCAAGGAGCAACATAAGACTATTTCGCCAAGGATTTGATATACAAGATCACGGATTCTATTTCGGCCTCGGAAAGGATGCCTAAGAAGGAAGGCATTTCTCCTTCCCGCCCTTCTACTACTTTGGCACCAGGACTAATGATGGATTCCATAAGATAGGCCTCATCAGCGGTAGCGGATGTACCGTCATTGAACTTCCGCAAAGAACCATACAACCCTTTCATAGGCGGACCAATTTTAGCCTGATCGTCGTCATCAACAGCATGACAGGCAATACAACCCATTTTAACGAACATGTCAGCTCCCAATTCCACTGTAGGGGTAATATCCTGAGAAGCCAACTGGCTAGGATCAAACTCAAAGGTAATGTCATCCATTCCCAATGACCCAAAGCCCAGCAGGGAGAGATTAGGTTCGGTCAGTTCGTTTACGGTAAAGTAAAAATCGTTTTGGAAGTCCTTACCATCTGCCGTTCTCAGGCTATAATTCAAGGACATTTGCATTACTTTTTCCATATTCGGAACGGCTATAAAAACTGATTGCTTATCATCAGAAAGGAAGGCTTTCAGGACAGGCATGTTTTCGTCACCAGGCGTTCCGTCCAGTCTAAAATGTCCGGACCCGTATTTTTCGGTACGCTGATAGTTCCAACGTTTTACCTGGTATCTGCTGATATCGGTAGCCATGGCCTCATCAAGTGCTGCGCTAAACCGGAGAAATATACCGCCCTCCCTAGCTGCAAAAGCCACAGGCAAAAGGTTCTGCTGGCCTGTATAGCGGAGTCGGCCCAGGGAACTGATGGTTTCTGTATTTGTCCCCCAAAGTGAAAATCCAGTAAAATACAATTGCCCGTCGTTAGGGTTGATGGCGCCTTTCATCGTTGGGGCCGGATAATAGCCGTCGATGACGGAAACTCCTCCCTGAATGTGCTGAGCCACGCTATCGATTAGGACATGAAATAGGCCTGGCCTGCCGTAGGAAAAGTGAACCATCTGTCCATTGAGATCTCCCATCTTATCACTGTTGACCCATACTTGACTGATACCGGAGCGGTCCACGCTATGCGGAATCCACAATAAAGGCGGCGTAATCTCCGGAATTGGATCCACATGAGCTGTAGCAGGCACGCCGTAATAGTCTCCCTTATTGACGAGTATTACTGGAGTTGAAGGCATGAAATTTCCTTGCTGGTCAGAAGCAGACACTAACCCAGTTTCAGGATTAATACCAATATAGGGACCGCGAAAGCCGGAAGCTATCATTTCCATGGAGCGTCCGTCGTCAGAAATCTTTAAGATAGAACCATCATGCGGAGAGCCTGCCCTAAACCCAAGAAGACTCTTGGGCGAGGATGTCTCGGGTCCCATATCCAAAGCACCAAATTTGGCTACATAAAAGCCTCCCTCAGGTGCCGCCACCATATCACTAGCCCATTCGCGGGTCTCGATGGATTGTGCCATGATATTTGAAAAATTCTCGTAATAGTCCGCTTCACCATCCTTGTTGACGTCATGGAAACGCACGATTCCTTCCTTGCCAAACACATAAATCTGACCTTCAACCACCTCTATACTTTGTGGCTCATAAAGACCTGATGCAAAGCGCTTCCAGACCAGTTTATTTAAGCTGTTGTTTATTCCTTCTATAATCCAAACGTCCCCTTCAAAGGTTACGCCAGCAGCCTTATCACCGTCAAAGAAGGAAATATCTACTAACCGGACATTTCTGTTCCACGGGTTCGGAATGGGTAAGGTCAAATCATCCACCACATAAGCAGCGGTATCCGGAGACACCTTGCCTTTTGTCAATACCTTTTCTTTCCATCGCGAACTTGAGCCCTTATGATAGTCGGGGAAGTCCACTTTTGCTTCCTTTAGCAGTTGTTCAAAAGCAGCTGTTCGGTTAACACTTCCTTTCCAAAGCGCTAAAGTAAATGTAGCACCGTCAGCACCCGGCGCCAATTCTACAGTAAGATAGCGATTATCTTTAACCACAAGCGCAATGTCCTCCCTTGCCCCAACTATTCCTACTGCGGTGACTGAATTACTTTCATCTCCATGAAAAAGGTAAGCTATATTTCCTTTGATCTCGTGACGGATTCCATTGGTCACTTCTGCTGCGGCCAAAGCCAGTGGCCCATCCTGCCCTTCTATCTTAAAAGTTCTAGTAAAAGCTACTTCCTGATCAGCTTGCAGGGCTCCCGGCATTTCATAGATTTCTGTATTGCCTAAAGCGTAAGACAAGACTACCCCTTCATCTAAAACATACACGCCATTCCAACGACCCAGCTTCTCAGGCAAAGGTCCCCAGGGAAGTGCATCGGGATGGGAAGCGGCTGGTCTCGGATCATTGAGCGGTAGGCTACCTTTTGACCATCCTGCATATTGCCCGGTGGCAATTTTAGCATCGCCTCCTATCACCGGCAAGAGGTTGTCTTTATTGTGAAAGTCATTGTAGGAGATCTGAGCCATGGTAACCATGGGCAAAAATCCCCCCGTCCAAGCTACTGACCAACGCAACATATCAGTGTCAAAAGCCATGGCTGCATTTTCTCCTAGCTTTACAGCCAATACCCGAGCTGAAATATTGTCATTGGGAAAGCCCTCACCTAGATTTCTTCCATCCATAGACGTAGTGATGTAGGGGAAATCCGGCTCAACAAAATGAGCAAAGGATGCACTATCAAAATTAACTTCTGTAATAGAAGGCACCTCCTCTTTGCAGCTTATCATCAAGATGGAAAAGGCAAGAATGGCTGTCTTTGCCGAGCAAAGCTTTTTGGAGAAAATATGGGCGGTGGTGTTAAACATGGATGAACTCACTTTTTATGCTTCTTCAAGGGAATAAACCTACACTTTAAGCTTCAATACCAACACGTGACGCTGTTATTAGACAAAACCTCTCTTTGTCCTTTATAAAGCAGCTGCAGTATTCCAAACTTTGGGGTAATTTGATAAAGAACTCGTTTTAAAACAACGGCTATAGTATGGTGGGCCAAAATCTTCAAGAAAAGAGATTAAATCTGCCAGTAATAGATATCGTTTATTTAAAACTCAAAATATCCGTTGATCCAAGTTTCCGCTTATCGACCGGATCATTTCGAGATAATTATCCTCATGTAATGCCTTATTGTCAATATTAGCCCACGCACGCTTAGCTGCTGCCTGCTTTCCAGAACGACTTAGGATGAGGTACTGCATCCAATGTTCTAAGTCATTATTAATATCAGCCTCGAAAGGCTTTCCAACTCCTAGGTGGGCAGGCCATTCCAGGGCCTCGGATACCCGCGCTAAAGCCCTCTTATAATCCCTCTGATCTAAAGCTTCTTGAGCCAACATCAATTTTATTTGTCGGTAATACCTCCTTGCATCCGTAGCTCCTTCAAAAGGCAATACATTCAGCCCGACAAGTAACTCATCCGCTTCTCTGTAGCGATCGCTTTTTACCAGCTGGCGTACCAACTCCAGTCCGACAATGTAGTTATCCTGATGCTGTTGTTGCGCGGCTTGTAAGATCTTTATAGCCTCCGGACGCTGATCCATCTGCGTTAGAAGTTTAGCTTGAATAAGCTTGTAACGCCATTGGTCCGGATCAATACCTACAGCCCGCTCTACATCTTCCAACCTCAATTTTTTGGCCTCCTCTGGCCTCAACCTTGCCCGCAGCATGTAGAAAGGTGCAAAATCCACCTTATCATGTGCCTCAAGGTGCTCAATAGCGCGATCTTTATTTCCATGAAAGTCTTCAATAAGTCCCAAAAGATAAGCTGGACGCCAGTCAGAACTTTTACTGAGTGCCCAAGTAAATACCGCTGCGGACTCCTCTCTGAAAGGAAATACGAAATAAGGGGAAGATGCTTCCGCTTCTTCAAGGTAGCGCTGCGAAAGCGCTGGATCATCCTTATTCAACCAAGCCTTCCAAAACGAGACTTCTGTATTGGGAGGAGCCAAGCTTAATAACTTTTTACTTTCCTGTATACGTCCCCAGCTCACATATTGAGCAGCCAATTCGAGATACGTTTCTATCGGCATTTCATTTCTGATGACTCCTACAAATTGCTGTTTATGCTGCTCAGATGGCTCTGCCAGATAGGTTTCAAATCTCAGAAAATGGTTTAATGGATCTAGCTCTTCAATTTTACCGGCAAGATCTTCCATTGCCTCTTTGTGCTTTTCTTCCCTAGCGATCAGATACAGCAATTGGAGCGAATGGAGATTTTGACTGTTATTCAACAAGCTTTTATGAGCATAGGCCTTGGCTTTAGACAGATCCTTCCTCCTAATATAAATATCCGCTAGACCTGTGTAGGCAACTGATCTATATTCAGCGGTAAGTGTGGCCACTTCAAAACCATCAACTGCATCGTAATGAAATCCTAGCTTCTGGGCCGCTTTACCATAATAATAATTGGCCGCTCCGTCATAGGTATCGATAGCCAGTGCTTGTTTCGCAAAGTAGAATGCCGAATCATACTGCATCCTGAACAATTTTAGTTTTGCCATCTCCACGAGCGCAGGAAGCAACAATGGATCTTTATTCAAAGAGGCATTGATTTTGGTTTCGGCGTTTTCGTATTGTCGCAACTGTGACAAGTCGCGACCCTGAAGATAAAGCCCATAAGCGCCTTCAGCATCAAAGAGTGAGTCAATTTGTGTCGGCCGTTGAAGCCTTTGTTCATCTAAGTTCAGGGCTTCATTTTTAACGAGGATTCTGCTAGGTGTCTTGTCCCTAGGAATTTGTAATGTTACTTCTACAGGCTCTAATGGTTTGGCTTGTAACCAAGCCTTTGCAATCGGCACATTCTCCTGATCAAAGACAGTTAAACTATCCTCTACGACTTGTACCGGGCTGAGGCGGACGTGCAGTTGACCTCCATCGCGTGTGATATGGAAAGCTCCTACCAGGTTGGCTGCCGTAAAACCTCCCAATCCGGCAAAGGGATACCAATGTTCCGTCCAATTGTCACTGTTGCCAGGGCTGAAGCCGATTTGTTTAAAGGGGGTAAAGCTACTTTGAAACTGATTTTGGTTGAAAAGCCTTCCACTTTGGATTTCGACGTACTGACCACTATTATCCGTAAGAAGCTCCTCCCAGATTCTCCCAGATCCTGATAGCGACCAGAGAAAGATTTTCTTTCCGAGCTTATCTTCTCTGTTGGCGTAGCGTATCATTCCAAAATCATCTTTCTCCCACAAGGCTCCAAAATAATTGGTATGAGTACCAACAATATGGTATGATTTGGATCCACCGAAAGCGTTCTGTTCATACTGGGAAAGATCTCTTCCACTGTCATCTCTGGGCCATTACCTTGCTTCGCCACCATGACCGATAGAATGGGTTCCTGGGTACAGAAACCTCAAACTCTTGCCCTCAGGAATGGCACCATTCATCCATGTGTAATAGGGTTGCTCGACACCGCTGCCATTAAACCAAAAGGAACGGGTAGTAAAAAATGCTTTATCTTTTTCCAATTTCACCTCCACAAGCCATCGCGTCCTGGTCAGCAAATCAAAAGTGCTGACAAAGCAGCTAACACTGCCATCGCTGTTATTGCTCACCAAATAGTCAACTGGCGTAGCTGTATTGGGGGTATGTCCGATAACACCATAGTTGATTTCAATACCCCCGCTTACCCATGGGCCTCTCATGGCAATATCCCTAAACTTTACGACACCGTTGTTGTAAAGAAAATCCTTTCCAGTCCGTTTTTCTGTGGCTGTCCAAATTTTGCCTCCGATTTCCGGCATGATTTGAACACTGATGTAATCATTTTCAAGCAAAACGACCTTCCATTCCCTTTCAACCGGCTGATTGGAAAAGCCGTCAAAGCGAAAATAAGGATATATTTTCTTGGAAGACGGGATGGGATCCGGATCGGAGAACGGGTAAGTTAAATAAGTCTTTTTAAATTCCGCAAAAGTAGCGTCATTTTGGGCACAAGTTTCGCCCGTGTAAGCGCTCACCAAAGCCAGCAACAGTATATATCGCCTCATTGCCAAAGAAGGGTTTATTGTCAATTTGTCGGGATTTAAACATCTGGGAATTGCTCTCTCCACATCGGCTACACTCCTGATGCTCTCATTGTTGACTTCAAGAAGTGGTACACCGCGTCGGTATTATCCTACTTCACCACAGCCATATGTGAGGCATCTTCATTATATGGAATAGCAACTTCCTCCTTCCATCTCTCATGAATCTTCCTTAAATGGTGGTCAACGCCAATTTCGGATCCAGGAACAAATCCAGGAACAGTGATTACTTGTGCAAGTACCCCCCCAATACCTCGGTGCACTACCCCTCTCGGCAGATATACAAGATCACCTACTGCCAATGCGTGTTCCTGCAGTAAATCCTTGGCGGCCTCCTTACCCACATTCTCAGGCTTGACAATAAGCGCTGTCTTTTCACTGGTGATGATCCTTGCGTTGGGTTGTACCATTTGCACCAGATAAAACTCGTCGAAACCTCCGGTTAGAGGGTGATAATGGCTGAAAGAGTCGGTGATTCGTACGCGGTGCGCATTGATGGCGTGGTAAAGATATTTTCCCACATCACTCTTCCAGGTCAAAAGAATACGCCGGTAGGCATTGGTTTCGGTGGCGCATCCCCCAGGAATATCTGTAATGTTTGGATCCCAATCCGGACGAATGAAAGCAGGAATATTAGAATCCGGAGCCTCCGGTACCGAAAAGACAAGTAAGCCAAAGGTGCTATCCGCTTGCATCTTTTCACCTTTCCTAAGCAGCACGATATCCCCTACCGTCAGTTCTGATTCACGGCATTTATTTTTGGAGAAAATGCTGGCTTTTCCTTCCCCTTCCTGAATAAATATAACTTGAGTAAGATCTCCCGCCATTAAAGCTTTGCTAGCGGGGAAATAGCTGAGGTCATAGCCGGGATTGTTGGCTACAAAAGCCTTTCGGATCGAGGTCAAGCCAGTAGTGTCGCCCTTGCTTAAATTTGCAATTTGGACTTGTCCCTCTTGGGCGAGGAGATTTGTCTGAACCAAAAGAAGGAATATTAAAAAGACAAGGTTTTTCATCCCATTACTGAAACTATGTTTGTATAACTGATCAAATATAGCAAATAATTACCGAAGGTCTAAGACAAGGCAGGCTTCCCTTCTGGCAGAGTGGTAACTTTTACGCTGAAAAGAGTCCGTCAAATTTTTACAAATCCCCGAACTGTAAGAAAGCTTCAGCTGCCTTCTTTACCATTGGACGTTCACTTTCTCGCAAAGCCTCCACCTGCTTGTACAGATCACTCTGTTTTGAACGAATTCCTGTCAACATATCCAACAACCTCACCACAAACCATTCGTTTTGATGATATAGATCGACTGCCAGCACTTGAATTAGATCATCCGATATGATGCTGTTTTTCTTCAAAGCGGTTAGAATCTGGAGTTTCTCCTCCATAGAGGCTCCTGGGTACATTTTCACAAGTTCATTTTGTATCAATCGAGATTCAGTATCAGCATGTGGCAGGGTCCTCACTGCGAGCCGCCTAACTGATGCGTCGCGATTTGCCTGAATGCATTCGACCAATAGTGAATCTGTTCGGGGATTGGGTTTTATTCTTTCTTGGGCTAGCTGTTCCATTACAAATTTGTGGTAACGGATATCGTCCGTATTTAGAAGATCCACCAAAACGTCTTTCTGAGCTAAAAGAGTAGTGGTCAACTGAGCCAGTTGTTCTTTCTCGCCCACATGAATCAGGTGCCAAAGCGTGTAGGTGGTGTAAACAGCATCCTCTACAGCCTCTTCAGCAATTTCCTTCTTGGTAGCACCGGATACGCCATCCACTCCCTCCTCGCTGTCGTCCACTAAGTCAGCCAATTCATACTCCCGCAGACTAGACCAATCGTTGGCCAGTACATCCATGAGTTTCCCGTAGTCCTCATCTGAAAATATACTGTGGTCGGTTTTGGTAAGATGTTCGCCATAAACCTCCAGACCAAAAAACTCACCAGTACAGTACCAATATATTCCCACGTCCACCATCATGCATTCCCCCGTGAGACAGACCGGCGTAAATATCCTCCTGTACCAATAAAGAACCCCTTTCTCATCTTTCATGGCCTCCACCTCTATTGGCTCCCCAGAATCATCCAATATAATGAATTGCCCCCCCTGTGGGGTTAGTTCATTTTGCTGGAGCATGCTGCTTTTGAAGAAGATATCTTCGTGTGAATCCGCATGAATTAAAAGAAGATAAATAGGAAGCAACAGGATTTTTGGAATCATAATCAATCTACACTTCAACAGGTTTTACCACCTTTTTGACCGGCTGGGGATAGGTCAAATTTCCTATCAATTTTCGCCAAGCAGCGGGATCATAACCCAGATTAGCCCCCGTCAAACTGTTCAATTCTTTTAAGCTAAAGGATTTAAAGTTGTAATGAATATCCTCCATATAGTCCACAAGAAGCTCGTAACCTTTCCTTCCCCCACAGCGGGCCATGGCCGCAGCAATGTACATTTCCAGCAGTCCCCCGAACACCCTCCAGCGAACCTTGTCATACTTCAAGGTTTGGAAGCCACCGATGTTTTCATCTTTTAAGATTTTTTCAAACGCTGGAATGAAAGAAGGGTCAGGAACCCTTTCCGCATAGAAACAAAGGTTACGGATCCGGTTGTGAAAAGGAACGATTTTCAGATCAATACGACCGTTGAAATAGTCATCGCTTCGTTGTACCATACCACCTCCGGACACGGTATTCTGAAGTATATGGTTAATGGTAGCGTTGCGCCTCTCATCCCCGGTCATCGCAAGCAACCCTATGTTTTGGTTGATCCGCCAGAAAAGATGCTCAAGTACATTATGTTCTCTACCCCTGATAAAGTCGTAGTCATCCACATATCCCTCAGGGTAACCATCGACCATTTCCTCAGCAAACATGGCCTTCAATTCTTCTTCTATTAGATCGTTTCCGATTGGATTACAAAACCAGGCTAAGGCCTTGGCAGTCAACAACCTCCCTTCATCTGAGAATTTAGCTTCAGTGAGATTGGGTCTATTAAAATGATTGAGTAAGAGAGGCTCTGCTTTTTCCTTGGGCAGCTTGGCACATTCATAAAGATATTCCCTAGCTCCGGCTGCCAATTTATCGACACGCCTTTTTACCTCCGCATCACTTTCCCAGCTTTTCCATGTTGATTTCCTGGAATAATTTGCCGGCAGGTATTCCAGATCTGCCCATTCTTTTTGGATACCGGAGACATCATAGTCGCGCGGTCTGATGTCGTTCCAAGCCAAATCGGCAGCTATCTGCCCGGTCAAGTAGCCCAGTACTAGGATATCCGCAGTCATCCGCGTAAACTGCATGGCATTATTTGTTAGACTAATGCCCCTTCCAGAGATCAATAGCCCATCAAGCGTCTTAGGAACAATACAGCGATACGGAATTTCTACCACAATATCGTTGGAATGGGGCAGCAAAAATCCGCATTTAGTGTACTCGGAAGAACCGATATTGTGTGGATCAAAGTCGCTGCTCGCAAGGGAGATCACATCTTCAAAATGCGTTTGCTCGACCGCATCCAGCAGGTTCATCACATAAAGTCCTTCAATTTGTCGAGATTCCCTGACGGTTAAGAAAGGTCTGAAGTCGTAGAAATGTGCCTCATAGTGAGAGAGGAAGAGTCCTCTTTGTAACTCAGAAATTTTTGTGTTGTCAATGATGTCATAATCGCGATTGGTGTGTGAGGGTAAGGGAGCCACACCCGGCACATCCCATTGGCTATAGTTTTGGGTTTCGCCAATACGGGCATTCCCCATGCGGTAGGGTGCTCCTCCAAATGCCGCGATATCACCATCTCCTGTTGCATCCACGGTTATTTGCGCTTCTATCGCTTCTAACCTTCCATCTCTACATACCACAACTCCTTTGACCGTGTTCCCGTCCATCAGGGTATTGCTCATAATCGCTCCCGTTAAGAACCGCCCGCCATTATCCAGAACATTCTCCAAATGATAAATTCTCCTGCCCACGTTCTTATCCATATTGGCCTCAAATGCGGTCCTTTCTGCATCATCACTTTGCTTCTTGAAAAACTTATTATCCCTCACGCCATGATAGTATCCCATCACGCCACCAAGCGTTTTGGTACCGCCCAAATCATTGAAATAGTCAACCACTATGGTATTAGCTCCTTTCTCGGCTGCGCCCATCGCAACAAACGCCCCGCCAGTGCCCCCGCCGGCGACCAGTACCTGACATTGCTCCCTGTTGTTAATCTGGGAGAAATCAAAGGCGACGTTCTTGATCGGGACAGATAAGCCAGGGTCTTCAATCTCTGAAACCGTCACTGCACTATAAGGAAGCTTCGCCCCAATGGCCAAAATGGTTTTGGGAACTGCCGTCGTGTCGGCATAGGCTATCTTATCGACCATCTCAGCGGCCGATCTTTCAATCTCCAAGATGTATTTGTAATTCAATTGCTCCGGGATGTTCGGCAGGAGATAATGCCCTTTGAGGTTCGCCGTTGGCAAGCCGTTATCCTTCAGTATAATAGATGTTTCTAGAGCAAAATGCTGTATTTGTGCGTTTGCCAAGGATCCATCGAGCTTCTTTAAGTTCTCGCCAAGCTTTACCGCTAGATGCCTTGCCTGATGTTCTATTTCCTCCATTTTTTGGGATTGGGGAGAAAACTGATATTCCAGAAAAGCCTGGCTATCCGACAGTTTACCTTGATGAAGCTGAGCCTTATTGGAATGCAAACCTATTTCCTCAGGGACAATGATTTCCTTTTTCTGTGGATCGGAAACTTTTGATAACTCCAAAATAAAGCCTGCACGATTTAGTTCATAGGGAGCGTTCAATACCCCTCTACTGAACAGCACCTGATCTGATGCATCAATAAAACTTTTTGTTTTAACCATGTGTAGACCATGTTTACTAGCCAGCAGCAGCCCCTGCACTTGCTTTTCGTCAGAAAGCAGTCCCCATACGTCTGTCATTAAAAGCACGTCTACTTTGTTCACCAGTAAATTCCTCATGAGGCTTTTTCTGACACTTCCTGAAAACAACAGGATCTCATCCCCAAATTGGCTGTTCCTTATTCCACGTCCTGATGAATTTTTCATCTCTCGGCTTTCATCCTCCGGCAAGAACAAGTCAGCGAGTTCAGGCCGGAATCTTTCAGCTCCTTCTGCCCCCAGCCACAGCCTGCGCTTTGCGGAGATTTCATAGCCCGGGCTGGTCCGCTTGTCCACGAGCAATACCTTCTTTCCTTTTTTTGCCGCATGCACGGCGGCAAAATAACCGGCAAGGCCGGCACCATTTACTACTAAGTCATATTCATCAAAATCCGCTTTACCGGAAAACTGCCTGTTAATTTCTGCCGTCGCTTGCATGTTGAACATACCTGGGGCCAGAAATACGGCTCCGGTAGCGGGCAAACTAAGATTTAAGAATTTCCTTCTGTTCATAGTCCTCTGGATTATTGTCTTCGTAACCTGTAGTACTTCATCCTTTCCCCGCTTAACCCATAGTCACTCTCAGGACTCCCCTCATCATCCTCCAATGCCCCGGAAAGGAGCAGATAAAAGGGTAATCACCGGGTTTATCCGGAGCAGTAAAATCCAGCTGGTAGACCTTACCCGCCCCTACCAATGGTGTGGCAAACAAAACCTCTTGCAAATCGGGGATGAAATTTCTCTCATAACCATCTTTTAAGCTAGCCATGTTGTCAGCTGCTACGCCAACCTTTTCTTCACTGCCGGGCATCAGAATGAGGATGTTGTGCGGCATCTGATCTTTGTTGTCAAACAGTATAGATACCGTTTTCCCCGCTGGTACCTCAATAATATCTTTATCAAAAAGCATCTTACCAGGCAGCGCGGCCAGTTCTATAACAACCTCTCCTGTCGAGCTTTCCTCCGCCTTTTGTACCTTAGCTTTCATTTCTTCGGGGAACAAAAGGCCCCTATTTGCCTGCTTAAATTCCTCTACAGCCGGTACGCCCTGCAGTAATTCCAAGTCTTTTTCAGAAAGCGGTGCTACGCCATATTTTGTATATTCAGGATCGTCGGTTATGAATCCAGGCACCTGCAGTTCCGATTTGGAGGCAAGCGGACGTAACAGCAGGCTGGCTTTGGAGGGTTGATCTGTCAGATAATTTTTGTCCTGCAAAAACATTTCCATCCACACCGGCTTAAGATGCTTAAAGGATTCCATCAAAGCATAGCCAATATAATCATCCACCGGCTTATCGGCCGCAGCCAATAAGGCATTGACGGTGGTTTGATCTTTAAAATCACTTAATGCAGCTATTGCTTCCAGCCTTACCCTAGGTGAAGGATCTTGTGTCATTTCAATGAGCTTCTGTTGGCTGTATTTTATCCTATCGCTCCAGTAACGTAACACGCGTACTGCGGCGGCCCTTACATACTCTTCGTTACTGCCTAAAAGGTCTTCTAACAGCCCCATGTTGGGTTTGTTAAACTGTTGATGTACCCATAGCGCCTCCAGTTTATACTGTTCTGTATCATTACTTTTACTTTCCAGTCTCTCCAGCCATTGTGCAAGTACAGGCGACAGCTGCTCCCATTGAAACTCCCGCAATTGTACCCTGGCACGATACCTTTCCCGGTCTTCATACACCTTCAGCTGATCCAATAGCTCCATCATGGTCATTCGGGTTAAATCTGCTACAATAAGGCTTTCTTTTCCTTTATAGCTTATCCGCCAAATCCTGCCTTTACTCGAATCCCGTTGAGGATCTCTGAAATTCTGTTCACCGTGCTGGATTATTGGGTCATACCAATCCACGACATATAAGGCGCCGTCTGGTCCAAATTTTAAATCTACGGGCCGGAAATTGGGATCCTTCGATTGGACGATCGGAGCGACTTCATCCGCTTCTATACCGCTTCCCATGTTCCTTACCGCATGTTGCTTTACCCCCTGAAATCCAATGAAAGTATTGAACAAGACGTTCCCTTGGGCTTCCTCAGGAAAGGCACGGCTGGATATTATCTCTATCCCACAAGTTTTTGGCTTTGCCGTGGCCGTCAAAAAGTCCTTCATACCCATGTGCTTCTTGGGGTAATCGATCGCAACGGTGAGCGGCGGAGCAAAATAATTCATCCCCGTTGACACGTCTGCAATAAGATGGGTTCCATCGCGCATGAAAACATTGCCCCAAGGATTGGCATAAGGATAAGAAATATAGGGATCAAGTTTCATGGTATAGGGCTCGTATCGCCAGGTGGTGCCATACGCGCCGCGTCGGGGTCCATAAGGGGTTTCTACTTGAG
This sequence comes from Cyclobacteriaceae bacterium, assembly GCA_035303945.1. GTDB lineage: Bacteria > Bacteroidota > Bacteroidia > Cytophagales > Cyclobacteriaceae > DATGMS01. The sequence continues at coordinate 48,463 of DATGQZ010000052.1, forward strand.
AGTGCAAAAATGTACCCATATGAAAATATAAAGCACCGTCCTGACCCCAGGTAAACGCGCTAAGTGTATGATGAGAATCCTCTGTACCAAAACCACTTAACAATACTTGGCGGCTGTCGGCACGGCCATCACCATTTGTATCTTTAAGATGTACCAGATCAGGAGCCTGCGCCAGGTATACGCCACCATCCCCCAATTCAAATCCTAATGGCAAGTATAAGCTATCTGCGAAAATGGAGTACTTGTCCGCTTTACCATCCAGATTGGTATCTTCGAGTATAACTAATTTGTCCAGGGGCGGATCTCCCGGGAAATAGTGCGGGTAAGAAGGCATACTTGCCACCCACATCCTTCCCTTTGGATCAAAAGTAATAGCTACCGGATTGGCAATGGGAAAATCCAATTCAGAAGCATACAGCTCTATTTCATAGCCTTCATTAAGGATAAACTGGGATTTTGCCTGCTCCAATTCTTCCCGCGTCGTGGT
>DATGQZ010000053.1:0-35155 GCA_035303945.1 Cyclobacteriaceae bacterium
GGACTGTGCAGCCGAAACCCTTGAGGATTTTTGCCGTGACCAAGCCTATTTTACCAAGTCCGATGAGTCCTACCGTTTTTCCATTCAAGTCAAAACCCATTAAGCCATGTAAGGCAAAGTTTCCTTCCCTCACCCTGTTAAAAGCACGGTGGGTTTTTCTGTTCAGCGTGAGGATAAGGGCGAGCGTATGTTCTGCCACCGAATAGGGCGAATAGGCCGGCACCCGGACGACTTTAATGCCAAGAGCTTGGGCGGCTTTCAGATCCACATGGTTGTAACCGGCAGATCGGAGGGCGACAAGACGCACGCCCTGATTGGCCAGTTCCTGAAGTACTTCCTGGTCAACGATATCATTGACAAACACACATACTACGTCATAGCCGCTTGCCAGCACAGCAGTGTTTTTGTTGAGGGGTACTTCTAAATAGCTTAAGTTGAAATTGTAGCGGGTGTTGGCTTGGGAAAAGAACTGCTGATCGTAATTTTTGGAGCTGAAGAAAACGACGTTCATGATGAAATGGTGGTTTGGAAGACGTTGGAGGTTAAAAATCAAGATATTTTTGCTTAAATGCAACTTTCATTCAATAGCTTGCCCTGATTTGGAAGAAGATGTCGTCTGCTTTTGTTTACATGATATTGGTCATGAGTTAGGTTTCCGAATCTGATTAAACTTGTAGAAAATTTCCGTTGGAATGAAAATAAATCCAGCCACCAAGATCGCCAATCTGCTAAAGCATGATATCCGTGCTTTGGACGCCATCATCAGCATTTCTCCCAGGTTTGAAAAGCTGAGAAATCCCCTGCTGAGGAAGTTGTTGGCGGGGAGAACGACCATCGCCATGGCGAGCAAGATCGGCGGCTGCACAGTGGATGATTTTATGGAGCAATTAAAACCCCTTGGTTTTGAGACAGAAGAAAGGCTTCAGGAGGAAGGCCATACGCATGCAGTCCTGCCGCATTGGTTACTGAACAAATCCAAGCAAGAAATAGAAGAGTTGGATGTGCGTCCGGTACTGGATGCGGGACAAGACCCGTTGAAGCAGATCCTGAATGCATTGAACAAATTACCCCAATACCATGTGCTAAAAGTTATCAATACTTTTGAGCCCACCCCCTTGATTTCAATGGTGGAGAAGAAAGGCTTTGCTTCCTATGTGGAGGCCGAGGCAGAAGATCTTATTGCCACTTATTTTTATAAAAAATCAGATATTCAGGAAGCATCATCCAAAAATTCTCACCGGGAAGGGGAGGATTGGGAGGAGATTTTAGCCAGATACAAAGATCACTTAGTTCAAATTGATGTCAGGGCCTTGCCTATGCCGCAACCTATGATGACCATTCTTGAAGCTTTGGAGCATCTGGCCGCCGATGAGGCACTGTTTGTGGAACATAAGAAAACCCCGGTGTACTTATTGCCGGAGCTGAGGGAGCGCGGCTTTGACTACCGTATAAAAGAAATTGAGGATCAACATGTTCAGCTATTGATTTTTAAATGGAATGAAAGCAACTGAAACAACATCCGGAAAGGGCATGCAGGATGTGCCTGTCGATGTGGTGGTACCGTTTTACCTCTACGCGGCACTTTGTTATCTTATTTCCTGCGTGATGCTGATTTTTTCCACGGGCAGTTTTCAGGGGCATCATTTTCAGCCGAATTTGCTGGCCATTACCCATGCGATGGCTTTGGGCTGGGGCACCATGATGATCTTGGGGGCAAGTTACCAGTTGATCCCCGTCCTGGTGGAGAGCCAACTCCAGAGTCCTTGGCTAGCCAGGGTTTCGTTTGTTTTGGCGGCCTTGGGCATTCCCTTTTTGGTGTATGGGTTTTACACCTTTCACCTCGGCTGGGTATCGCAAGCAGGGGCCATAGCGGTCAACCTGGCGATCATTTTCTATGTCATTAATTTGGCCTGGAGTGTGGCCAAAAGCAAAACGGAAAATATCCACGCCATCTTTATGTTGACGGCTTCATGTTGGCTGTTGGTGACCACCCTGCTGGGGCTGATCTTGTTGCTGAATTTTACGATCGATTTGTTGCCGCAGGATTCACTTTTTTATCTATCGACGCACGCTCATTCGGGTATTGTAGGGTGGTTTTTATTATTGGTCTTGGGGGTAGGATCGAGGCTGATTCCCATGTTTCTTATCTCCAAATACACGAATGATCGGCTACTTTGGTTGGTCTATATTTTGGTAAACTTGGGTCTTCTGTTGTTTATGGTGACGGAGTTGAATCCCCGGTTTCCGGACTTACACATTTGGGCTGTCATCCTGATCAGCGGGGGGATCGGTTTGTTTTTTTATTTTATAGTAAAAGCCTATCAGCAAAGGATCAGAAGGAAGGTGGATGAGCAGATCAAGCTTTCCCTGGCCTCCGTCGGCATGTTTATGATTCCTTTGATGGTTTTGTTGGTGCTGCTCTCGGGCGCGGGTACTGCCGACCGGCCAGAATGGGTATTGGCTTATGGCTTTTGCATCTTTTTTGGCTGGCTCACGGCCATTATTTTAGGGATGACGTTCAAAACACTTCCTTTCATCATTTGGAGTAAGGTGTATCAGCATCCATCGGGAAGGAATAGGCATCCCGATCCCAAGGATCTGTTTGACCATAAAATCTATCAATACAGCATGTGGCTGTATATCTCGGGATTTTTTGGGTTTTTGCTTGGAGTCCTGCTCAAGGTTGAATTTCTTTTGCTTCCTACAGCGGCCTTGCTGATCCTTTCTGCGGTACTTTATGTTTGGAATGTGGGAAAAGTTTTATTGCATAAAGCCAAGAAGCTATGATAAAGACATCCGAGTTGCGTGAGCCGGAACAACAGGCCCTTCATTACTTATGCGAAGTTATGGATCCGGAAATAGGTTTGAATATCGTGGACTTAGGCTTGATATACGGCATTGCAGTGGATGAAGAAAAGAAAGCAATCGCTGTCAGAATGACCTTGACAACCCAGTTTTGCCCGATGGGCGCATCCATTGTGGGGAGTGTGGAGGAGACTTTAAAAGATTACTTCCCGGGTCATGAGGTGGAGGTGGAGCTTGTCTATGAACCACGATGGAATGCCGATATGATCTCTGAGGAAGGGAAGAAGTTTTTGGGGTAGTAATAAGACGGAAGACCGGAGACCGGAGACGGAAGGGCGCCCTAGGTCAAACCTCAATTATTAATAATGCGATAGGAAGGGAAGGCGTTTTTGGGGTGGTAATTAAACGGAGTACCGGAGACGGAAGTGGGCGATAACTAAAGATGGAAGAGGCAACCAATGACGCACTAGCCATAGCCGTTATGCGAAGTCCTGGACTTCGTATTCTACATCAAAAACAAATACATCACACAGAATGAATGGTACGGAAGGTGAATCTGGGTCTTAGGTCACAGGCCTGAGGCAACCGCAGGGACAACCTTAGGCCGAATGCGCCGCGTTTACGCATCAATAACCAGTAACGAATAACCAAATAACCAATTCCTCGGAAAGGGAAAATCGATCTTAATGGTCCCACTGTTGTCCGTCGACCGTTAACAAGAAAAGGGACAATTGCTTAACGCAACTGTCCCTTCTTATTTTATGCTAAAAAAGTCAGCTTATTTATAGCAGACTTTTTTCACTGCTTCAATGGTTCTTTTTACGTTAGGCAGGGTTGCCTCGATGTAAGTGGGGGCATAGCTCAAAGGAATATCCATAGAGTTTACCCTTAATACCGGAGCATCCAGGTAATCGAATGCGTTCTTTTGGATCATAAACGCCATATCTGTGGCCAAAGAAGCCACGGGATTGGCCTCTTCTACGATTACGCAGCGGTTTGTTTTCTTTACAGATTCAATAAGGGTAGCGTAGTCGATCGGTCTTACGGTTCTAAGGTCAATCACTTCCGCTTCAATATTGTCTTCCTTGGCGAGTTGATCGGCAGCCTGGAAAGCCACTTTCATCATCTTTCCAAAGGATATGATAGTTACGTCTTTGCCTTTCCTTTTTACCTCAGCCACACCCAAAGGCAGTAGGTATTCGCTTTCAGGCACTTCACCTTTGTCTCCGTACATCAATTCGGATTCCATGAAAATCACCGGATCATTGTCGCGGATGGCTGCCTTCAATAGACCCTTCGCATCGTAAGGATTGGAGGGGACCACGACTTTAAGCCCCGGGGTATTGGCAAACCAGTTTTCAAAGTTGGAAGAGTGGGTAGCACCCAGTTGGCCGGCATTTCCCGTAGGGCCTCTGAAAACGATAGGAACGCTGTATTGTCCGCCAGACATGGCCAACATTTTGGCAGCCGAGTTGATAATCTGGTCTATGGCAACCAAAGAAAAGTTGAAGGTCATGAATTCGATGATAGGCCTCAAACCATTCATGGCCGCACCTACTCCAAGACCTGCAAATCCAAGTTCTGAAATGGGGGTATCAATGACTCTATCTGGGCCGAATTCGTCCAGCATGCCTTGGCTGGCTTTGTAAGCGCCGTTATATTCGGCAACTTCTTCTCCCATAAGAAATACATTCTTGTCCCGTCTCATTTCTTCGGACATTGCATCCCTTACAGCGTCTCTAAACTGTATTTCTTTCATTTAAGTACAAAATTTTGATTGTAAAAATATAAAGTTATCCCACAATTACCAAGTCCTCTTCGGTATTAACCCGCCAAACTTAATAAATTCCATGTTTATCTTAAAAGCTTTAGGCTTATGTTTATTTAAGGCATTGCTTTTACCTTTATTTGTACCGGACTAACCGTTCACTATCATGGTTAAAATAGCGCTTATTTCCGATTCCCATGGATTTATAGACCCTAAGGTGCTTGCCCATCTGCAGGATGTGGATGAAATATGGCATGCAGGAGATATAGGACATGGGGATGTTATCCAGGCTTTACCTGAAGGCAAGAAGCTTAGGATTGTTTATGGCAATATAGATGATGCCGACGCGCGAATGAAGTATCCGGAGGAATTGCTCTTTGAACTCGAAGGGCTGCGTGTGTTGATGCTCCACATCGGAGGCAAACCTCCCTACTACGCCAAAGGAGTCAAGTCAAAAATTGTTGAACTGGCCCCCGATATGTTTGTATGCGGGCACTCCCATATCTGCAAGGTGGAGTTTGATGCCAAGTTGAACTGTCTTTATATGAACCCGGGCGCCATAGGAGTGCAAGGGTTTCATCAGGTCAGGACTTTGCTGAAATTCGAAATTGAAGCGGGAAAACCAAAAAATCTTCGGGTGGTGGAATTAGGTAAAAAAGGAAAATAAAAATGGCAACGAGAATTTCATTGCCATTTTTATATGTTGCCCAAGACAGAAGAAGCTTGATTAAGCATTCGCAAAACCTTTCTTTAGTTCTTCTACATCCACATTTTTGATGACAGGCTTGGCACTCAGTTGTTTGATCTTGATCACCCTAGCCTTTTGGGATTGTCTTTTTCTTTTTAATTTCCTTTTTAAAGTAGTAACAGCCATCTCGATTCCTGTTTATGATTCAAATGAGGGGCAAAGGTAGAAAAAAATATCAATATTGAGATGGTTTGTCTTGGAAAAGATAAAAAAAGCCGGGTCATGCTGAAAAACAGGTGGTAGCATTTACCCGTAAGCTTTGGCCATCCTGAGTGCGGCGTTCAGTGTCTAAGGTTTTTCACCGCTGCTTAACTGGCGCTCACCGCCAATTTCCTAATCCTTCCTTTTTTTATAACTTTGGGCAAAATTGACGCAAATGAGCATTCCTAAACCATCCATACCTAAAGGAACGAGGGATTTTGGCCCGCTGCAAATGGCCAGAAGAAATTATATTTTAGACACCATCAAAGACACCTTCAAGCTATTCGGTTATCAGCAACTGGAGACGCCGGCGATGGAAAATCTGACCACACTTACCGGAAAATACGGCGACGAGGGGGATCAACTGTTGTTCAAAATTCTGAACAGCGGCGATTTCTTAAAGAACGTCCGTCAGGAAGACATAGCTGCCGGAGTTTCTAAGGTCTTGCCAAAAGTAGCCGAGAAAGGACTCCGGTACGACCTCACCGTTCCCTTTGCCCGCTATGTAGTGATGAATAGGAATGACATTGTCTTCCCCTTCAAACGATTCCAGATTCAGCCGGTGTGGCGGGCTGACCGTCCCCAGCGGGGCAGATATAGGGAGTTTTACCAATGTGATGCGGACGTGGTGGGAACGGATAGCCTGATCTGTGAAGCTGAGATCCTGCTAATGATTCGAAGAGTCTTTTCCCAGCTACAGCTAACAGATTATACGATCAAGATCAACAACCGTAAAATCCTGACGGGCATAGCTGAAGTCATAGGCGAGCCTGGCAGGGAAGGGGATCTTTGTGTGGCTATTGATAAACTGGATAAGATCGGCTGGGAGAAAGTGCAGGAAGAGCTTGTGCAAAGAGGGTTTAGCAAGGAGGCGATTCAAAAACTGTCTCCCATCGTAGCGCTGGACAAGAGCAACGCCGAGAAAATTTCATTTTTAGAGAAATTCTTAAAAGATAGCGGGACCGGGCAGCAGGGTTTGAGGGAGCTGAAGGAGGTTTTTGAGTTGTTGACTGCTTTTGGTGAAGGAGAAGAGCATGTGGGCTTTGACGTGGTACTGGCTAGAGGGTTATCGTATTATACAGGGGCCATTTTCGAAGTAAAGGTACACAACGTGTCCATCGGTTCTGTTTCCGGTGGCGGTCGTTATGATAATCTTACCGGTGTTTTTGGCCTACCGGATGTGCCTGGCGTCGGTTTTTCCTTTGGTGTGGACAGGATCTATGATGTATTAGACGAATTAAAACTATTTCCAGAAAGGCAATTGGACGGCACTGAGGTGATGATCGGTTATATGGACAATGAGGGAATGGCTTATGGGCTGAAGGTGCTTTCTCAAGTAAGAACAAAGGGCATTTCCGCTGAAATCTATCCTGAAGCCGCGAAGCTGAAAAAGCAATTTAACTATGCCGACAAAAAATCCATTCCTTATGTGATGCTGATAGGATCAGAAGAGATACTTCAGCAAAAAATCACCCTCAAGAACATGAAAAGCGGAGAGCAGCAATTGCTTTCCGTGGAAGAAGCCATCACCAAAGTTATCTCGAAGGAATAGCCGCATAATTATTTATATTTGTCGAATCACTAAAACAGAAGCTATATGTTCGATATCATGAATATCATGTCCAAGGTGAAAGAGGCCCAGGCAAAGATCAAAGAAAAGCAGGAACAATTGGTGTATCTTACCACGGAGGCTGAATCAGGGGCAGGAATGGTCAAAGTGAAAGTCAACGGACACAGAAGGGTGGTGGACATCACAATCGACGACAGCCTTGTAAACGTGGAGGACAAGGAAATGCTGAAAGATCTTATCGTTGCCGCTACCAATAAGGCATTGGAAGATATGGATCAAATGGTCAAGGTGGAGATGCGAAAAGCCACAGAAGGCATGATGCCCAATATACCGGGAATGGATTTTGGGAATATGTTTTAATGCAGAAAGCTGCCATTGTTATACTGAACTACAACGGGGAGGAGATGCTCAAGAAGTTTCTCCCCAGTGTGGTTAATTTGAGTACCTATAATGTAATAGTCGCGGATAACGCCAGCACCGATGGCTCCGTACAACTTTTAGCGCAGCAATTTCCGCAGCTCCAACTTATCCGGCTAAATATCAACCATGGTTTTGCTAACGGCTACAACCTTGCTTTGGCGGAGCTTAAAGGGCAGTACGAATATTATATATTGTTAAATTCGGATATACAGGTGACAGCGGATTGGGATGTCAAGATGATCCAGTGGCTGGACAACAATCCTCACATTGTGGCTGCACAACCCAAAATCCTTTCATACCAGGACCCCAGCCGCTTTGATCATGCGGGCGCAGGAGGGGGGTTTTTAGACCAGCTCGGCTATCCCTATTGTCGGGGCCGAATTTTTAACCACACCGAAAAGGACCTGCATCAATATGATGATTGTATAGAAGTCGACTGGGCATCGGGGGCTTGTTTGTTTATTAGAGCTACAGATTTTCATGCTTTCGGTGGATTTGACAAAAGCTTTTTTGCGCATATGGAGGAAATAGACCTCTGCTGGCGGTTGAGACATGTCAAAAAAGCAATCTTTTATAATGGAACGGTTCAAGTTTATCATGTAAATGGCGGAACACTTTCCAAACAAAGCCCATTTAAGACCTATTTGAATTTCCGCAACAACATACTGATGTTGTACAAGAATCTGCCTGTCAGCCGCTTTTTTGGATTATTATTTTGCAGGATAGTGCTGGATTTTTTGGCTCTGCTTCATTTTTCTGTAACAGAGGGAGCTGCACATGGCAAAGCAGTAGCAAAAGCCTATTTCGATTTTTTCCGAATGAGATCTTCCGTCACACGAACCTATCCTTTGGCATCAAAATTGACAAAGCACGCACGAGGTAAAAAAACCTTTTCGATTGCAGTAAGCTATTACCTGAAAGGTAAAAGAACATACGCAGAACTTTAATCGAAAAGCACGGGGTTGTTCATTCTCCGCAGGTATTTTCTGACTTTCATCATCATGGCCAGCATGACATAGATGATGACCGGGGAACCCAGGGTGATAAAAGATGAGTAAATGAAAAACAGCCTAATGCTGTCTATTGGGAAATGGAATTTTTCACCCAATCGTGAACAGACACCAAATGCGCTGTCCTGGAAATACAGTTTTAGCTTTTCCATGGCATTCTGTTTTTGTGACCTCAAAATAATGAAAATAAATAATAAATATCATCATATCATTTAACATATAGTTTATGAGAAGTTCACAGCTACTGATTGTAATGGGGGGCATGATGCTTTTTTCTTCCTGTTCTTTGCAATCGGTTATTAAGAAATCAGCAGATCAGCAAGTATCGGTGGATCCAAATCCCTTGCAGGTGCATGGGGATTCGGTAAGATTTACAGTAAACGCTGAATTGCCACCCAGAATGATGAAGAAGAAGGTGACTTATTCCCTGACACCTGAATTTAAATACGGTGGAACTGTCGTTCCCTTGACGGAATCGATCACCTTTGATGGAGACGAGATCAACCGGAAGGAAGCTGCCCAGGAGGCAGAAAGTTTTGCATTTCCTTATAAAGAGGGGATGGCCAATGGCCAACTTACCGTCAAAGGCACGGCAAACCATAAAAAATCGGGAAAAAGCCTTGATGCTCCTGAAAAAGTTGTAACAAAAGGACTGGTTACTACACCGAAACTAGTGAGGATAGGGCAGTTTGCTGCTGATGAACAGATTAAACCCATAGGCGTGTACATGGATCATGGCTACGCCGATCAGGATGAGCTTGAACCTGTAGAAGTAGAATTTTTCTTTGAGCAAGGAAGTTCTAGACTGAGGCCAAGCGAAGTTAATTCTGAGCGCGGTAAATTTTTGAAGGCATTTATTGCGAGTGAAAATGTCACCAGGACAGTAACCATTACCGGCACGCATTCCCCGGAAGGTTCTGAAAGGATCAACAGGGATTTGTCTAAAAACCGTGCTGAAGTAATAGAAAAGTTTTACCGCCAAGAAATGCAGCAATACGATTATCGGGATGAATCGGATTCCATTGAATTTATTATACTGCCTGTAGTAGACGATTGGTCGGATTTCCGATTGCTGTTAGCAGATTATGATAAAATCACTCCTGAACAGAAAGAGGAGTATTACAATATCATATACGGTGACGGCAACTTTGATGATAAGGAAAGGAAAATGCAACAGTTGCCTACTTATAAAACGGTGTTTAACGACTTATATCCAAAATTAAGGATCGCGAAGACCGAAATCCTGACCAATAAAGACAAAAGATCCGAAGCTGAAATCTCCTTGACAGCAGGTAGGATAGTGAAGGGTCAGGCAGAAGGATCTGCCCTCACCGAAGAGGAACTTGCCTATGCCGCCTCCATCAATCCAAGCATAGGAGAGAAGGTGTCCATTTATGAAGCCTTAGCTGCCACTTACGATAGCCCTATGGCACAGAACAACCTCGGTGTAGCTTACCTCAATCAAGCAAACCGCACCTTGAATTCGGCTGAAAAGAACACCCTGTTGAACAATGCACGAAGAGCTTTTGAAAAAGCCAATGCTATGGAGGACAATGCATATGCATACCATAATCTAGGACATGTTCATTTATTGTTGGGAGATTATGTAAGTGCCTATGAGGCTTTTTACAAGGCTTCCTCATTAGCTGAAGGCCATGAAGAACTGAAAAGTGCAAACGATGCATCATTGGGTGCTGTAGGTATTATGAGCGGTGATTATAAATTAGCGACCCTTCATTTGAACAACGCGCCGGAGAATGAAACGAACTTGTTCAATAAAGGCTTGGCTTTTCTGTTGGCGGAAGATTACCGCAATGCACGTAATGCCTTTGAGGAAAGTGCTATAGTGGATATGAATTACGGTTATGCCTTTTATGGCCTTGCTTTAGTGGGAGCACGCACAGGGGATGATGCTTTGTTGTATGAGAACCTGAAAAAGGCGGTACAAAAAAGTGAATTCTTGAAGAAGAGAGCCGCTTCCGATCATGAATTTCAAGCCTTCACCGATAAGCCCGAGTTTAGGGCGGCAATTCGGTAATAGGTGATGGATCATAGTTTAAGGCCCTGTTTCTAATAAATTAGAGGCAGGGCTTTACTTTTGTAAAAGTAACTCAAACATCTACTATATTTGCAGCTTTATAAGCTTCCAAGAGGCTGATGGAATCTTTGTCGGCAACTACTTAAAGTTTTTACACCTTAACACCTAAAGAATGAATATCACAAGCAACATGTCAAAACCTGAGGTCTTTGACCAAATCAGAAACTGGTTGGTAGCGGAAGGTTATCAGATTGTAAATGAAGATCAAAGCAGGCCTTGGGGCGGATTTTTTGTGCTGGATGAAGCGCAGATTCAGAAATTTCGTGGTCAATTTTTTGAAAGTGTTTCGTTTTCTGAATTTCAACTGCAAAACAAACTCAGTCCCAAAATTCTTTTAGTTGCACCTACCATGCGATTGTCCTGGCAGTATCATCACCGAAGAGCGGAGATTTGGAAGTTGATCGCTGGTGAGGGGGGAATTAAAACAAGTACAACTGATGAAGAGGGTCCTTTACAGGGACTTCAGCTTAATAAGGTAATTCAACTGCAGCAGGGTGAGCGTCATAGGCTGATTGGCATGGATAATTGGGGTGTGGTGGCGGAAATATGGATGCATACAGACCCGGAACAACCTTCTGATGAAGAGGATATCGTAAGGGTACAGGATGATTTTCAAAGAAAATAATTTCCTTGAGGTGTTGTCGAAAAATAGCAGCACCTTTTTTGTTCCATCCTAGGGAAGGTAAAGACAGGTGGAGCACATTACATCCGAAGGTGGAAGCCTAATAGCTAACTATTAAGCTTCTCTATACATACCTTGGGTGTATTTGAACGAATGAAAGGGGAAAGTCGGATTTCCTTTTAACTCCATACTTTTGAGGTATCTTTTGTCGTATCAACTGCAGCATTGAGTGAATGTCCTTCTGCTAAGGCAATGGCTCCTAGAATCGCAACATCTTCTAGATGAGAAACGTAGATTTTCAGAGGGTCAGAAATGGCCTTGTAAGGGAAATCCTTCACTGTGGCTAGCATACTGTCTTTAAAGAGGGGATAAGCTTTGCTGATGGAGCCACCTAAAACGATGCTTTCTGGCGCGAATGTGAATAATATTCTTTGTATAAGCATACCGATGTGCTTGCCATATTCCTCAAACTTTGCTAAAGCCTCTTGGTCATTTTTTCTGGCATTTTTAGCAAAGCATTTAGCCGTGCCACCGTCCGGTGTTCTAAAAAACTTGCTGCTGCAATAGTCTTCAAATGTTTTATCCAGATAGGGCACACCTCCCCATTCACCTGCACCGCAGATATACCCGGCATATAAGGCTGAATTGGCAATTATCCCTGTACCCACACCGGTGCCCAAGGAAATGCCGACCACATGTTGGTGTTGGTTGGCAGGACCAAACTTATACTCCCCCAGTGTGAAGCAGTTGGCGTCGTTGTTAATAAATACTGGAACATTGAACATTCCTTCCAAATACTCTTTTAAATGGACTTTTTGAAAGGATGGAATATTGGCAAGGTTATAGACGATGCCTTGATGGGGATCGACCAATCCCGGAATACCAATACCAATGGCTTGGAAGTGATGGGATTGGTAGGACTCGATTAGATTCGCAATTACTTTGAGTACATCCTCTTTAGAACTGTTAAAAGGAGTGTCAATTTTTTTGCGATCATACACCAAGCCGTTATTGTTCAGACCAGCACTGATCTTAGTACCCCCTATATCCAAGCCTAATACTATATTGTTTATTTCCATTAATGCTTTATTACACAAGGCAGCAGTATGCCCCCGATTCGCTCTATTCAATTAAATAATCAGCGCAAAAAGAGGAAAAAGGAAGAGTGACAGAAACCCTGTGACTCTTCCTTTTCACAGCTTTTGTGCCGCAGAAGGCCTTACAATAATCCTTCCATTGTTTTTTCCAGCTCTCTGGCTTGAGCTAAAAATTCATCAACACCCATTTCACGGAAGAAAATCAGCCCGTGACTGGACCTCACTTTGGCAGTATCATGCTGATAGAAGTAGTTTTTGCCGAGCAACAACTGGACGTCGTTTAATTGGTCTACCCAAGTTCGCTTAGCCAAAGTACTGAATTTTCCGTTGTGCGCGTAGCTGGGGAAGGAGGCATTTACCTGACTGAGGTAGCAGTTTGTAAAAGAATCCTCCATTACGGACATATCTCCCAAAGAAACGGGAATAATCACATTGGCCTCGGCTGCATCAAATTTAAACCATACGTTTCTATAGCCAATGATTTTCAGATTACTCAAATCCTCTTCTTTGCCCCATTGCCTTACGGCTTCAGCTGTAGCTTGAAGTACCTTGTAGTGGGTATCAGGCCCGCTGCCTTCAGGGTCAAGGGTAAGGCTAAGCTTGGTGGGTTTTACCGTTTTGAGCAAGTCAACAATGGGCTCGACATCTCTCTTCTTATCAGGCTGTTCTGTGAAGATGTCGCCGGTATAAAAGCCTAATCGCAAGTGGTGAACGTTTTTCACCTGAACACCAAAATGCGCCCATACCAGCTCTTCTTCAAACTCTCTGATCATGCCTTTCAGCGTCTGGATCTTAGAGGGGTTTTTCTCGCCATCATAGGAGTTCTTCAGGATGCTGATGATCTCGTTGATCTTTTCTCTAAGCTGAAGGGGCGACTTCACACTGTAAATGGTCACAATAGCCCTTACAACTCTATGGCACAGGCCACGTAACCTTTCTTCGGCATTGCCAGAAGCGACATTGGTAAGATAATGGTAGACGTCCTTATCCTTTTTCAGGTTGTAGCCTGCATCAAAGAAGTCTTCATATTTGACCATTTGGATTTTACCTTCATCCAACAGCTTTTTGGTATGTCTCAAGGTGTCGATCACAAAGGTGTTGGTTACAGCTGTAAATCCTGATGTCAAGACCGCAAAATGGGCTTTGTTGGAATGCTCATGGAGCTGCTTGGTGATATGGGGCAAGATACCCAGGGAAATGTCATCGTGGTGTGGCCCAGTATGTAGGAATACCTCGTTGGTTTCGATTTCCAATCCCTTATCTATTTTCGAATTGATGTTTTTCATCACCTGTGCAACCGTATTTTCGCTCAGGTTAGGGATTAAACTCGTGTATTTATTGCTCTTAAGGTCCTCAAGCGTCAACCGGTGACCATATTTTCTCAGTTTTTTGCAAAGTTCGATGACTGCTCTTTCTGTTTTGAGATCAGTCCACTCGCCGGTCTTGTAAAACTGTTCAACACTGTCTTCCAATTTTGAAGCGGCGCCTTTGGTAAGGTAGAACCTACCGTTTTTCAGTTTTTGTAAAACGGTCGCAGGGTAGACGTTGCTGAGTTTGGTTTCCAGCGACTCCTTCACGATTTGAGCTTTGGCTTCACCAGCGGCAATAATAATTGCTACTGCATCTGGGTTATGAACAATAGTATCCAATCCAAGGGTAATCACCAGACGGTTGGAAGAGATCTCTATACCACCTAGGTCACCTGCCGCAACCGCTTGCGTTTCAAAATTTGTCTCAGTCAATCGGGTAGTAGAGAAAAGGTCGGATCCACGGGTGTTGAAGGCGATGTGTCCATCTGGTCCAATACCTCCTAGGAAGAAACCAATACCACCCTTCTCCCGTATTTTAGCCTCATATTCGGCACACCATTGGTCGATCATGTAGATGGACTTTTGCTGTAGCTTTTCAAGGTCATTAATAGCTTCCCTAAACCGCAAAGAAAGGTCTACCTTATAATCAGGGAAGATCTCTTGGTAACTTTTTCCTTCAGCAAGCGGAATTTCATCGGAATTGATCAACAAAGCTTTGTTTTTGTCCAACCCGAACCCATCAATGTAGTATTTGTTTACATAGTGGTAGAAGCTGTTATGCTGCGTGGAAGCAATGGGATAAAATTCGTCTATTTGGATAAAGTGCAATCCGCTCAACACAGGTTTTTTAATATTTGCCAGGCCATAACGCTGACGGATATCCTGACCCTTGGAATTATCCCAGTTTTCAAGCAGATACTGTGTCCATTTAATAAAGTATTCGGGGGTTTTACCCGTAGGTAAGCTGATCACCCCATCCGGATTTTCCGCTACCCATTCTAGAAATCTACAAGCAGTTATTAAACCGAGTTTTGGGAAGTTATCTACGGTAAGATACGGGATCATGGTTGTGATCTTCTGAATACCGGACTCTTTAAGAAAGGCCTCTTCCGTTTTTGATAAAGGATAATTTTCTAACATAATATTAAAAACCTGTTTTGTAATCAGTAATCAATGAATGGATTATATTGTTGTATACGAGCATAATGGTTTTTTAGCTCGCCCCCTGTGAAATGGTTTCTTCAAAGATGTGTTCATTTACCACGGCAATGGCACCGATCAAACCCACCTCTTTCCCTAGTTTGGAAAGGCTGATTTCTGTGCGCTCGCTGAGCTTAGCCATACTATAGATGTTTAACGCTTGCTGAATAGGAGTCAATATATAGTTTTTTGCTTCTGCGATAGAGCCTCCTAGAATAATGAGTTCAGGATTAAACAACTGGATCAAGATGGCAATACCCCTTCCTAGATCCTGTCCCACCTCTGAGAGAATGCTGATCGCCTGTTGATCTCCGGCTAGTGCCGCTTCAATGACCCAAGAGGGTTCGAGTTCTTCTTTTTCTTTGGCGAGCCGGGCGAGAATGGTTTCGTCATTTATGGAGATGGCCTCCTTGGCTAAGCGCAATAGCGCTGTTCCCGATGCCACGGTTTCCAGGCAGCCCCTTTTACCGCAGGAACAATGAATGCCTTTAGCATCAAATAGCGGAGAATGGCTGAATTCCCCAGCAAGACCTGAAAAACCCCGATACAGTTTTTTATCAATAATTATCCCTAAACCGATTCCCCAATCCACAAAAATGCCGAGGACGTTTTTGTGATCGTCATTGGTACCAAACATGTATTCCGCTAAGGTCATGGCGCGGGCGTCATTTTCGATATAAACCTTTCTACCGAATTTTTTTTCCAGTTGCTCCTTCAGCGTCGCTTTCCCTGTTTTGAGGTAA
Organism: Cyclobacteriaceae bacterium; assembly: GCA_035303945.1. Lineage (GTDB taxonomy): Bacteria > Bacteroidota > Bacteroidia > Cytophagales > Cyclobacteriaceae > DATGMS01. Next base: position 15,593 of record DATGQZ010000053.1, read on the forward strand.
GTGTGGTTGATACCAGCTACACTTTCCACCAATCCCGGCATCGTAATCCCTACCGCAATGATTTTTTCTTCTGCCACTCCAGCCTCTTTTATCACCTGTGTGGCAAAGCGGTGGATTTTTTCCAAGGTCTGGGGCTCATTATTGAGGGTGATTTTCAGCTGCCTGACAGGGATAACTTTTTCGTTTCTGGTATTGTAAACAGTCACCCGGGTAGTGTATTTATCCATATCCATGGCGAGGATAAAAAAGGAGTCCTCTGCTAATCCATACAGATCAGGCTTTCTTCCTCCTTGGGACTCACCACGGCCCTGTTTAACAACAATCTTTTCTTCTAGTAGATCTCCCAAAAGCAGACCTACTGTGGGAAGACTTATCCCTATTTCCTGCCCAATGTTGTTGGCTGTATTACTGCCTTGAGTGTACAGCAGCTTGATGATTTTGATCTTGTTAAGGTAGTTTTTTCGTTCAACCACACTCTCCATTCGACCAAGAACTATTTCTGGGTTTATTAAATCCATTTGACTTCTGACTTTTCGGATATAAATTTAGGAAAAAAATTATTCAACGAAGCAAAACTTAATGAAAAAATTTTAATAACTATTTTAAAGGATTGTTTTTTTTGGCAGGGTCGCTTAACTTGGGCGCAGCTTATCTTCCAATAAGCAAATAAAACCTATGATAGAAAGAAGAAATTTTCTCAAACACACATTATTATACGCTACAGCGTTGGCTCCGGGCTATTCAATTGCCGGAAATTTGTTGTCGGTGGCAAAACAGCAGCGCCACAAACCTTTGTTGATGGCGACTTGGAACCATGGTATGCCCGCTAATGACAAGGCTTGGGAGGTGTTGACCCTAGGATCCGGCAATATTGTGGATGCGGTGGAAGAAGGCGTCAAAATTACTGAGGCGGACTTAACCAATCTATCCGTCGGTCTACAGGGACTGCCCGACCGTGAGGGTATAGTCACTTTGGACGCTTCTATAATGAAAGGAGACGGTTCCTGTGGCTCTGTTTCCTTTGTAAGGCAGGTTAAACATCCCATCAGCCTTGCCCGGCGCGTGATGGATAAAACACCCCATGTCATGCTGAGTGGTGAAGGAGCAAGGCAATTTGCCATAGCAGAAGGATTTCCCATGGAAGAGGAGCATTTGTCCCCTGCAGCAGAAAAAGCTTACACTGAATGGAAGGTAGACTCCAAATACAAGCCCATCATCAATATTGAAAACCATGATACCATCGGTATGATTGGTATAGGGGCAGACGGCAAGATGGCGGGCTCATGTACAACCAGTGGATTGGCTTATAAGATGCACGGCAGGGTGGGTGATAGTCCAATAATAGGCGCAGGCCTTTATGTAGATGATGAAGTCGGTGCGGCGACAGCCACCGGTTTGGGAGAATCTATTATCCGAATCTGCGGCAGTTTTTTAATTGTAGAGCTAATGAGGCAGGGGCGGAGCCCACAGGAAGCTTGTGAAGAGGCTGTAAAGCGGCTGATTGCCAAAAATCGGAATATTGACGATATACAGGCAGGATTTTTAGCCATTAACAAAGATGGAGCCTACGGAGCCTACGCAGTACATCCCGGCTTCAACTATGCACTTCATCATAAGGGAGGAAAATCATTGGTAGATTCTAAAAGCAAACTATAGTGGCAATAAGATTAGAAGCACCCGTTTATACATTGGAAGCCGCATTATCTGCAGCTGATTATGGAGTAGACCGCTTGGAGCTATGTGCGGATTTTGGTGAGGGAGGTACTACACCTTCTGCCGGTATGCTGGCTCATATTAAAGCATCTGTGGATATTCCTGTGTTTGTGATGATTCGACCTCGAGGCGGAGATTTCGTTTATAGCGAAGGAGAGATTGAGGTGATGAAAAGAGACATCGCATTCTTTAAGTCTCTGGGAGCGGATGGTTTTGTATTTGGCGTATTGGACAAACAGGGTAATGTGGACCGTTTGGCGTGTAGCCGTTTGTTGCAGGCCGCTGGAGATTCCCCATGTACATTTCATCGGGCAATAGATGCCGCTGCAGATGGGATGAAGTCGCTAGAGGACGTCATCTCTTTGGGATTTGCTAGGGTGCTCACGTCAGGAGGCATGGCAAACGTGACAGAAGGCTTAGCTGTTGTCAAACAGATGATGCAAACGGCTGGAGAACGCATCATAGTGATACCGGGAGGCGGGACCTTGCCCACCCATCTGGATGAACTAGCCACTACCGGCTTTCTCCGGGAGGTGCATGCCAGCTGCAAAGCATATCGTTCCTCAGAGAGTCAATACTTCAATCCTCATCTAAGTTTGAGTGAAGGCAATGAGACTGTCCATGAGGTGCTAACCATAGATCAAAAGCTGGTGGAAGCATTTAAAATCAAAATGTAAAGCCCAATACAAATTGGAGAAACATCATCCAAACAGGCATTTTTGGATTAAAAGTTGTAGCATTCGGCTGAATCAAAATATAGATGGAATGCTACATCAATCCAACTTGGTGCTTGCGGGGATGTTTCTCTTGCTAATAGGCTGTAGTTCTCCTCGGCAAAATGAACAGAAGGTTCAAACGGTTGAACAAGAAAGTGACCGAGATGGCGCAACAATTCCTGCTTCTGGTTGCTACATGTACGCCACGGATCGAGATACGGTATATTTGGTATTTGATCCTCCTCATGGAGATACCATTACTGGCGAACTCCGGTATGACTTTTTCGAACGTGACGGAAATGTTGGTTTTATCGAGGGGACAAGAAGGGGTGATACATTAATTGCCGATTATACCTTTTTGTCAGAGGGTATGATATCCGTTCGGGAAGTCGGATTTCTCTTAGCGGATGATCAGGTGATAGAAGGGTATGGAGAAGTAGATGAGGTAGACGGTAAAATGGTATTCTGGCACAAGAACAGTCTGGACTTTAGCAAAGGGTTGATCATGCCAAGAATTCCTTGCGAAGCACTAGATAAGCCAGACTACAGCCATTTTTTTCCTGATTCCATCATTCAGCGGAGACAACAGCTTTTAAATCAGCTTCAATAATTAAATGTATCCAGCCAGCTTATAAGCCACAAGACCGATCCACTCTTTGACCAAAATATGCCAGTTGCGCAATGCATCGGGCGAGGGTTGTACCAAGGTTTTAAAAGTCAATTGAGGGTCGGATGCATAATAGTCTACCGGAAAAGTCACCGTGGACAATCCTACCTTGTCAAAACAGGCTTTGCTTCGCTTCATATGAAAAGCTGAGGTTATCAGTATGGATGTTGACTGAAGGTCAATACCTTCGGATGCTAATTTTTGTTTGGTAAAAACTGCATTTTCTCTTGTATTAACCGCTTCATTTTCTATCAGTAAATCCTCTTTCGACACGCCTGCGAGGATCATAAAGTTTGCCAGGAGGTCCGCTTCCCGATTGTTGTTGGCAGGATTTAAGCCCTGCCCGCCGGTTATCAGAATTTTTTTGATCTTACCTAGTTTGTACAACTGAACGGCATGTGTGGCGCGATCTGCACCTTTGTTGAAGAAGGTTCTATCGTAGGCCGTTTTGTTCAGGTTGGTCACACCTGTCAGCACAATCCCCAGCTCATACTCCGGCAGCTCGGCAATGCCTTTAAAAGGTGGCTCCCATAGGTACATGATGTAATTGGCAATAAACTGATTTGAAAATAAGAGGAGCAGTGCCAGCGATATCCATAACAGCTTTCTTCCGACATTTCTTTTCTGGAAGATTAATCCGCCTACAAAAAACAGGATAATCATGGTGAGTGGCATTGCCAAAAAGCTCAGGAATTGCGACAAGTAGAAGAACATGGGCAAACAGTTATTTGGGCAAAGAACGGAAAAAATCCATAAATTCGATTTGTAAAGCTATTATCATGGCCGACAAACCTTTTATCATCTATAAATCTTCAGCAGGCTCAGGCAAGACCTACACGCTTACCATGGAGTACCTGAAGATCGCTTTGGAACATCCTTATGCTTTTAAAAACATATTGGCTGTAACTTTTACCAACAAAGCCACGCAGGAAATGAAAGAACGCATTCTCTTGGTTTTGCAAAGGCTTGTTCAAAGGGTGGATCCGTCAGAAACCTTGGATAGAGCGTTGTTGGCCCACTTAAATATTGCTGAAGAGGAGTTGAGGTCCAGAGCCTATGAGGTATTGACGGCCATCTTGCACCACTATGCTGATTTCTCAGTCAGCACTATAGACAGTTTCTTCCAGCGGGTGGTGCGGGCTTTTGCGCGGGAGATAGATTTGCAGGCTAAATTCGATATTGAACTTGATCAAGCTGCCGTTTTGGAGCGGTTGGTGGATAGGCTTATTTATAAGGTGGGGGAAGACGTCACCCTTCATCGCTGGTTGGTCGATTTTGCCGACGAGAAAATCAAAGAAGGGAAGTCCTGGGATATCCGGAGCAACATCAAGCTCCTGGGAGCACAGATTTTCCAAGAAGATTTTAAAAAGCATCAACATGAGATTCGCTCCTTTTTAAAAGATCCCCAAAACATAATTGAATTTCGGTCGAGGCTGTTTCAGGAGAGGGAACAAATCAAAAAACGTATTCGTGAGATAAAAAAAGAAGCAGAAGCGATTCGAGAACGGTTTGGATTGACATGGGCAGATTTCAAAGGTGGGAGTAGATCATTTATTTTATTTTTTGACCGGCTGGATCGGGGAAATGACCTGTTTCCAACCATCAGTAATACCTTAGCAACCTGTCCGGATAACCTTTCCGCATGGTCCACCAAGAAGGGCCCGGTAGAGCAAATCGAGCAGGCCTATCATGCAGGATTAAATGAGTTGTTGAAAGAAGCCCTCGCATGGGTACCGCGGTGGAAGACGCTGGAAGCGATTAGAAAAAACTTTTATGTATTTGGCATCTTTTCCAGGCTCTTGGAGGAACTGCAGGAGTTAAAGCATGAAGAAAATATCATGCTGATTTCGGATGCCAATGAATTCCTTAAAGAAATTACCGCTGAAACCGATGCGCCCTTCATTTACGAGAAGGTGGGAAACCAATATCGCAATTTCCTCATAGATGAGTTTCAAGATACCAGTGGGTTTCAATGGGCCAGTTTTTATCCCTTGTTGGACAATGCATTGGCGTCAGGAAGTACCAGCCTTATTGTAGGTGATGTAAAACAGTCCATTTATAGATGGAGGGGCGGGGATCTAACGCTGTTATTGAGAGAAGTGGAGCGGCAGATCGGTACCGAAAGGGTTGCAGTGAAAGATCTGCACACCAATTACCGCAGCTTACCCCTAATCGTCCAATTCAATAATGTGCTTTTTGAGCAGCTGGCACTTAGCATTAAAGATGCTGCGAGAGAAAAATATGGAGTGGGCGACGATCTTCTATCCGCCATAGATGGTGCCTACCTGCAGGTACAGCAGAAGGTGGCTCCAGGTAAACAAGATAGCCCATTCCAAGGAAAAATCCGAATAGAGTATTTAAAGGAGGAAGAGGAACAGAGCGTGACAGATCAGGCGATGGCCAAACTTCCACACATGGTACAGAGACTGCAGGATCACGGCTATGCACTTAGGGACATAGCGGTCCTTGTAAGGACAAAGGCAGAGGGGCAGCGCGTGGCTGAAACCTTGATGGAATTTGGCAGAGCTCACTACGGGGATGGTTATCGTTACGATGTACTTTCTGGCGAGGCTATGTTTTTACACAAGGCTGCCAGTGTCAAATGCCTGATTGCTGCTTTGACCTATTTACATCATCCCGATGATGAGATGTCTGCAAAAGCCATTTGGTATAATCGCGAAACTGTGCGTGGCGGCACAGCCCACCACGGGCTATTTGACAAGTACCAACTCTCGGATCAAATTGCCGCAGAGGTTATGGCGCTAGAAGCGGCAAGGCCAACATTAGTACAGTTGCCTTTGTTTGAATTGGTGGAAGAACTGGTTGAAAGTTTTGGCTTCAATGCGATAGGTAAGGAAAGGGCGTATACTTCAGGTTTTAAAGAAGCGGTTTTTGACTATGTGTCAAAAAACAAATCCGACCTGGGTGGTTTCTTGGAATGGTGGGAATTGAAAAAGGAAACAAGAACCGTAAAAGTGCCTGAAAGCCATGACGCCATCCGGATTATGACCATCCACAAATCCAAGGGACTTCAATTTAAAGCTGTGCTGATGCCTTTTTTAGATTGGGAGATCGTCAGTTCTAGGGGTTATATCTGGTCAGCTTATGAGGAAAATGAATCTTCTCAGCTGATCGTTCCCCTGAGTTTGACAGCATCCTTAGCGGAAACCTCATTTGCTGATCAATATAGATTGGAGGTGATGATGTCCTATCTCGACTCCCTTAATATGGTATATGTAGCCCTTACGCGGGCAGAAGAGGTATTTTGGGCTTTGAGTGAAGAGCATGTCTCCAAAGGAGAGGGAGTATTAAATAAACTTGCATACAACCTCCAACAGGCCCTATTTTCTGCCGTGGGATTTGGGGGAGAGCTTGGCCTGAAAAAGTACTACCAAGCTGAGACAAAGGTGCTGGAAATAGGCGATTGGCCAGCAACTAAAAAATCAGCACCTATTCCTACTGAAATCCCGGAGTTGTCCTGGACGTACAGAAACTGGACACACCTGCTTAAAGTCAAAACTTATACGGACAGTCTTACTGAAGAAATGGCAGCTTTACAGGCCAAGCGAAACTATGGCGTTGTAATTCATCGCCTATTAGAAAAGCTGCGAAACATAGAGGATTTGGATGGGCTGCTGCAGGAGGCATACTTTGAAGGAAGACTGGATTTGAATGAAGTTCAAGAAGTGAAGGCTCATCTCGAACAGCTATTGTCTACTTATCCTATGAAGGAATGGTATCGGACAGATGCGCAGGTACTCACTGAGCAGGCCATCATACTCCCCGGTGGAGCAAGTAAGCGGCCTGACCGGGTTTTGATTCAAGACAACAAAGCGGTGGTGATAGACTTCAAAACCGGAGCGGAAAAAGAAGTCCATCAGCGACAGGTGGAAAAATACATGAATCTGGTTCAAATACTGACCAGGAAAGCAACAGAGGGATACCTTGTCTATATAGAATCCGGATCAATCAGAAAAGTAAACATCAATTAGGACTTAGACTTTAGCATGCAGAGCTTCTTAAAAAACGTCGCACAGGAAATCCTATTAGAACATCAAGACCTACATCGTCTTGTGCTTGTATTGCCCAATAGGCGTGCGGGAATCTTTTTAGCCAAACATCTAGGCACTTTGATCGAAGAGCCGCGATGGATGCCGCAGATCAAGACCATTGAGGATGTTTTTTATGGATATGCCGGTAAAAAGCCAGCGGATCAGCTTACCCTTATTTTTGAATTGTACAAGGTTTACTGTTCGTTAAATCCCTCACCCGAGTCCTTTGATAAATTTTATTATTGGGGAGAAATGATGCTCAAGGACTTTAATGACTTGGACAGTTTTATGGTAAATGCGGATAGACTTTACCATCAACTGGAGGAGCTCAAAGAAATTGAGGACGATTTGAGTTACTTGACCAATAGTCAAAAAGTCTTAATTCGCGAATTTTGGCGGTCTTTCGAGGGAAAAGAAAAAGCGCAACAGGATAAATTCTTGAAATATTGGAAGCAGTTACGACCCCTATATCAGCAGTTCAAGGCATCTCTAGCTGTTTCTGGTTACGCCTATTCCGGTATGTTGTACCGGCAAGTAATCGAAAATTTGGACCTCTTGGAGCGACCTGAGTACAAATATATTTTCATTGGCTTCAATGCTTTTTCCACTGCTGAAGAAAGATTAATCAAGCATTTCATTTCCAAATTTGGTGCAGCAATCAAGTGGGATGTCGACGCCTACTATATGGCGGACAAACGGCAAGAAGCCGGAATGTTTTTCCGTCAATACCATAAGGACAAGGTGTTTGGTCCAACATTTCCCGCAGCAGTGGCCAACCGCATCAGAGACAAGCGCGCTGTTATCCAGGTGCATGCTGTTCCGCTTAAGGTCACTCAAGCAAATCTCGTGGGGCGTCTCATGGAGCAAGGGCAGCATTTAGCAGCTTTGGAGGAGACTGTTATCATTCTGCCAGAGGAGCAGTTGCTCTTTCCCGTACTTCATTCACTACCAACAACCATAGACAAGGTCAACGTGACCATGGGCTATCCCGTCAAAAATGCTCCAGCCTACAGTCTACTGGAAGCCCTATTGGAGCTGCAAAAGTACGTGAGCATCAAGGATGGTCAGACGGTCTTTTATCACAAAGCGGTTAAAGCCGTCTTATCGACCACTTATTTTAGATCTTTCAATAACGCCTTTGTCAGCGCAGTATTGAAACAGGTAGAGGAGACCAATCAGGTATATGTCAGTGCTGTACATCTGGCGGCAGGAGGAGAACTCTTTCAGCTGGTTTTTGATAGGGTGGAGGCAACGGGGCTTTTTCCTTATTTGAAAAAGGTGATTAAGGCCCTTGCCGCGCAACTGGAGTTACCTGAATTACAACAGAGTTACTTATATCAGTGTTATAAACAGTTGACAAGGCTGGACGAGCTGTTTCAAAAGCAGTCGCTCATCCCTATTGGTCTGGATTTTTACATCCGCCTCTTTAAACAAGTGTTCCGAGAAGTAAAGCTGCCATTTGATGGAGAGCCTTTGGAAGGTCTACAGGTTATGGGAGTTTTGGAAACTAGGAACCTCGATTTTCGCCGGGTCATCATCTGTAACATGAACGAAGGCAACTTTCCACCAGCCGCGAATATGAACTCCATGGTTCCCTTCAATCTGAGAAGGGCCTTCGGATTGCCTGTTCAGGAGCAGAATGATGCTATTTATGCTTATACCTTTTACCGGCTGTTGCATGCCGCGGAGGAGATTCACTTGATCTATGCCACAGAATCGGATGAAGGAAAGGCGGGAGAGAAAAGCCGCTATATTCATCAGCTAGAGTTGGAGAGTGGCTTGTCGGTAGAGGAGCAGACGGTATTCGTTCCCGTTGATCTCCAGCCTAGTCAGCCTATTGTTATTCCCAAGGATGACAGGATCTTGAGCATCTTATCCAAATTTGAAGTAAAGGCTCAACAACAGCAGCAGCGGCTTTCCCCATCGGCTATTAATGTGTGGCTTGACTGCCGATTAAAATTTTATTTCCAATACGTTGTGGAAATTCGGGAAAGGGATGAGGTTCAGGAGAAAATTGATCCTGCTGTTTTTGGAAATCTAGCCCATTATAGTTTAGAATTTTTGTACAAAGGCTTTAACAAAAGAAAGGGGAGATTTCATATCCAACCGAAAGACATTGAAGAGCTAAGGGATAAATGGGTGGCGCCCGCGGTAGAGCTTGCCATTAGAAAGCATTTCTCACTTCCCGATGACGAACAGCTAGATCTGTCTGGGCAGTTAATCATTGCCAGAGATGTGCTGCAGCGTTACATCCGGAAGCTGTTGGAAGTGGATATCCTTTATGCCCCTTTTGAGATTTTATCCCTTGAAGGTAGTAAAGACTATACTGCCGATATTCCGATCGAAGTGGGAGGAGTTACCAAGACCATTGGCTTAAAAGGCATTATTGACCGAGTGGACAGGGTAGGGGATACCGTTCGGTTGGTTGACTATAAGTCAGGGTCAGATAAAAAAACTTTTGAGGATATCCCTTCTTTATTTGACCGGAGCAACAAGCAACGGAACAAGGCTGCCATGCAAACGATGATGTATGGACTCCTTTATAAAGCCAGCCAGGGTGGGACCGTAGCTTATCCACTGAAGCCCGCAGTATTTAATTTGAAGGACATCTTTGCTGAGGATTTCAACCCTTATCTGGTTAAGGGAAGCCGGCAATCCAAAGAAGAAGTACAGAGTTATCAGCAGTACGAACATGAGTTTGTAGACGCGTTGAAAGCATGCCTCACGGGCATCTTTGACCCAGAAGTGCCCTTTACACAAGCAGAAGATGAGCTTAAATGCGGTTACTGTCCCTACAAATCCATTTGTGCACAGCAATAATTTCTCATTGTATTAAAATTTTGGATAAATACCGTAAAACACTGATAAATAGGGTTATAAAAGTAATTTAGCTTAACCTAAATTAGGCTTAGCTAAATAATTTAGGTAACACTAAATCATATTGTTGGCGCATTTTTAGCGTTTCAACTCTTATCTTTACTTCATTTACCAATAGACTTTCATCTTGCCATAGATATATGAACCCAGCGCTGAAGATTGCATTGATCTACGTTTTGATAGGAGGAAGTTGGTTTGTCTTTTCTTCCATCTACTTCGACGAGATCATGTTCTGGTTAGGCGTGGAGAATCCCACGCTGCTTGAGCTTGTCAAGGCGTTATTTTTTGTTCTCATTTCGGGGATTTTAATCTACATCCTGGTAAACAGGTCTTTTCGGGTTGAAAAGCAACTGGAAAAAGTTTATGATGTATTCTTTGAACGTATCCCCAACTGGATCTTTGTGCTTTCGCTCAATGATCAGCGAATATTAACGGCCAACAAGGCGGCTCTTCGGCATTTTGATATTGCCGAAACGGACTTTGGCGAAAAATATTTCAAATCATTCTTTGAGGATTATAAAAATCTGTCAAAAGGAAAGGGCAATCAAAACCGCGTTATCCGCAACCTCATCATGATCGATAAGAATTATGATCCCCGCCATGTGGATATTTATAGTATGCCTTTTGTTTACAATGGAGTGGATTGCATGATGGCCATGGCTGTAGACAATACAGAAATTCACCGGTCGCTGCTGGAAAATGTGCGGCTAAATGAATCACTGACCCTACAGAACCAGCAATTACGCGATTTTTCCTTTATCAACTCGCACCATATAAGAGGGCATTTGGCCAATATAATTGGTATCATGGGCCTGACAAATGACAAGGATAACCTGCCCCAACAGATCGTGGAGATGCTGAAGGAATCAGCTGACAAGCTGGATATTGAAGTACGCAAGGTGAACGACTTGTTAAAGGAAAATGACAATTTTATGAACAGCGAGGGCACACAAAATCAGGATGCGGGAAGTGCGGCAAAAGTCGTAGTCTTTGTAGATGATGATAAGGTGCAGCACATGATCAATAAAAGAATACTCCTAAAGGTTGATCCTACGATCAAGCTGACTTTTTTCGAAAGTCCCACAATGGCGTTGGAATGGCTGTCCTTCAATAAAGCCGATATTTTGTTGTTGGATATCAATATGCCGGAGATGAGGGGCTGGGAACTGTTGGATGAACTGGAGAAAAAAGAGATCTGTGTGGAAGTGAAAATGCTCACTTCTTCCATGGATCCGGATGATGTGCAGCTGAGCAAAAGGTACAAGATGGTGAGCGGATTTCTGAACAAGCCGCTGAAAGAAGAGGAGGTTGAGGCGTTTATGAATTAGAATTAGTCAATTTTATAGAGCAACAATTACTTAAAATTGTTAGCTTCACGGTTTGATTTTATCGGTTTATGTCACAAAAAACAAGGAAAAACGATATTTATATTGCCCCAAGAACAGACAGATTTTTTATGGGTCTGGCCGATGCGTTTAGGTTTGTGAAGCGTTTTTTTGTCGAAGTGTGGTTCCCTCCCTATGAATTTAAGGAAGTGATCAGGCAATGTTATCAAATAGGGTACAACTCGCTGCCTTTGATTTCCTTAACCGGTTTTATTGTAGGTATTGTATTTACCAACCAATCGAGGCCCTCATTGGCAGAATTTGGTGCCACTTCCTGGTTGCCCGCCTTGATTGCTATTGCTATAGTAAGAGCCATGGGGCCTCTGGTAACCGCCTTGATAGCTGCAGGGAAAGTAGGATCAAGTATAGGGGCTGAACTTGGGTCAATGAAGGTGACCGAGCAGATTGATGCCATGGAAGTATCCGCTACTAATCCATTTAAGTATCTGGTAGTAACGCGGGTATTGGCCACAACATTTATGATTCCCGTATTGGTAATGTATACGGACTTTGTTGGTCTCTTGGGATCTTTTCTGAATGTTAACGCCAATGAGAAAGTGAGCTTGACTACCTTCTTTGTACAGGTTTTTGATGCATTATCCTTTTTGGATATTACTTCTTCCCTGCTGAAGTCCATCTTATTTGGCTTTACTATAGGCATTGTAGGTTGTTACAAAGGATGGAATTCCCCTAAGGGAACGGAAGGGGTAGGAAGGGCTGCTAACGCCTCTGTGGTAATGGCCATGTTTTTGATCTTTATCGAAGAATTACTCGTATTGCAAATTGTCAACTTTTTTAGAATGCCTTAAACATGGAAGAAAAAGTAATTGAGGTCCGCGGGTTGAGAAAATCATTTGGCGATAACCACGTACTGCGCGGCGTGGATCTGGACTTGTACAAAGGTGAAAATGTAGTGGTGTTAGGAAAGTCCGGTACCGGAAAGTCCGTCTTGATCAAGATCGTCGTCGGGCTGCTTACACAGGATGAAGGTTCCATGGTTGTGCTGGGCAAGGACGTGAAGCGCCTGAATTCCAAAGAGCTTAACGCCTTAAGGCTTAAGATAGGATTTTCTTTTCAGGCCAGTGCATTGTATGATAGTATGACGGTAAGAGAAAATCTGGAATTTCCTTTAGAACGAAATATTAAGCACCTCACCAAAGCAGAAAGGAACAAAGAGATTGAACAGGTGTTGGAGGCAGTAGGTTTGAGCCAAACCATCAACCAAATGCCAGCAGAATTGTCCGGCGGTCAAAAAAAACGAATCGGCATCGCCAGAACGCTGATATTAAAACCGGAAATCATGCTATATGATGAACCGACAGCGGGGCTAGATCCCATCACCTGCATAGAAATCAACAACTTGATCAATCAGGTCAGAGAAGCCTATAATACTTCCTCCATCATCATCACCCACGACCTGACCTGTGCCAAGGAGACGGGGGACAGGGTAGCGGTGCTTCTGGATGGTGTATTTGGGGCGGAAGGTAAATTTGAAGAAGTGTTCGCCGATCCGTCTGACGAACGCGTTAAACTGTTTTATGACTATAATTTCATTACACAATGAGAAATGATAATAAGAAAACTGTAATAGTTGGCATTTTTGTACTAATTGGTATCGTTATTTTGGTAGCCGGGGTGCTTACTTTGGGCAGTGCCCAAAAAGCTTTTGTAAAAAGCTTCAGCGTAAAAGCCGTCTTCGACGATATCGGAGGGCTTCAGACGGGCAACAATGTGTGGTATTCGGGGGTGAAAATAGGTACTGTGAAAAAGATTAATTTTTATGGCGACTCCCAAGTTGAAATTGAAATGAATATTGATGCGGCGGTGCAGGACTATATCCGCAAAGATTCCAAAGCAACAATCAGTTCCGACGGGTTGATTGGTAACAAAATCATTGTCATCTATGGGGGAACGAGCGAAGCACCTAAGATTGAAAATGAAGATCGACTCGAAGCCGTGATGCCACTTGACACGGATAAGTTGATGGAAACATTGCAGGAAAATAACAATAATTTGGTCTCCATTACCAATGACCTTAAAGTGCTAACCGGCAAAATCGCCAATGGGGAGGGCATCGTCGGTGCGGTGTTGACCGACAGTTCGCTGGCTGTTAACTTCCGGTCAATCCTTAATAACTTGGAGAGAACTGCTGCAAACAGCAATAGGTTAACCGCTGATCTCACTAAATTTTCCGCTAACCTGAATAAGGAAGGAACTTTAGTCAGTGATTTGTTGAATGACACCACCACATTCTCAAGTCTCAGAAGTACGGCAGAAAATCTGGAAAGCACCTCTAGTGAAGCCAGTGAAGCTGCCGCTAATTTCCGCCAGGCTAGTGATAAGCTAAAAGTTTCCGATAATGCTGCAGGAATGATTTTAAATGATGATGAATTTGCGGCCTATCTAAAAGGAACCATGAGTGGTCTCGATACTGGGACTACACGTTTAAATGAAAGCTTGGAAGCATTACGCTATCATTGGTTGTTCAGAGGAGCATTCAGGAAGAAGGAAAAAGCAGAACGTAAAGCCAGAGAGGCTGCTGCTACGGAAGCAACGGATAGGAACAACTAATGGGGGCTTGATTGACTTTTGGTTAATCTCCCGTGAAAAAGTTGTAGGTAGGATTTTGGATTATGGCATTCATGGGGTTGTGAGGAATTAAACTGCCCTGAAACGGGTTGATTGAATATATTCTTTTTGTAACCATTTAACTCATTCAATATGTCACAGGATCTATTCAACATAAAGAGGCAGCTTCATACTTCGAAGGGAACTTTTGATTACTGGAGTTTGACTGAGCTTCAAAATCAAGGGTATGATATAGCTAAGCTCCCCTTTTCCATTCGTATTTTGCTTGAGAATGCCTTAAGGAATTTTGATGATTTTGCAGTCACTAAGGAAAATGTGGCGACGTTGCTCCACTGGAAACCTGAAGCTTCGGACAAAGATATCCCTTACAAGCCGGCTCGGGTACTTATGCAGGACTTCACTGGTGTACCAGCTGTGGTGGACATCGCCTCTCTAAGGGCAGAAGCGGTTAGAAAGGGTAAAGATGCGGAAAAAATCAATCCCCTTATACCGGTGGACCTTGTAGTGGACCACTCTGTTCAGGTCGATTACTTTGGGACCAACTATTCCTACACCAAAAACGTGGATATGGAATATGAGCGGAATGGCGAACGCTATCAATTTTTGAAATGGGCCCAAAATTCCTTTGACAATTTTTCAGTGGTTCCTCCAGGGATGGGTATTTGCCATCAGGTCAATCTCGAATATTTGGCTCAAGGTGTCATCGCCCGCGACGGCCAGGTCTTTCCTGATACCTTGGTAGGTACCGATTCGCATACGCCCATGGTGAACGGTATAGGGGTAATTGGATGGGGTGTAGGCGGAATTGAGGCAGAAGCAGCCATCCTTGGACAGCCGATTTATTTCATCATGCCGGAGGTCGTTGGGTTGAAACTTACCGGTAAGTTGCCGCTGGGTACGACGGCTACGGATATGGTGTTGACCATCACAGAATTATTGAGACGCCATGGAGTAGTGGGCAAGTTTGTGGAAGTGTTCGGAAATGGCTTAGATAATCTTACCGTGCCTGATAGGGCAACGATAGCGAATATGTCGCCTGAATTTGGCTGTACGGTTACCTATTTCCCCATAGACGACAGGACTTTGTACTACATGTCCCAGACCAACCGTCCGGCAGAGCAGATCAAATTGGTGGAAGATTATGCCAAGGCCAATATGCTTTGGAGGCAGGATGAGGACAAAATTAACTATACCCGCGTAATTGAATTGGATTTAAGTACGGTAGAGCCTACCGTATCGGGACCAAAGCGGCCACAGGACAAAATTCTCCTGAAAGACTTCAAGAAAAAATTCGGTGAGCTGTTGGAAGAAGTGCATGGACGTACCTACACCCCTTTTGATAAACGCGATAAAAGCCGCTGGTTTGCGGAAGGGGGGAGAAATGTGCCCCATGCGGATAAACTGGCTGATTCCGAGCTTGACCTCGAATTGGAAACCAGGACAAAGCAGGGGCTGAAAACCGTAGTTGTAAATTTAAACAATGAACGTTTTGAGCTTCATGATGGCTCCATCGTCATTGCATCCATTACTTCCTGTACAAACACTTCCAATCCAAGTGTCATGCTGGGGGCAGGGCTTGTAGCCCGTAAAGCCAGGGAAAGAGGTTTGGATACCAAGCCTTGGGTAAAAACTTCTTTGGCGCCGGGGTCAAAGGTGGTAACGGATTACTTGACCTCTGCCAACCTTTTGGATGACCTCGAGGCATTGCGTTTTCATGTGGTAGGTTATGGATGTGCCTCCTGTATAGGCAACTCAGGACCCTTGCCTCCCCATATCGCCATGGCGGTCGATGATAACGACTTGATCGTCGCTTCTGTATTGTCCGGGAACAGAAACTTTGAAGCGCGCATCCACCCGCAGGTGAAAATGAATTATCTCATGTCCCCCATGTTGGTGGTGGCCTATGCGCTAGCCGGGAGGGTGGATGTCGACCTGATCAATGAGCCACTAGGGCATGATCCGAACTTGGAGCCGGTTTATCTAAAGGATATCTGGCCCAGCGACGAGGAGATATCAGAGGTGATGCGTCAGGTGCTTTCCCCCCAGGACTACACTAAAAATTACGGGGAGATTTTCGAAGGCAACGAACAGTGGAAGGCGCTGGAAGCCCCCATGGATAAAGTTTACCGCTGGTCAGAGGATTCGACTTATATTAAAGAAGTGCCGTTTTTTGAGGGCATTTCCGCAGAAGCTCCCGATCCACAGGATGTAGCGGGTGCTAAGGTGCTCTTGAAACTGGGGGATTCCATTACCACCGACCATATTTCTCCCGCTGGATCTTTTTCAGAAAGTTCTCCTGCCGGACAATATCTGATCAACAAAGGTGTGGAGAAGAGATTCTTCAATTCCTATGGCTCCCGTCGGGGAAATGATGAAGTGATGGTCAGAGGTACTTTTGCCAACGTGAGGATTAAGAATGAGTTGGCGACCCGCGAAGGCGGCTATACCACCCACATCCCTTCCGGTGAAGAAATGACGGTCTATGACGCCTCTCAAAAGTATCAGCAGGAAGGCACTCCCTTAGTGGTACTGGCCGGAAAGGAATATGGTAGCGGCTCTTCCCGTGACTGGGCTGCCAAAGGAACTTTCCTTCTAGGCATCAAGGCCGTTTTGGCGGAGAGCTATGAACGGATCCACAGAAGTAACCTGGTAGGTATGGGTGTGATGCCTCTGCAGTACCTTCCCGAACAAAGGGCGGAAAGCTTGGGACTGACCGGAACGGAGACCATCAGCATCAAAGGCATCTCAGAAGGCCTTCACCCGTTGAAGAGACTACAGGTAGAAGCCGTCAAAGAAGATGGAGCGGTGATTAGCTTTGAGGTCACAGCGCGGCTCGATTCCGCCATTGAAGTGGAATACTATCGCCATGGCGGGATTCTGAATTACGTATTAAGGCAGTTTTTGAAGCAGGATTAAAGACTGTTGCTAACCAATGAACCAGTCCCTGATCCCGGGGGCTGGTTTTTTTGCTTTAAAAATTATAAATGATTAGTAACTGGTGAAAAGGGTTGAAACGGGATTGGATGATCTCGCTCCAGTTTTCTCTTATACTTCCACCAGACACATAAAACACATCTTCGTCCAAATGATATTTCTTATAATGGACGGACACCGAGGTCTCCAGCGAGAGGTTTAACCGGCCACTGAGCTTATAGTTATATCCCAACAGCCCATAAAGGCTCAGCCTTTGTTGGTACGTATTCTCATAGCCGGTATGGTCGGTGATATCCCAGTCTCTTTCGTATCTGAAGTCATGAAAAGAGAGTTCCCCGCCGGTATAAAGGCTTGACTTTCCTTTGAGGACCAGATCCCGTTGGACCCCTAGCGCCAGTGCATACCGTAATAAGCTTGAGCTGTGGTCAAGCGAAATCCCCGATGACGCCGTGTCAAGGACGGCTTCATAACCATAGCCCAGGCGGAGTCTCAGAAAGGTGCTCTTTTCGGCATCGGGGTTAAGCAGGTAACGGCCAAAGACCGAATAATCCGGATAGCTGTTCTTATCCACCAGCGACAGCGCATCCAGTCCTATTCCCCAACGATAAACTTCAACGCTGTCCTGCTCCTGCGCATTTACCTTACCCGCTACCAGCAGTCCGGTTAGGAAACAAATAAAAAGGAGTTGATTTCTCATGGCTAAAACTTATAAGTGATCATCAGCTGGTGAAAGGGACGGAATCCTGAAACCAACCTTTGGCTGGTATCGTCTGCCTGCTGCCTGAGGAAAAGCTCCCCGGCAGGGTTATACCGATAGACGTCGGCTTGGTGTTTAGCGCCGTTCAGTCCCAGGTACAGGGAAGATTCAAGGGACAAAGACAGCATGCTGCCTGCCTCGTAGCTGATGCCGACAAATCCGTCCAGGGAGTTCCTGTTGCGCCGGATCACTTCATAGCCTATCACGCCGTCGGCATTATCCCATTCTTTATTGTCTTTGGATCGGACGAACGACATATCGCCCCCAGCGTAGACCCTTGTTCGGTGGCTTACAGAGATATCGCGCTGGACACCTACTGCAAAGAAATAGCTCTGCTTATTCCAGGTATGGTCCTTGGATGTCCCGTTCCAGATAACTTTCCAATCCGTAGCCCACCCGGATCCGGAGAAAGGTGTTTTTGTCTTTCCCCGGATTGAGCAGGTACCGGCCAAAGAGGGAATAATCAGGAAAATCACTTTTTTCGAACAGGGGCAGGAGATCCAGGCCCAGCTCCCAACGGAGGTGTTTGACGGAGTCTTCCTCCTGTGCCGAAGCCAGCGTAATACATAGCCCATTAAGGACGGCCCCCAGCAGCAGGGGGACAAGCAGTTTGTTTTTCATTTTGTGTTTTTGAGTTACTGTTTTTGTTTATTAAAAAGAATTTGCCAGTCGTTCATTCTTCTAAAAAAAGAAGTTAGGGCATACTTGGAAAGCCGCTTTTTTCTTCGAGACCAAACGAGCTATTATTTATCAGCTTTCCTATCGGCGGCTTATTTAAAAAGCTTTTAAAAATGTCTCTTGAGGAGTCAGGGTTTTTAACAGTTTTTACCTATTGTGCCGTTATTCAAAAAGGAGATAGACGCTGCAATTATCCAACTTTTTTTTTGAATTATCCATAGTCAGAAAAAAAATATTTCAGTAGCTGTCACTGTATGGCACGCTAAGAGCGATTTTCACCACAATCATAAAGGAATCAGGGTATTGACAGACCGGGATTACATGTTAAGGCAGTTTTTGACGCAGGATT
The DNA here is from genome assembly GCA_035303945.1 of Cyclobacteriaceae bacterium. GTDB lineage: Bacteria > Bacteroidota > Bacteroidia > Cytophagales > Cyclobacteriaceae > DATGMS01. The sequence continues at coordinate 34,310 of DATGQZ010000053.1, forward strand.
AAAGACCGTTGCTTATCCTAATCCAGCCCCTTTTTCAGGGGCTGGGTTATTATTTTTCAAAAGTAATAAAAGGCGCAGGTGTATCTCCCAGCTCCCATAGTGGTTGGCCATCATGTAAGATGCGGACAAGATGCTTTTGCTTACCCGTTTGATTGAATTGATGTACCAGGGTATCCCGCTTATTGCTGTCCCACTGGATGATGCCGATAAACTCATCTGCCAAGCCCTGATAATCGAAGAAGAGCCTTAGAAATCGCCTTCCACCTTCCTCATAGGGCATCACGCCGTGGGGGCTATCAAGCGCTTCGCCTCCTTTGAGGGCTACTGCTATTTCCTTATTCCCTTCCAACCGGAAGAGGCGGATGCCAGCGGGATTGATGGCTCCAGGTGTGTTGGGATCCAGCAGATCCCCCGCGTTTGCGTCAATTACAGCTACATCGTAGAAATGAGTGGACAGGTCTTGGCAACACTCCAGCTCCTCGGCGCAGCTTGTTGTTAGAACAAGTAGGGATAGGAGTGTAAATAATAGGTTTTTAATACGGAATCAGGGCTTAATGTTGTAGTTTAGTTGGATAAAATAATTTAATAGAAATTAAAAAGAACAGTTAAAAAGACATGCTAATTATACTTATATTTTCTTTAATAAAAAAATTCTTCTCCATATTTATAAAACTTTTAGATATAACGTCCGGTTAATTTATATTTTCTCGTTTTCCTTACCTCAGAAGACAGATTTTCCTCCAATATCGTATGGAACCTGATGGGAATTAGCAGCGTGGGAGAGCTTATTACACGACTTCATAACATGGAAATAGGTCGGCCCTTGGACCTTCAAGCTCCACCACA